>DASQAK010000152.1:0-12268 GCA_035635755.1 Candidatus Methylomirabilota bacterium | reverse complement strand
AGGGCCAGGTTCTGCTCCGCCATCAGGATGGTCATGCCCTCGTCCTTGAGGACGGCGATCTGGTCGGCGAGCGCCTCCACGATCAGGGGAGCCAGACCCTCGGAGGGCTCGTCCAGGATGAGGAGGCGGGGATTGCCCATGAGGGCGCGACCGACCGCGAGCATCTGCTGCTCGCCTCCCGAGAGATAGCCCGCCCGGCGTCGGTCGAGCTGGGCGAGAATGGGGAAGGCCGTGTAGATCCGCTCCACCGTCCAGGCTGGCGTGGGCGTGGCCAGGGCCCGGCGCGCGACCTCCAGGTTCTCTCGCACGGAGAGGTCCGCGAAGATGCGGCGGTCCTGGGGCACGAAGCCGATACCCCGGCGCGACACGCGGTAGGGCGGCCATCCCGTGATGTCCGTGCCGTTGAAGAGGACCTGGCCCCGGTAGGGCGGGGTGAGGCCGACGATGCTCCGGAGCGTCGTCGTCTTGCCCACGCCATTGCGCCCGAGGATGCACACGACCTCGCCCTCGCGGACCTCGAGCCCAACCCCGAAGAGAATCTGGCTCAGGTCGTAGCTCGCGTGGAGGTCCCGCACCTCGAGCATCATGGCGCCCGGCGCGTCCTGATGGCGCCCTCGCCGAAGTACACGCGCTTGACCTCGGCGAGGCCCCGGATCTCCTCGGGCGCGCCTTCCGCGATCAGGCGCCCCTGGTGGAGCACGCGGATCCGTTGCGCCACCGAGAAGACGACGTCCATGTCGTGCTCGGTGAAGAGCACGGTGAGCTTCCGCTCGCGCGCGATGCGCGCCACCAGGGCCACGCTCGTCCGCGTCTCCTGCGGCGACATGCCGGCCGTCGGCTCGTCGAGAAGGAGGAGGGTGGGTTCCAGGGCGAGCGCGATGCCGAGCTCGAGCTGCTTCTGATCCCCGTACGAGAGGCTGCCGCTCGGGTCGGCCGCGCGCAGGGCCAGCCCCACGTCCTCGAGAATCTCCATGGTGCGGTCCCGTCCGAGACCCTGGGCCCCCGTCCAGAGGCCATAGGCGCGCCGCTCGTGCGAGAGAATGGCGATCTGCACGTTCTCGAAGACGGAGAGACGCGGAAAGATATTGGTGCGCTGGAACGAGCGCGCCAGCCCGAGGCGGCAGATCGCGTGGGGCGGCTGGCCGGTGATGTCTCGGCCGGCAAAGCCTACCCGTCCCGAGTCCGGCGCCAGGTGCCCGGTGATGACATTGAACAGGGTCGTCTTGCCCGCGCCGTTGGGCCCGATCACCGCCGAGATCTCGCCCGCTTCGACCTGGAAGCTCACGCCGCCCAGGGCCTGAAAGCCGCCGAAGGAGCGCTTGAGGCGCGCGACCTCGAGGAGGGGCCCGGCCATCAGCGGGGCTCGCCCGGCGCCCGCGCGGGCGCCGTCGGTCCGACGAGAAAGAACCGCGTCACCCCGCCGGGAAAGACGTAGATCAGCATGAGGAGAACGGCGCCGAGGACGACCGGCCAGTACTCGGTGAAGGAGGTCACGATGGAGTTCAAGGCGATGAGGATGGCCGCGCCGAGGGCGGGCCCGAGGAACACGTACGGCCCGCCCAGGAGCGTCATGAGCAGGACCTCGGCGGACTTGGTCCAGTACGCGTAGTCCGGGAAAGCGCCGCGGCTGAACAGGGAAAACAGCGCCCCCGCCAGTCCCGACACCCCGCCCGAGATGACGAAGGCGGCAAGCTGGACACGCCGGACGTGAATGCCCACGAACTCCGCGCGCTCGGCGTTCTCCCGGACGGCCAGGAGGGTCCGGCCGAACGGCGCGTTGACGAGGCGCCAGAGGAGCCCACCCACGAGCACCACGATGGCCACGGTGAAGAGATAGAGGGCGCGCGGGTCCGCGAGGGCGCTCGGGACCGGGATGCCGATGAGCCCGTTGTCGCCGCCCGTGAGGCTGTACCACTTGAACGCGATGGCCCACACGATCTGCGAGAAGGCCAGGGTGAGCATGGAGAAGTAGATGCGCGTGAGACGGATGCAGAGCAGTCCGAAGACCAGGGCGACGGCGGCCGCCACCACGGGGGCGGCGAGGAAAGACACCGCGAAGGGGACATCCGCCTTCTTGAGGAGGAGGCCGCAGGTGTACGCGCCCACGCCGTAGAAGGCCGCGTGTCCGAAGGAGACCATGCCGCCATAGCCGAGGAGCAGGTTGAAGGCCATGGCGAAGAGACCCATGATCAGGATCTCGGTCGCGAGCAGGAGGTAGAACTTGGGCAGCCCGAGCGGCACGGCGAGGAGGGCCGTCGCCGCCGTCGCCACCGCCGTTCTTCGAGCGAGTACCATCCGTGCCGCTCAGCGCGTGTGGGGCTTGCCCAGCAGCCCCCAGGGACGCACCACGAGCACGACCACCATCAACACGTAGACGAAGAGGAGCGCGAAGCGGGGGAAGAACAGGATGCCGAAGGCGTTGAGCTGGCCGATGATGATGGACCCGAGGAGCGTGCCGGTCAGGCTGCCCATGCCGCCCACCACGACCACGATGAACGATTCGGCGATGACTTCGACGTCCATCCCGGGGTAGATGGCGCCCACGGGCGCGGCCAGCCCGCCTCCCAGTCCACCCAGCCACGCTCCGAGCACGAAGACGCCCGTGAAGAGCCGGGAGACGTCCGCCCCGACCACGCCCACCATCTCGCGGTCACTGGCGGCCGCGCGGATGAGCCGACCGAACTGCGTGCGCGTGAGGAGGAGCCACAGGGCGGCGGCCACCAGGGGGCCCAGCGCGATGACGACGAGGTTGTAGGTCGGGAAGTCTCGGCCTCCGATGAGCACCGAGCCCGCGAGGATGGCCGGGCGCGAGATGGACCGGTTGTCGGGGCCCCACGCGAACTTCACGACGTCACCGATGATGAGCACGAGGGCGTAGGTCACGAGGAGCTGGTCCAGTTCTTCGCGGCGGTATACCGGACGAAGAAAGACGGCCTCGATGAGGCCGCCCGCCAGCGCGACCCCCAGAGAGCCCAGGACGAGGGCCACCCAGAACGCGGAGGGCCGGCCCACGAAGAGGGAAGCGATGGTGTAGCTCAGATAAGCGCCCAGCATGTAGAGGGAGCCGTGCGCGAAATTCAGGACGCCCAGCACGCCGAAGATGAGGGTGAGGCCCGAGGCGATGAGGAAGAGAAACATCGCCTGCGTGAGCCCGTTCAGGCACTGCACGGCGACGAAAGCGGGATCGCCGAGGATGCCAAGGTCAATCATGGCGCCCGCTCGTGCCGGGGACGGCGGCCGTGGAGCTACTTCTGGCCCCGCAGGGCCTTGACCTCATCCAAGGTGCGCATGGTCTTCTCGCCGCCGATGTACTGGAGGTCGCCGATGATCAGGAAGGGGTATTCCGGCGCCTTCTTGAGCCGGCCGAAATACTGTCCCTTGTTGGATTGATGGTCGTACGCCCGGATGGTCAAGGGTCCGTGGACCGTTTCCACCGTGAGCCCCTCCAGCGCGTCCACGACCTTCTCCGTGTCCGTGCTCTTGGCCTTGCGGATCGCCTCGGCGAGGAAGTAGGTCGAGGTATACGCGAAGGCGGCCCCCGAGGGCGGCAGGTCGCCCGTGCGGGCCTTGTACTTGGCCACGAAGTCGCGGTTGGCCGGCGAGTCCGGATGATAGAAGGTGTAGTTGGAGGAGACCCACATGCCCTCCGGCGCCTCCGCCCCCAGAGGGACGACCACGTCGAGGTCGCCCTGGCCGATGGCCAGGTACTGGGTCTTGCCGAAGAAGCCGTACGGCTTGGCCTGCTTGACGAAGGCGATGTGATCGCCGCCCCAGATGGACGAGAAGACCATGTCCGGCTTCGCCTGGAGCAGGGCATTGATGTGAGGGGTGAAGTCGCGCTCACCGAGCTTCGGCCACACTTCGGTCACGATCTGCACGTCGGGGCGGAGCTTCTTCAGCTGGGTGACGAAGTCCTCGCCCATCCGGTGCCCGTACTCGTAGTCGGGGCCGGCGATGGCGTACCGCTTGAACGGCTGCTGGGCCATCAGGATGGCGGCCGCGCGTCCCTCGATGAGGGTGTTGGACGTCGAGCGGAAGGCGTACCGGTGTCCCTTGTCCTCCGTCAAGGCCGCCGTCTTGGCGATGGAGACGAGGAGGATGGTCTTGTACTCCTTGGCCACTTCCGAGACGGCCAGGGCCACGCCGCTATGAATGATGCCGGTGAGGAAATTGACCTTTTCCTTGAGGATGAGGTCGCGGGCCTCGCGCACTCCCACGTCGGGCTTCGACTGGTCGTCGCGGACGACGAGCTGGAGCTTTCGCCCGAGCACCCCTCCCTTGCCGTTGATCTCCTCGACGGCCATCTCGTGGCCGGTGACGGCGGGCTTGGTGTAGGGGGCGGCGGCGCCGCCGAGCCCGTAGATGACGCCGATCTTGATGGGCTCCTGGGCGGCCGCGGGCGCCGGCGCGCTCCCGAGGACGGTCGCCACCATCAGCATGAAACCGACGAGGACCATGAGTCGCTTCATCGCGCCTCCCTCGGCTCTGTCGCCGCACGGGCCAGATCACGCCTCTCACGTCCGGAGGACGCGCGAACTACACCACAGGGGAGAGGGGACTGTCAACGAGGGGTCAGCGGATCTGCATCCTCAGGACGCTCAGGGAATGCGCGGGGAAGTCGTAGTCGAGCGTGGCCCCGCCGACCTCGCGCCGACGCTCCCGAACGCCGACCACGTCCGGGCGCTCGAAGGAGTTGATGGCGCCCACGTTGGGGCCGGTGACGTCGGAGACGAGGAGCCCGCCCGTCACCGTCGCGCCGCCGAGATCGATGGTCGCGGCGTGGCTGCGCTCGCCATCGCGATTCACCACGGCGAGGGTGAGCTGGCCGGTGGCGGGATCCCAGGTCGCGGAGGCGTCCAGCAGCGGGAATGGGCCGAGGTCGGCCACGTGGTGCACTCGCCCGATTACTTCTTGCTCCCGATCGGCGGGTAGATCGTAGGTCGGACCGTCGACCTGGACGTCGAGGGCTGTCCCGAGCGTGTGCTCCGCGTAGAGACGCAGCGGGTGATAGATCGTCTGCCGGAACAGTCCCGTCGCGCTCGTGAAGATCGGGGCGATGGCATTGACGAGCTGGGCGAAGTTGGCGAGCCGGACGGTCCGGCAGCTCCGGATGAAGCCGTTCAGGTACGTGGCCACGGCGAGGGCGTCGGAGAGGCTGTAGCGCTCCTCGACGCCGCCCACGCGATCCTCGTGGCTGCGGGTGCGATACCAGACGTTCCACTCGTCGAAGGCGATGTGGATCGGATGGGCGATCCGCTGGGTCAGCCGGACCTGCTCGATGAGGGCCGAGCAGATGCGGACCGCCCGCTCCGCCTGGTGCGACTGGAAGACGTTCGCGTAGTGATCGGGTTGGCCCGTGTAGAGATGAATGCTGTGGTAGTCCACGATCGGGGCCAGGCCCTCGAGAACGATCGCGTCCCAGTCGCTCCAGCCGTTGTGCCCGCAGCCGATGAGCTCGATGGTGGGATCCGTCCGCTTCATGACCAGGGCGAAGGTGCGGGCCTTCTTTACGTAGTCCTCGGCGCTGAGGCTGCCGATCTGCCAGCCGCCGTACATCTCGTTGCCGAGCCCCCAGTAGCGGACCCGGTGGGGCTCCGGATGCCCGTGCTGACGCCGCAGGTTCGCCCAGGAGGTATTGCCGGTGCCGTTGCAGTACTCGACCCAGGCCTGGGCCTCGTCCATGGTGCCGGTGCCCATGTTGACGCAGATGTAGGGCTCGGCCTCGATGCGCCGGCAGTACTCGATGAACTCGTTGGTGCCGAAGCGGTTGGACTCCTCGGCGTACCAGGCGAGCTCGGACCGGCGCGGGCGACCGTCGACGGGGCCGACGCCGTCGAGCCAGTGATAGCCGCTGACGAAGTTGCCGCCGGGCCAGCGGAGCACGGGCACGCGGAGGGGGCGGACGGCCTCCAGGACATCGAGCCGGTAGCCGTGGGGGTCGCTCAGCGACGAGCCCTCGTCGAAGATCCCGCCGTAGATGCAGCGGCCGAGATGCTCGATGAAGTTCCCGAAGATGCGCCGGTCCACGCTGCCGATGCGGCGATGCAGGTCGATGCCGATCCGGGCCATGGCGCTCCTCTCGGGGTTCGAAGTCCGCCGCCGCCGCAGTCTAGCTCAGAGTGGCCGTGTGTCTCGACCAAGTTGACTGCCATCGAGGCGCTGGCTATAGTCGCACCGGCCTCGATCGGAGGCCGCGCCGTCGTGTTCCGCGGTGCGCGATCATCCCAGGCGCGCATCGCTCCTCAGAGAGGAGGAGCCATGGACCGGGCCCTGACCAAGGTCGACCGTCGCGCATTCCTTCGGGCCGCCGCGGGCGCCACCGCCTCGCTTCCCGTGCTCACGCGCCGCGCCTCCGCCCAGCCCAAGCCGACCATCAGCTACTGGAACGGGCTCACGGGCGCGGACGGCAAGATCATGGACGAGCTGATCGATCAGTTCACCAAGGACACGGGCATTCGCATCGAGCAGCAACGCATCCCGTGGGCGGACCTCTACGCCAAGCTCCAGGTCTCGGTCCCGGCCGGCCAGGGTCCCGACCTCGCCTTGATCCACACCATCGAGGTGCCGCATTTCGCCAACGACGGCGTGCTGGAGGCAATCGACGAGGGCCGGGCGACGGCCAAGGGATTTCGGGCCGACGACTATCTTCCCTCCACGTGGCAGGGGGGCGTGTACCAGGGGAAGCGGTATGCGCTGCCTCTGGACGTCCCGCAGCATCTCCTCTATCTCAACGTCAAGGTGATGCGCGAGGCCGGTCTCGTCGGATCCGACGGCAAGCCGAAGATTCCCGCGAGCCGGGACGAGCTCCTCGCCATGGCCAAGCAGATCACCAAGGGTGACACCTTCGGGTTCTCCATCGGCACCGTGAACCCGGGGAAGTACACGTGGGGCTTCCAGAACCTCCTCTGGCAGAACGGCGCGAACGTCTACGCGGCCGACCTCAAGCGTGCTGCGCTTGCGGAGCCCGCGGCCATCGAGGTCGCGGAGTTCTGGGGCGCCATCCACGCCCAGCACAAGGTCGCGCTCCCCGCCAATGCCAACTGCCGGGACGCCTTCATCGCGGGCAAGCTCGGCATCTGGATCGCCGGCTCGTGGAATTTCACGGGGCTTCGCGAGGCGAAGGTGGACTTTGCCGTCAGCCCCGTCCCCCGGCTGTTCAAGCAACCCGTCGTGTGGTCGATGCCGCACCAGTTCACCTTCCCCAAGCCCAAGGCCGCCGACAACGCCAAGCGCGACGCGGCGTGGGCGTACATGCGCTGGATCAGCGACCACGTGGCGGAGTGGACGCTGAAGGCCGGGCAGGTCTCGGCTCTCCGCAAGCCACACTCGGATCCGCGCATCACGGGGGATCCGGTCCTTCGCACCCTGCTCGCCCAGGCGCCGAACTGGCAGGGCGGGCAGCCGACTCCGAAGTGGGTGGCCGCGGAGAACCTGACGCGTCCCGTGATCGAGAGCGTCTACATCGGCCAGAAGCCGGCAGCAGCCGCGATGCAGGACCTCGCCCGCCAGATCAACGCGCTACCCGACTAGCCAGGGCGATCTTCACGAGAACCTTCCGCGCGTGCTGGCCGCCCCCTCACCCTGCCCTTTCCCCCGAGGCAGGGGAGAGGGATGAGAGCGATCTCCCCATCGCAACCCTCCTTCCGTGGATGAAGGGACCGAAATGAATCCCTCTCCCTCGGAGAGGGAGAGGGCAGGGTGAGGGTGGCAATCTCTTCGGCCGGACGCGAGGTGAGGAAAGACCCGTGAGTCGGCAACGGCGCCTGTGGGTGCGCAGGGCCGCACTGACGCCGTACGTGTTCTTGGCGCCGGGGCTCGCGCTGTTCGTGGCCTTTCGCGTGTACCCGCTTCTGGACGGGCTGCGCCTATCCTTCACGAACGCGCGGCTGGGACGCGCCCAGTACGCCTTCGTCGGGCTCGCGAACTACGAACGGCTCCTCGAGGACACGCGCTTCCACGCGAGCCTCGTCAATACGGCCTTCTATGCCGTCGCGAGCACGTTGCCCATCCTGGCCATTCCGCTGCTGCTGGCCGTCGCTCTCAATCGGGGCATCGCCCTGCGCACGTTCCTCAGGAGCGCGTTCTTCTTCCCCTTCACGCTCTCCGTGGTCACGGTCGGCCTGACCTGGCTCTGGCTCCTCGATCCGGTGGTCGGGCCCTTCAACTATTACCTGAAGGCCCTCGGGATTCCCGTCCGCTCCTGGCTCGCCGATCCCACCACCGCCATGTGGGCGATCATCGTCACCTCGGTGTGGTGGGTAACGGGCTACTATCTCGTGATCTACCTGGCCGGCCTTCAAGACATACCGCGCGAGCTCTACGAAGCGGCCGCCCTCGACGGAGCGGGCGGCGCCCGGGCCTTCTGGGCGATCACGCTGCCCCTGCTGCGCCCGGTCTTCCTCTTCGTCTTCGTCACTCACGTGATTGGCTCGTTTCAGATCTTCGGGCAGGTGTTCATCCTGACCCAGGGGGGGCCGGGCGATGCCACGCGCACGGTGGTCCAGCACCTCTACGAGACGGCCTTTCAGAACTTCTTCCACTTCGGCTCCGCCTCCGCGATGGCCTGGGTGCTCTTCGCGCTGATTCTCGTGTTCTCCCTGCTTCAGTTCCGGCTGCTGCGCGGGCACACGCAGTTCTGATCCGATGCGGGCTCGGGTCTGGCTGTCTCGTCGGGCGGGGTTGAGCGTGCTGATGGTTGGCTTCGCCATCCTGTGGCTCCTGCCCGCCGTCTGGGTCCTCGTGACCTCGCTCAAGCTGACCGAGAACATCATCCGGGTGCCGCCGGAATGGATCCCGTGGCCGGCCACGCTCGTGCACTACGGCGAGGTTCTCTTCAGCAGCTCACGAACGGCGCGGATCGGCCGCGCCTTCGTCAACAGCGCGATCGTCTCGGTGGGGACGGTGGCGCTGGTCGTCCTGACGAGCGCCATGGCCGCGTACCCCCTGGCGCGCATGCGCTTCCGGGGCCGGAACGTGATTTTCGCGCTGCTCGTGGGAAGCCTCATGATCCCCAACGCGGTCGTGCTGGTGCCTCAGTACATCCTGACCCACCGCCTCGGCTGGCTGAGCACCTACCAGGGGCTGATCGTGCCGGAAGCCGCCATGACCTTCGCCTTCGGGGTTTTCCTGCTCCGGCAGTTCTTCCTGACCATGCCCGCCGAGCTCGAGGACGCGGCGCGGATCGACGGCGCCGGCCCCTGGCGCATCTTCACGCGCATCCTCCTGCCCCTGTCTCAGCCCGCCCTCGGCGCGCTCGCCATCTTCGCGTTTCGATCGGCGTGGAACGATTTCCTCTGGCCGCTCATCGCGGTGAACAAGCCGGAGATGTTCCCGCTGCCCGTGGCCCTCGCGCTCCTGCGGGGCGCCTACAGCTCCGAGTCGTATGGTCCCATCATGGCGGGGGCCACCCTCAGCGCGCTGCCCCTGCTCGTCGTCTTCCTCCTCGCCAACCGCCGGATCATCGAGGGCGCCCGCGTGAGCGGCCTCAAGGGCTAGGGCGCGTCTCTTCAGCGCTTCCCCGGGGGCGGCGGCGGGGCGGGAGGCGCGGCGGTCGGCGGGGTCGGCCTCGGCGACGAGCTGCCGGGCGGAGGGCACCGATAGACCTGGGCGAGAATGGTCGACATGTCGTCGATGCTGAACGTCAGCACACCCGTGTCGCCCCCCGCGTGCACGATCTTCTTTCTCAGGTCCTTGACGGAGTCATCGCTGACCTGACCTATGCGTGTGCAGCCCCTGGCCACGGAAGGCTCCGTGGTGAGACGCACCCGCGCCATGGCGAGGTGTTCGGCCTCGTTCGCGGTGGCGGAGGAGGTGGAAGCGAGGAGCACGGTGCCGACCCAGATCATCGTCTTTCTCATCGTTGTCCTCTGTGGCGACCCTGACGCGTGGCGTATCATCATCTCACTCCGGCTTTGGCGTAGAGGCAGGCGGCGAGCAGCTCCCACTCCCGGCGGGGGTCGACCTCGCCCACGTTGCGATACGCTTGGTTCGCCGCGTTGAGGATGCTGAAGCAGGTCCGGTAGGCCTGGGCCCCGACGTCTTCGCGGGATCGATAGCTCCATCCCAGCGTGCCAAGCACTCCTATGAGGATGCCGATCACCAGCGTGACGAGATGTCGCTTCATCGATCCCTCCCGCCCTCTTGGGCAGACGCCTTTTTGGCCGGCCCGGAGTCTATCAGTGGAGGAGGGTGAGAGCCAGGGGCTTGACGAAGCGCGGGAGCGAGCCGCCTCCGGTTCTATCGTGCGCGCTCGTAGATGACGCGTCCCCGCCGGATCGTGTACCGCACGTCGGCGAGGGCTCGGATATCTGCGGCCGGATCGCGCTCGAGCACGACGAGATCGGCGGGACTTCCGACGGCGACCCGTCCCGCGCCGGCTTCGGCGGCGAGGCGTCGAGCCGGGGCCGTGGTCAGCGCGGACAGGACACCGGGAAATGAAAGGCCGGCTCGCTCTAGCAAGAGGTATTCGTCGGTGGGATCGTAGTCGGTCATGTAGCCCACGTCGGTGCCGAAGAGAAGCTGGCCGCCTGCCTCCGTGAACGCGCGGACCTGGGCCTGGGCGTTAGCCTGGACCCACTCGAGGGCGGCGGCGGGAACACCGAGCCGCCCCAGCTCCCACGGCCAGAGCTTGAGGGTGGGGATCAGCGCCATGTTGGCCTCGCGCATCCGGCGGGGCAGCTCACGGTCCCATTCTCCGGAGGGGAAGGTGTGGGCGAGCACGTCGACGCCGCCCTCGAGCGCCGCGAGGGCGCCCGCGTTGTTGGACGGGTGCGAGAAGACGAGCTTGCCTCGCCGATGCGCTGCCCCCACGGCAGCGCGGACGATCTCGACAGGCATGACCACGATCGATTGTCGAGATGCGAAGGAGCCGGTGAAGAGCTTGACCGCGTCTATGCCGTCAAGGTCGAGGAGCAGGTTCACCGCTCGCTCGGCCTGCTCAGGGCTCGTGAGCTCGGGCAGGCGCGAGGGCAGCACATAGAAGGGGCTGCCGTTCACGGGGACGAAGCTGCCGCTGGCGAGGATGATCTGTGGACCCGCGACCTCCCCGCTCTCGATCCTTCGCCGCAGGGCCAGCGTGTTGACGGGCGATGAGCCGGTGTCGACCACGCGGACGACTCCCCAGCGGGTCAGCATCGCGCGCAGAGCGGCCGTCAGCTGTGAAGCGGGTACGGATTCGGCCGGCCGCCACTTCGCCTCCGTGAAGTGCACGTGTGTGTTCCAGAAGCCGGCGGTGACGGAGAGGCCGGCGCCATCGAGCACGGTCGCCCCCGCGGGGACGCGAACGCCATCGCGCGGGCCCACCGATGTGATGAGGCCATCGATGGCGATGACGGTCCCGTTGGCGATGGGCGGCTCGGCGGGAGAGGGATAGATCCGAGCTCCGAGGATGGCGAGCACGTCGCGCCCCTCGGGGGCGCGCGAGCCGCTCGTGGCTGGCCCGCCACAGCCGACGGCGGCCAGGCAGAAGGCGATGATGCGCTGGAGCGCGGCTCGCCGCGTATGCGTCACTGAAGCCTCGCCGGCGACAGCAGCGGCTAGAGGACCTGCCAGTACCGACGGCCCTGGAGGCGCACGACCTTGCCGAAGCCGGGCGCCTTGAAGTGTCCGGCCGCCACGATGATCTCCTCGCGCTCCAGACGCTCCATGAGGATGCGTCGAGTGTGACGAGTCACCTCCGGATCCATGTCCGCACGCGAGACCCAGTCCGTCTCGTGGAGCTGCACCGGGTTGTGGGCGGCGTCTCCCAGGACGAGCGCGCGCTCGCCTTGCGACGTGATGAGGATGCTCACGTGTCCTGGGGTGTGCCCGGGGGTGGGCAGCGCGGTCAGCTCGGGCGTAATGGTGTGCTCCCCATCCATCAGCTCGATCAGGCCAAGGTCGGCCAGCGGCCAGACGCAGGAGGGGGCATTGGGAAAGCGCTGAGGCTGGATCTCGGGCTGACGGCATGCTTCCCAGTCCTTCGTGCTCATCCAGTAGCGCGCGTTGGGGAAGGTGGGCACGTAACGCTCGCCCTCCGGCATCAAGTTCCAGCCGACATGATCGCGGTGCAGGTGAGTCATCACGACCATGTCCACCTCGTCCGGGCGCACGCCATTGTCCTGGAAGTCACGCATGAGCTGGCCCCAGGGGACGTCGGGGGCGTCGGCGGGCTTGGGGCCGAGGCCCGTGTCGACGAGGATCGTCCGTCCTTGCGAGCGGATGAGGAAGGAGCCGAGGTTGAAGCGGACCTTGTGCTCCTCGGTCAGGTCGGACTCATGGCCCTGCCAGT
>DASQAK010000151.1:0-8110 GCA_035635755.1 Candidatus Methylomirabilota bacterium | reverse complement strand
CACCATCGAGGTCGTGGATTCGATCAAGAAGATCCTGCCCACCTTCACGGCCCAGCTGCCCGCCTCCGTCAACCTCAACATCCTCTACGACCGGTCCGTTTCCATCCGCTCGTCGGTCGAGGACGTCCAGTTCACCCTGCTCCTGGCCATCGCGCTCGTGGTCCTGGTCATCTTCCTCTTCTTGCGGAACATCTCGGCCACCATCATCCCGAGCCTCGCTCTGCCCCTCTCGATCATGGGGACGTTCGCGGCGATGCAGATGCTCGGCTACACCATCGACAACCTCTCGCTCATGGCCCTCACCCTCGCCGTGGGCTTCGTGGTGGACGACGCCATCGTGGTGCTCGAGAACATCGTGCGCCACATGGAGCACGGGATGGGGCGCATGGAGGCGGCGCTCCTGGGCTCGCGCGAGATCGGTTTCACCATCGTCTCCATGACCCTTTCCCTGGCCGCCGTGTTCATCCCCGTGCTGTTCATGGGGGGAGTGGTCGGCCGGCTCCTCCACGAGTTCGCCGCCGTCATCGGCGTGGCCGTCATCGTCTCGGGGGCGGTGTCGCTCACCCTGACCCCGATGCTGTGCAGCCGGTTCCTCAAGCCTCCTTCCGAGACCCACGGCCGCCTGTATCGGGCCTCGGAGCGCGTCTTCGACGGGATGCTCCAGACGTACCGGCGGACGCTCGAGGCCACCCTCCGCCATCCCGCGATGATGATCGTCGTCTTCGTGGCCACCCTCGTGGCCACAGTCGGGCTCTTCATGGTGATTTCGAAAGGCTTCATCCCCGACGAGGATACCGGGCAGATCTTCGCCTTCACCGAAGCGGCCCAGGACATCTCCTTCGACAGCATGGTCGCCCACCAGCGGGCGGCCGCCGACATCGTGCTGAAGCAGCCCTATGTCAGCTCTTTCATGTCCTCCATCGGAGCCAGCAACACGAGCGTGGTGCCGAACACGGGGCGGCTCTTCATCCGGCTGAAGCCACGGGCCGAGCGGCCCGGGGTGGACGAGATCATCCGGGATCTGCGCGTCAAGCTCACGGGCATCCCCGGCTTCAACGTGTACCCGCAGAAGCTGCCCACCATCAGGATCGGCGGCAACCTGACCAAGGCCGCCTTCCAGTACACGCTGCAGGACCCCGACCTGCCGACCCTCTACCAGTGGGCGCCCGTACTCCTGGAGAAGATGCGCCAGGTTCCGGGCCTGCTCGACGTCAACTCCGACCTTCAAGTCACGAGCCCGCAGGTGCTCGTGGAGATCGACCGGGACCGTGCCTCCGCGCTCGGTGTCACCGCCACCCAGATCGAGGCCGCCCTCAACAACGCCTACGGCGCGCCACAGATCTCCACCATCTACACGCCGACCAACCAGTACTGGGTGATGATGGAGCTCCTGCCCCAGTACAAGGACGACCCCGACGCGCTCGGCATGCTCTACATCCGCTCCAGCTCGGGCAAGCTGGTGCCCCTGAACGCGGTGGCCAAGCTCACGCGGACGGTGGGACCACTCACCGTCAATCATCTGGGTCAGCTGCCCGCGGTGACGATCTCCTTCAACCTCAAGCCCGGGGTAGCGCTAGGTGACGCGGTGAACGAGGTCCGCAATGTCGAGCGGGAGCTGCGGATGCCCGCCACGCTGACCACGAGCTTCCAGGGCACGGCCCAGGCCTTCCAGTCCTCCGTCAAGGGGCTCGGCCTCCTGCTCCTCGCCGCCGTCCTCGTGATCTACCTGATCCTCGGCATCCTCTACGAGAGCTTCATCCATCCCCTGACCATCCTCTCGGGGCTGCCCTCGGCGGGGGTGGGCGCGCTGTTGACGCTGCTCATCTTCCACGAGGAGCTGAACCTCTACGGCTTCGTGGGGATCATCATGCTGGTCGGCATCGTGAAGAAGAACGCGATCATGATGATCGACTTCGCGGTGGTTGCGCAGCGCGAGGGCAAGTCGCCGCGCGAGGCGATCTTCCAGGGCTGCCTGCTCCGATTCCGCCCCATCATGATGACCACCATGGCCGCCCTCATGGCCACCTTGCCCATCGCCATCGGCGCCGGCGCGGGCGGCGACTCGCGGCGAACCCTCGGGCTCTCGGTGGTGGGCGGGCTCATCCTCTCCCAGCTCCTCACGCTCTACATCACACCGGTGATCTACCTGCAGCTCGAGGGCTTGCGGGAGCGCGTGGGCGGCTGGCGCGACCTGTGGCGTCGGCTGCATTCGACACGAGCCGAGGGGCTCCACCTGCCCTCATCGGGGACCGCCGGCAAGTAGTCGTGTGTCTGCGAGGGCCTCGATCTGGCT
Organism: Candidatus Methylomirabilota bacterium; assembly: GCA_035635755.1. Taxonomy (GTDB): domain Bacteria; phylum Methylomirabilota; class Methylomirabilia; order Rokubacteriales; family CSP1-6; genus AR37. The sequence continues at coordinate 5,817 of DASQAK010000151.1, read as the reverse complement.
CCCGCACGTCCCGGGAAGCCCTGGCCGACCCTCCTCCTCCGGATTGGCCGCCGAAGTGCCGATCTGTCCAGTCATGAGGTCCGACATCGGCTCCCGGGACCATGAACGGCGGCCGGCTCAGCCCCCCGCCGGTGGTGCGCCCGACCTCCTCGAAGCGGCCAGGGAGGAGCTGCGGCGCTCGGAGGAGAGGTTCTACGTCGTGTTCCACTCGAGCCCGCAGCCGATGAGCATGAGCACGCTTCACGAGGGCCGGGTGCTGGACGTGAACGAGGAGTACGCCCGCTTCTTCGGGTTCCGCCGAGAGGAGATGATCGGGCGGCCGGTCGGTGATCTCGGCCTCTGGGTCACGCTCGAGGAGCGCGACGAGATCATCCGGCTCCTGGAAAAGCAAGGCACCGTGCGAAATGCCGAGGTGCGCTTCCGGAAGCGCTCCGGCGAGATCGGCCACGCGCTGCTGTCCACCGAGCGCCTGGCTCTCTCCGGCGAGCCCACGATCGTCACCACGGTCACCGACATCACCGAGCGCAAGCTCACGGAGGAAGCCACGCGGGCGCTGGCCGACGTCGGGCGCGACCTGACGGGCAGTCTGGATCTCGGGCCTGTGGCGAGCCGGCTCGTCTCTGCGGTGGTGACGCTGTTCGGCGCTCGCGTGGCGAACCTCTATCGCCTGGAGACCGACCCCGATGGGCTCGTCTGCATCGCGACGGCCGGGGAGGCCCAGGAGCCCAGATGGCTCGGCATCCGGGTACCCCCGGGCTCCGGCGTGACATCGATCGCCCTCCGGGAAGGCCGGCTCGTGTCCGTCGCCGACATCCTCACCGATCCACGGGTGAGCCTCACCGCGGAGTACCGGGCACACATGATCGCCCGGGGCCACGGCGCGACGGTCGCGGTTCCCTTGGGCGTGGGCGGGAGATCCCTCGGGGTGCTCGCCGTCGGATACTCGCACGGGCGTGTCCTCACCCCCGAGGAGGAGCGGCTTCTGTCCATGTTCGCGGACCAGGCTGCCCTCGCCCTCGAGAGCGCGCGGGTCCGGGGAGAAAGCGAGCAGCGCCGACGGGAGGCGGAAGCGCTTGCCCTGGTCGCCCAGCGCCTGACGGAGACCCTCGACGTCGAGGAGGTCGGGCAGCGCATCGTCGAGCACGTCCTGCCGCTCTTCGGGGCGCAGTATGCCCTCGTGCGCCTGCTCGATCCCGGCGGCGGGCTCCGGCTCATTGCCGTGGGCGGTCCCGCCCAGCAGCAATTCGAGCTGGGGCACGTCCTGCCGCCCGGTGTGGGCGTCACGGGCCGAGCCATCGAAGAGGGCCGCCCCGTCACCTCGACGGACTTCGCGAACGATCCCGACGTTTTCGCGCCCGAGGACTTTCGCGCGCGCGTCCTGCAGTTCGACATCCGCGCCATGGCCGCCGTCCCCTTGCGGAGCAAGGGCGGAGTGGTGGGCGCGCTCGCCGTGGGTGATCGCGCGGGGCGTGTGTTCACGGACGATGAAGTCCGGCTGCTCCAGACCTTCGCCGATCAGGCCGCCATCGCCATCCGCAATGCCGAGCTCTTCGCCGCCGAGCGCGCCTCGCGCGCCCAGGCCGAGACCTTGGAGCGCGCCCAGCGCGAAAGCGAGACACGCTTCCGTCGGATCTTCGAGTCCAACATGCTCGGTCTCATGACGTGGGACGAGAACGGCAACGCTGTCGATGTCAATGATGCGCTCCTGCGAATGCTCGGATACACGCGCGAGGATCTCGACTCGGGCCGCCTGCGCTGGCGTGACCTGACCCCGCCCGAGCACGTCGAGCGGACCCAGCAGGCCCGGGACGAGATCAAGGCCTCCGGGTTCTGCGCGCCGTTCGAGAAGGACTACATCCGCAAGGATGGCCGGCGGGTGTCGGTGCTGGTCGGCGGCGCCGCCCTCGTTGGCGAGCAGGAGCGCGGCGTGGCCTTCATCCTCGACAGCACCCCGCAGAAGCGGCTGGAGGCGCAGCTCCGGCAATCGCAGAAGATGGAGGCGGTCGGGCGCCTCGCCGGCGGCATCGCCCACGACTTCAACAATCTCCTGACCGTGATCGGGGGCCGGAGCCTCCTCGCCCTCGACGACATCCCGGCCACGAGTCCGATCCGGGGCGATCTCGAGCTGATCCAGCAGACCGTGGCGCGGGCCGCCGCCCTCACGCACCAGCTCCTCGCCTTCAGCCGCAAGCAGCTCTTGCAGCCCAAGGCCCTCGATCTCAACGGTGTGGTGGCCGGTATCGTCCCGCTCCTGCGACGCCTGATCGGCGAGGACATCGAGCTGACCATCGGACCCGGGGCGGCGCTCCGTCGCGTGAAGGCGGATCCGACGCAGATCGAGCAGGTCATCGTCAACCTGGCCGTCAATGCGCGCGACGCCATGCCCCGGGGCGGGCAGCTCATGATCGAGACGGCCAACGTCGATCTTCCCGCCAACTTCTCCGATCTCCCCGAGGCCGTGCCCGAGGGCGCGTACGTGATGCTCATGATTGCCGATACCGGCGTGGGCATGGACGGAAGCGTCCAGGTGCACCTCTTCGAGCCATTCTTCACGACCAAGGAAGTGGGCAAAGGCACGGGGCTCGGGCTGGCCACCGTGCACGGCATCGTCCGGCAGCACGGCGGCAGCATTCGCGTGTACAGCGCGCCGGGCGAGGGGACCACGTTCAAGATCTACCTCCCCGAGACGGCCGAGCCGCTCGATGCCGAGACGGCCGCCGCGTCCGGGGCCCGGGGCTCCCGGGGCGCGGAGAGGATCCTTCTCGTCGAGGACGATCCGGACGTACGCGCGCTGACCGAGGCCGTTCTCCAGCGGGGCGGCTACGAGGTCATCGCGGCCCGCGACGGCGATGAGGCCCTTCGCGTCTTCCGTGACCAGGCGCGGCCCGTCCACCTCCTGGTGAGCGACGTGGTGATGCCGAAGATGAGCGGACGCGAGCTTGCCGAGCGCCTCCGGGCCCTCCAGGCCGATCTCAAGGTGCTCTACGTGTCAGGCTACACGCAGGAGGCGCTCGGCCGCCACGGCGTGCTGGAGCCCGGCATCGTCCTCCTGCCCAAGCCCTTTCAGCCCGTGGCGATGCTGGACAAGGTTCGCGAGATGCTCGACACGCGGCCTCAGCGGGGCCGGTAGGTGATCCGGAAGATGTCCCGGGTGAACTGATCGGAGGAGAGGTAGAGGGCCCCGTCGCGTCCCACGAGCAGATCGACGGGCCGGGCCGACACCGTGCCTGCGGAGAGAAAGCCCGTCGCGAAATCCTCGACGGCGCTCGCCTTGCCGCCGTCAAACTTCACCCGCACCACCTTGTAGCCCGTCGGCACCGAGCGGTTCCAGGAGCCGTGGTAGGCCACGAAGAGGCTGCCGCGGTACTCGGCGGGAAAGTGCTGCCCCGTGTAGAAGGCGAGGCCGAGCGGCGCGGAGTGGGCCTGGATCTCGAGCGACGGCGTGATCATGGCCGGGCAGCGCTCGCCCTTGATCACGCGGGAGTCCGGCACCCGCCTCCCTCCCGCCGTGAAGCAGTCCGGCCAGCCGTAGAACCCGCCCTCCCGCACCTCGGTGATGAGGTCGGGCGGGACATCGTCGCCGAGCCAGTCGCGCTCGTTGACGGTGGCCCACAGCACGCCCGTGCCTGGATGAAAGGCGATGCCGACGGCATTGCGGAGCCCCGAGGCGAAGAGCTCGCCCCCCGAGCCGTCAGGCCGATAGCGCATGATGGCGGCGCGGCGCGAATCGCTCTCGCGGCACACATTGCACGAGGAGCCGATGGAGACGTACAGCCGTCCATCGGATCCGAAAGCGAGCGTGCGTGTCCAGTGACTGCCCCCGGTCGGCAGGCTCGGGACGATGACGCTGGGCTGGGAGCCCTTCATGGTCGCCGGGTCATAGTGGAAGCGCAGGACGCGCCCCGTCTCGGCGACGTAGAGCTGGCCGTCCTTGAAGGCGAGCCCGTGCGGCTGTGTCAGGCCGTCGGCCACGGTGACGACGGTCTCCGGCTTGCCGTGACCGTTCTTGTCGGGAAGGGCGACCACGCGGCCCCGACTGGGAATCGAGACGAGGAGCGTGCCCGTCGGATCGAGGACCATGAAGCGCGGACCGCCCAGGTCCGAGGCGAAGACCTCGAGATGGAAGCCCGGAGGGAGCGACACCTGCGGCGGCTCCGCGAGGGACGGAGAGACGAGCGCGAGCCCCAGGATGACAACCGTGGCTGCTCGCGCCAGCATGGCGAGCATTGTACTCCGGCGGTCAGGTTGGGCGCCGGCACTGGGGCAAGTTGCGAGCCCAGACGACCCGCTCGCAACGTGGCAGTTCGAGCTGAGCGGCTCGGCCGCGAGGCGAGGGCTGAGTTGATCTGGCGAAGTAAATTGACCCAGTGCCGGGCTGCCAGTAGCCTGAGCCCATGTGTCGAGCCGGGAGCGTCGGCGGGCTGACGCTGGGATGCCTGCTGGGCGCGCTCCTCATCGGGCCGCCCTCGTCCTCCGCGCAGGTCTTCCTGGCGTCGAAGCTCGAGCCCGAGTTCAGCGTGGGCTCGCTCTTCATCGCGGCCAGCATCACCAAGGCCCTCGGGCCCACGCCCATCGACGTGCAGTGGAGCCTCGCCCTTCCCGCGAAGCGAAGTCCCGCGGACATCGCCCAGGATCTCTATCTCCTTTGGCCGGATGCCGTGACGAGCCCGGCGCCCGAGGGCCGGCCCGATCCGGATCTGGATCGCATGATCGCGGGTGACGCCATGACGATCGTGCGGTCGGGCCGCCTCCCCCTCGGCTCGCGCCGTGTCGATCACACCGGGCGGTCGAGCCCCGAGCCCATGGGCGATGGCGCTCCCTTCGTCACCTTCGTCCGGAGGACCAACAGCGGAGGCCTCTCGAATCCGGGCACCGTCATCCGCATCCCGTGGCACGAGCGGCTGGGAGACCCCGCCCGCATGGCCACGCTGCAGCTGATCTCGAGCCGGGTCATTCGCGACAAGCCGCAGACCTGGCTCGACGAGCTCTTCTGGGGAAAGCGCCACACCGCTTCGCTGACCTTCGGCGACGTGCGCTTCTCCTCGCTCTATGGGCTCTACTTCGAGCACCGCGACCGGCTCATCCCGATGGCGGGCGATCTCTCTCAGCTCACCCTCCGCTTCGGCGACGCCAATCACCTCCGCCTCGACGAGATCAGCCCGCCCGGGGCGAGCAGCCAGCGGAGCCAGACGAGGAAGGAGACGGAGACCGTCACGCTGGTTCTCGACAAGAGCGATGGGCTGAAGCCCCAGCTCCTCCGTGCCTCCTTCGCTTACTTCGACGGCCTGCACGCCATTCTGCCCATCGTGCTGACGATGGCCGTTTTCGGCCTGGGACATCTCGGCGGTCCTCTGGTGGCGGCGCTCTTCCGGCGCGGGGCGGCGGCCATGGCCCGACGGGTCCACATCGCCCCGCGCCGCGGCACGTCCGACCGCACGAGCGGAGTCGTGCTGTCGAAGGACACGCTGAGCCGGATCATGCCCGGCGAGACGACGTACGAGCAGGTCCTCGCGCTGTGCGGACCGCACAACGAGGAGCACGAGCAGCTCAAGGCGCCGGGTCGCCGGAGTCTCATCTACCGCGGCCGGCGCACCGTCCCCCATCAGCGCCGGAGCTTCGGGCGCCTGGCCACCGTCAGCCACTGGGACATCGAGCACCACGAGGTCATCATCGACTTCGAGGGTGGCCTGGTGACCGATCTCCAGGCGCACGTGCGTCGCTCTCGCTCCCCGGGCGCGGTCGCCTAGCAACCTGCGGGTCCTCGGGGGTTCCGGACCCCCTCAGCCGGTGGGGACCCCTCGGATCCCCCCCCAAAAC
>DASQAK010000150.1:0-31831 GCA_035635755.1 Candidatus Methylomirabilota bacterium | reverse complement strand
GGCACTGGGGCAAGTTGCGAGCCAGATCTACTCGGGCCTCGCCTCGGGCTGCGCCCTCAGCTCGAACGGCCACGCGCGAGCGGGCCGGCAGCCCGAGGCGTACGTGGCCGTTCGAGCTGAGGGGCGGAGCCCCGAGGCGAGCGCTGAGTTGAATGTACGTTGAGGCTTGCCGGCCCGCTCGCAACGTTGCTGTTCGAGCTGAGCGGCTCGGCCGCGAGGCGAGGGCTGAGTAGATTTGGCGAAGCAAATTGGCCCAGTGCCCAACGTTCTCGGTGGTGCCCTCTTTCACATGCCTGTGCTAGTATCGGGCGATGTTTTTGCCGAGGATGCATTACCCATCATGACCTCGCCGACCGCCGTTCGCTCCGAAGTCGACCTCGCGATCAGCCGGGCCCGGGACGTTCTCCTGGCCACCCAGGCGCCCGACGGGCACTGGGTCGGCGAGGCCGAGGCCAACAGCACCATCACCAGCGAGTACCTGCTCCTCTGCCATCTCCTGGATCGCGTGGATCGGGAGCGCGAGACCAAGATGGTGCGGTACCTTCGGGAGCGCCAGCTCGCCGATGGCGGTTACAGCCTGTACGACGGAGGCTCGGCAAACCTCTCCGCCACCATCAAGGCCTACTTCGCCATGAAGGTCGCGGGGGCTTCCGTCGATGACCCTGCCATGGCGGCCGCGCGCGCGCTGATCCGGGAGCGGGGCGGCCCCGTCCAGGCCGACGTCTTCACCAAGATCCTCCTCGCCCTCTTCGGGGAGTACGACTGGCGGGGCGTGCCCTCGATGCCCGTCGAGATCATGCTCTTGCCCCGCTGGTCCTTCTTCAACCTCCTCGAGGTCTCCTACTGGTCGCGCACGGTCATCGTCCCCCTTCTCATCCTCATGGACTCCAAGCCCGTCATGCGACTGCCGGAGTCGTGCCGGCTCGATGAGCTGTGGCCCGTGCCGCGTGAGCACGCGAGCCTCCGCTTTCCGCGCATCCCCCGCCCCTTCTCGCCGAAACGCTTCATCTGGAAGAACCTCTTCATCGGCGTGGACGACGCCCTCAAGGGCTGGGAGCGCCTGGGCCCGCGGCCATTCCGGGGGCGCGCCATCGAGGCGGCGCTGCGCTGGCTCGAGGAGCGCCTGGCCGTGCCGGGAGGCCTGGGCGGAATCTTCCCGGCCATGACCAACGCGGTGCTGGCCCTGAGAACCCTGGGCTATCCCGAGGACCACCCGCTCATCCGTGGGCAGATCAAGGAGATCGAGAACCTCGGGGTGGAGACCACGGACTCGCTTCACTACACGCCGTGCGTCTCGCCGGTCTGGGACACCTCGCTCGCCGCCAATGCCCTGATCGAGTCGGGGCTGGCCCCGGACCATCCCCAGCTCGTGCGCGCCGGCGAGTGGATGATGGACAAGCAGATCACGGTGCCGGGGGACTGGCAGGTCAAGCGGCCCGACGTGCCGCCGGGGGGCTGGCCCTTCCAGTACCACAACGATTTCTACCCCGACCTCGACGATTCAGCCATGGTGATGATGGCCCTGGCCAAGATCCAGGGCCTCGACCCCGAGCGCAAGGCGCGGTGCATGGAGCGGGGCCTGGCCTGGTTCGTCGGCATGCAGGGATCCGACGGTGGGTGGGCCTCCTTCGACGCCGACAACAGCCGGCTCGTCTTCAACAACATTCCCTTCGCCGATCACGGGGCACTCCTCGATCCTTCGACGGAGGACTTGACGGGCCGCGGCCTCGAGCTCCTCGGCACCCTCGGCCACGGCCCGGATCACCCCGCGGCCCAGCGCGCCCTCGGCTTCATCCGCAAGACGCAGCACGAGACGGGCGCCTGGTACGGACGCTGGGGCGTCAACTACATCTACGGGACGTGGTCGGTGCTGCGCGGGCTCGGCGCCATCGGCGAGGACTGCTCGGCCGACTATATCCAGCGCGCCATTGCCTGGATCGAGCAGCGGCAGAACGACGACGGAGGCTGGGGGGAGACGCTCGCCTCCTACGAGGACGAGACCCTGGCGGGGCGCGGCGAGTCCATCCCCAGCCAGACGGCGTGGGCGCTCCTGGGTCTCTTCGCGGCGGGGCGGACGGAGGGAAAGGCGGTGGAGCAAGGCATCCGCTATTTGATCGAGACGCAGACCGCGGACGGCTCGTGGGAAGACCCGCTCTGGAACGGCACGGGCTTCCCGCGCGTCTTCTACCTCAAGTATCATCTCTACGCGAAGTACTTCCCGCTCTGGGCCCTCGGGGTATACCGGGGCACGGCGGCGTGAAGGAGCCTTTCGAGATGAGGGGCGGCCGAGCTGCCGCAGGCACGAGCGCGTGGCACTTCGAGGTAAGCACCGACGGTGCGAGCCGAGGGCTGAATAGATTGCGAGGGCTGCTATAGCGGCGGGGCCAACGCCCTGGCCGCTGCCCCTGCGTCTCATCGAGGCGCTGGGGTGGCTCGCCCTCTACATCGTCGCGTCGCTCGGCCGTTTCGGCCGATTCCTCGGCGAGGCGGTGGTCCTGGTCTTCATCCCGCCCCTCAAGCTCGCTCGGCTCGCCGGGCGCATCTACTTCATCGGCTTCAAGTCCCTCACCATCGTCATCCTCACGGGCGGCTTCACCGGGATGGCCCTGGGCCTCCAGGTCTTCCTCACCCTGCAGCGCGTTGGCTCGGAGGCCTTCGTGGGCCCCGCCGTGGGGATCGCCCTCGTGCGCGAGCTCGGCCCCGTCCTCACCGGGGTCTTCGTCACGGGCCTGGCCGGCTCGGCCCTCACCGCCGAGCTCGGCATCATGCGCATCTCCGAGCAGATCGACGCGCTCATGGTCATGGCCCTGAACCCCGTGCGCTATCTCGTGGTGCCCGCCATTCTGGCCGGGCTCATCACCTTTCCCATGCTCACGGCCATCTTCGACGTCGCCGGCATCTACGGGGGCTACCTGGTCGCCGTCATCCTGCTCGGGATGTCGCCGGGGACGTACTTCGGCCAGATGCAGACCTACGCCGACATGTCGGACGTCATGGTCGGCTTCTGGAAGTCGCTCTGCTTCGGGGTGCTCGTGCCCTGGGTCTGCACGTACAAGGGCTTTCACTGCGGCCACGGCGCGGAGGGCGTCTCCCGTGCCACCACCGAGGCGGTCGTGCTCTCCTGCGTGCTCATCCTCGTCTTCAACTACTTCCTGGGCTCGGTGCTCCCGTGACCTCATGATTCGAATCCAGGGCCTGCGCAAGTCCTTCGGCCGCCAGATCGTGCTCAAGGGCGTGGATCTCGACGTGGCCACGGGCGAGATCATGACCATCATCGGCCGGAGCGGCGGGGGCAAGTCCGTGCTCCTCAAGCACCTCCTGGGCCTCATGCGCCCGGACGCGGGCGCCGTGCTCGTGGATGGGGTGGACATCACGAGGCTGCGCGGGGCGGCCCTCGAAGCGGTGCGGCGGCGCTACGGGGTGGTCTTCCAGGGCGGCGCCCTGTTCGATTCCATGTCCGTCTTCGACAACGTCGCCTTTCCCCTGCGCGAGAAGACGAAGCTCAAGCCCGCGGAGATCGCGCAGCGGGTCGAGCAGAAGCTCGAGCAGGTGGGGCTCCAGGACATGGGCGACAAGAACCCGGCGGAGATCTCGGGCGGCATGCGCAAGCGCGTGGCCATCGCGCGGGCCCTCGTGACCGAGCCCGAGATCGTCTTCTTCGACGAGCCGACCACGGGGCTCGACCCCATCCTCGTCAACACCATCCACCACCTCATCCGGGATTTGCATCGAAAGTTCCGCTTCACCGCGGTCATGGTCAGCCATGAGATCCCCGAGATCTTCGAGATCGCCGACCGCGTGGCCATGCTCCACGACGGCGTCATCGTCGAGACGGGGGACGCGGCGAGCATCCAGGCCTCGCCGAACCCGATCGTTCAGCAGTTCATCCACGGGGAAGTCGAGGGCACCCACCATGCCGCGTGACGCCAAGGGAGAAGCCGCATGAGACGCTCTGTGTTGGACCTGGCCGTCGGAGTCTTCGTCCTGCTGGGAATCTTGGCATTGGGCTGGCTTTCGATTAGACTTGGCAAGGTCGACTTTGTGGGAGGTAAGAATTACACGGTCACGGCCGACTTCCCCTCCGCGGGCGGCCTCAAGAACGGCTCCAGCATCGAGATCGCGGGAGTCGAGATCGGGCGTGTCAGCACCGTCCAGCTGGCCAACTATCAGGCGCGCGTGGTCTTGTCGATCCGGAGCGACGTCAAGCTGACCGAGGACTCCATCGCGTCGATCAAGACCCGGGGGCTCATCGGCGAGAAGTTCGTGCAGATCAGCCCGGGGGGATCGGAGCGGGTGATCAAGCCGGGGGGCAAGATCACCGAGGTGGAGCCGCCCATCGATCTGGAGGAGTTGCTGTCGAAGTATGTTTTTGGCAAGGTCTAGAAGCGTGCTGCAAAAACCTGGCTGTCTAGGAGGGTGGCAGATGACCGTTCGCCGCGCACTGTGGCTCGCGCTCGCAGCCCTGATCATCCTCGTCTCCGCGCGAGATGCCGGGGCGGGCCCGCCCACCGACCAGCTGAAGGGTGCCATCGACCGCGTCGTCGCGACGCTCGACAGTCCGGCTCTCAAAGGCGACGGGAAGGTCCTCGATCGGCGGGCGGCCGTCCGGAAGATCGCCAACGAGATCTTCGACTTCAGCGAGATCGCCCGGCGGTCTCTGGGCCGCTACTGGCAGCCCCTCTCCGAGCCCCAGCGCACCGAGTTCGTGGGCCTCTTCGGCGATCTCCTCGAGCGCTCGTACATCTCGAAGATCGAGCTGTATGGCGGGGAGAAGATCGTCTACAGCGGCGAGCGCGTGGACGCCGACCTCGCCACCGTCAGCACCAGGATCATGACCAAGAACGGCACCGAGGTGCCCGTCGACTACCGGCTCTTCAAGCGCGCCGACAGGTGGATGATCTACGACGTCAGCGTGGAGGGCATCAGCCTCGTCTCCAACTACCGGACCCAGTTCAACAAGATCATCCAGACCAACGGCTACAACAGTCTCGTGGAGAAGATGAAGGCGAAGCAGACCGAGTTCGCGGAAGACGAAGCTCAGAAGAAGAAGGTCAAGAACTAGCGGGAGGCGCGTCGCCGACGGATGAAAGGGCGGTGGCTGCGCCCCCTTCTGCTTCTGGCCGGCGCGGCCTTCGTTCTGTGGCTCGTGTGGGATCTGGGAGCGACGAACGTGTGGGAGGCCTTCCACACCCTGGGCTGGCGGCTCGCCGTCCTCGTCCTGGCGCCCTTCAGTCTCGCCGTCGTTCTCGATAGTCTCGGCTGGCGCATCCTCCTCGCGGGCCATGTCGTGCCCTTCTCGGTCCTCGTGGGCGCGCGGCTGGCCGGCGAGGCGGTCAACCTCGCCACGCCCACGGCCTCGGTCGGCGGCGAGCCGCTCAAGGCCTACCTGGTGCGGGAACATGTGCCGCTCGATGAGGGGCTGGCCTCGGTCATCGTGGACAAGACCACGGTCGTGATCGGCCAGGCGCTCTTCCTCGCCGTCGGACTCCTCATCGCGCTCGCCCTCGAGCCGCCCCGCGCGCTCCTCTACGCCATGACGGGCCTGCTCGCCGTGGAGATCGTGGGCGTGGGCGGCTTCGCGCTCGCGCAGGTGACGGGCGTGCTCGGGGGGAGCGGCGGATGGCTGCTGGACCGGCTCGGCCTCGGCGGAATCGAGCGCCATCGAGAGATGCTCACGCGCATCGACCACGGGCTGGGGCGACTGTATCGTGAGCGCCGCGCCGAGATCGCCGGCTCGGCCACGCTCCACGCGCTCGCCTGGGCGGTGGGGGGACTCGAGATCTACGTCATCCTTCATCTACTCGGACAGCCCGTCACCCTCGGCACCGCGCTCACGCTCGAAGCATTCGGTACCGCCGTGAAGTTCGCCACCTTCATGATCCCCGGGTCGCTGGGCGTCCTCGAGGGCGGCAACGCCGCGATCTTCGCGGGCTTTGGACTCGGGGGCGCGCTGGGGCTCGTGGCCACCTTCGTTCGCCGTCTGCGCGAGGCGACGTGGGTCCTGATCGGCATGGCCGCGCTCTCCGCCTTCAAGGCGCGCCCGGCCGCGCGCGCGAGCAGCGAGCGCCGTTCGAGCTGAGCGGCGGCCTCTGGGCGTCGCGAGGCGAGAGCTGGGCTGAACCGAGCTGAGCGGCGGCCTCTGGGCGTCGCGAGGCGAGAGCTGGGCTGAACCACGGGCGCGGTGCGCCGGCTATGGTAAACTACGCCGGTCGGATCGATCACACTCGAGCACACTTGGAGGTTCACGTGGGATCAGTGCGAGTCGCCATCGTGGGAGTCGGGAACTGCGCCTCCGCGCTCGTCCAGGGCGTCCACTACTACAGGAACGCTGGAGATGACGGCTTCATTCCGGGGCTGATGCGGCCGCGGCTGGCCGGCTATCACGTCGGCGACATCGAGTTCTCCGCGGCCTTCGACGTGGATGTCAACAAGGTGGGACTCGACCTCTCCCAGGCCATCTGGGCCAAGCCGAACAACACCGTGCGCTTCGGGGAGGTGCCGCATCTCGGCGTCCCCGTCCAGCGCGGCATGACGCACGACGGGCTCGGCCAGTACCTCTCCCAGATGATCACCAAGGCGCCCGGCCCCACCGTGGACATCGCGGGCATCCTGCGCGAGACGCGCACGGACGTGGTGGTCAACTTCCTGCCCGTGGGCAGCGAGATGGCGACCAAGTGGTACGTCGAGCAGATCCTCGAGGCGGGCTGCGGCTTCGTCAACTGCATCCCCGTCTTCATCGCCCGGGAGACGTACTGGCGGCGCCGCTTCGAGGAGCGTGGTCTGCCCGTGGTCGGCGACGACGTCAAGTCCCAGGTGGGCGCCACCATCATCCACCGCGTGCTCACCAAGCTGTTCATGGACCGCGGCGTCCGGATGGAGCATATGAGCCAGCTCAACGTGGGCGGCAACACCGACTTCTACAACATGCTCGAGCGACAGCGCCTGGCCTCCAAGAAGATCTCCAAGACCGACTCCGTGCGCTCGCAGCTCGCCCACGAGATGGCAGACGACGACATCCACATCGGGCCCAGCGACCACGTGCCCTGGCTCCACGACCGCAAGTGGGCGCACATCCGGCTGGAGGGCCGCTCCTTCGGCGATCAGCCCATCAACGTCGAGCTCAAGCTCGAGGTGTGGGACTCCCCGAACTCCGCCGGTGTGGTCATCGACGCCATCCGCTCCTGCAAGATCGCCATGGACCGCGGGCTGAAGGGCGCGCTCTTCGCGCCCTCCGCCTATCTCATGAAGTCACCGCCCGAGCAGTGGTCTGACGAGACGGCGCGCGTCAAGCTCGAGCGCTTCATCGACGGAGACGTGTAGCCGGAGCGTCGCCCCAAATCATGGGCCGCGGCGCAGGCCGATGGTAGACGCGGAGGGTCGCCCGCCGACTCCCTCATGATCCTCATCTCGAGAACGGGACGCCTTCTTCGTCGTCTGGTCCGGCTCTCCTGCCGCCGGCCCATCGTCACCGTCCTCCTGTCGCTGATTCTCGCCGGCCTCGGCGTGGGCTACACCGTCAACAACCTCACCTTCAAGACCTCCGGCCGGGACCTCCTGCCCCAGAACGCCAACTACGTCGTACGGTACAACCAGTACGTCCGCGAGTTCGGAGAGCTCGAGGACATCGTGGTGGTCATCGAGGCGCGGACCTTCGAGGCCACGAAGGCCTACGCCGCCCAGCTCGTTCACGGCCTCCGCACCTCGTCTCTCAAGTTCCCGCGGGTGGCGTATCGCATCGATCCCAAGAGCTTCGAAGGCCGGCAGCTCCTCTACCTGCCCACGGAAGAGCTCAAGGAGATCCGCGACAGAATCTTCGACCACCAGGAATTCATGGAGAGCTTCGCGGGGGATCCCAGCCTGGCCCGCCTGGTGGAAGGCGCCAACGCCGCCATGGCCTCGGCCTTCGTGAGCAATCTCTTCGACCTGGGGCTGGAGAAGAGCGGTGGCGAGAACACGAAGTTCCTTCAGGTCGTGCTCGACCAGATCGCCGGGCGGCTGGAGCGACCGACCCCCTACCGCTCGCCGTGGGGGACGCTGTTCTCTCTGGGTGACCGCTCGCCCGAGGCGGGGTACTTCCTCTCGGACGACAAGAGCCTTCTCTTCGTCCTGGTGGAGACGCCGCACGGAGACAAGGGCAGCTTCGTCAGCGACCGCCGGGCCATCGAGATCATCCGGGGCGTCATGGCGGACCTGAAGCGGGACTTCCCGAACGTGCAGGCGGGCGTCACGGGCGGGCCGACCCTGTCCAACGACGAGATGACGGCGGCCTTCCACGACAGCTCCCTGGCCACCGTGCTCGCCTTCGGCCTCACCCTGCTCGTCATCCTCCTGGCGTTCTGGCGCGTGGGCAAGCCGCTTCTCATGCTGGCCGTGCTCGCCGCGACCCTGGCCTGGTCGATGGGCATCATCACGCTCACGGTCGGGCACCTGACCATCTTCTCGGTCATGTTCATCTCTATCGTGATCGGCATCGGCATCGACTACGGCCTCTATTTCCTGTTCCGCTACGAGGAGGAGATCTTCCTCGGCCGCAACCTCAAGGAGGCCCTCGAGCTGACGGCGGCCCGGACGGGCCCCGGCATCCTCCTCGGCGCCCTCACCGCCGGCGCGACTTTCTACGTGCTGATGCTCACGGATTTCCGCGGCATCCAGGAGCTCGGCTTCATCGCGGGCACAGCCATCCTCATGGCGTGGCTCGGCATGATGACGCTCTTCCCGGCGCTCCTGGTGCTGGTGGACCGGCACCATGCCGACCGGCCGCGCAACCAGACGCCGAGGGCGCATGCCCTCGAGAGAATCCATGTGCCCGTGCTGGATCGGCTCACGAGCCATCCGAAGGCCGTCCTCACCGCCGCGGGGCTCGCCACCGTCGCCTCGCTCTGGGCCGTGCCATACGTGGGCTTCGACTACAACCTGCTGAACCTCCAGGCCAAGGGCACGGAATCGGTGGTCTGGGAGCGGCGGATTCTCGACACCACCGGGCGCTCGGGCTTCAACGGGCTGGCCTCGGCCACGAGCCTGGAGGAGCTGCGACGGAAAGTGGAGGCCTTCGAGAAGCTCCCGTCGGTCTCCGAGGTCGATTCTGTCTTGCGGGTGATCCCCGACAGCCAGCCGGAGAAGATCGCCATCATCAAAAGCTTCGCGCCCGCGGTGGCGCCCGTGCGCGTGGGCCGCTCGAGCCCCGTGGATCTCGAGCGGCTGGGGCGCGCCCTCGGCGAGCTCAAGCGGCGCCTGGACATCTTCGCCACCGAGGCGGGCGCCAAGCTGCCCGCCGATCTCCGCCAGCTACGAGAGCGGACGGCGGGGCTCCTCAAGGCCTTGAAGACGGCGGACCGGGAGGTCGCGGAGCCGGCCCTGAGCCACCTCCAGTCCCAGCTCTATCGAGATTTCATTGGCAAGTTCTTCGACCTCCAGCGCAACCTGAACCCGCGCCCGATCGAGCTCCGGGACGTGCCCGAGGAGCTCCGGCGGAAGTTCATCGGCCAGCGCGGAGACTTTCTGCTGCAGATCCATCCCAAGGTGGACATCTGGGAGCGCGAGGGCGCCCGCACCTTCGTGCGCGAGCTCCGGTCCGTGGATCCCGAGGTGACAGGGGCGCCCGTCATCACCTACGAGGCCCTCGGCTACATGGAGCGTGCGTACTACCAGGGCACGATCTACGCCTTCATCGTGGTCGGGTTGCTCTCGTTCCTGATGATCCGGCGGATCAAGGAGACGCTCCTCGCCCTCCTGCCTCTGGTGCTCGGGCTTCTGTGGACCATCGGACTCATGCGAGTCTTCGGTATCCAGTTCAACATGGCCAACGTGTGGGGCTTGCCCCTGATCGTGGGCGCCTCGGCGGAGTTCGGACTGAACGTGATGGTGCGCTACCTCGAGGGGCGAGATCACGGCGGTCCGCTGGTCGCGCGCAGCACCGTGATGGGCGTCGCCCTCGCCGGCCTGAGCACCATGGTGGGCTTCGGGAGCCTGATGATCGCCCGCCACCAGGGCATCTACAGCCTGGGCCTACTCCTCACCCTCGGCTCGTTCTGCGGTCTCTTCGCCTCGCTGGCCGTCCTGCCCGTCATCCTGCGCATGCTCCCCCGCCCCGTCGCCGCGTCGAGCGTGACAACGCCCGCTCGCTCGTCCTCCGCCGCCTAGTCTGGACAATTCGCGAGACAACGCCCCCCTCACCCTGCCCTCTCCCTCTCCGAGGGAGAGGGATTCCTTTGATCCCTCGCCCCCGGAGGGGGAGAGGGCAGGGTGAGGGGGAGGCCAGGATGCGGTGCACGCGCTCGCGAATAGTTCGGGCTAGTCTGCGCTAGAAGGCGTCGGGGGCAGCCGCGATTCGCTCGAGGTCCGCGCGCGTGTAAGAGCCGAGGCTCCGAAAATCGAGCTCGGCGTAGTTCCGGATCCACCGCAGGGCGACTTTCACCGCCTTGCGGTAGCGCGCCTCCGTCTCGGCATCCGTGGTCTTCGTGAGGCGAAGGATGTCCTCCACTTCCTCCTGGAGGAGGCGCTTGACGAGGGCGAGGTCATGCACCTTCGACGGTTCGGTCGAGTCCTTGGTATGGTGCCGGACGCGCTGAGCGATCTGGGCCACCGACATGCGGCCGGTGGCGAGGTCTTCCATGAGCGCGGGATGCACGCCCGGCTTGCCCGCCAGGCTGTCGATGCCCTTGGCGCCCCGACCTCCCAGCCACCCTTCGACGTACTCGATGACCATGCGCGCGTTGCGACGCGTCCCCTCGACGGTGACGGGGCCCGCGGGCACCTCGATCTTGACGGGATAGCTGTCGGGATCGGACATGGCCACCGTCGGCTTCCAGCCCGAGCCGATGAGCTTCTTGAAGGGGTCCCCCGCGGTCTTCATGTGGAAGATGTGCGCGACCCAGGCGCGGATGAAGCCCTGCTGCGCCTCCCACTCCTTGTCGGCGCGGATGGACTCGCCCGCCACCCGGTTGACCTCGGGATCATTGCTCGGCAAGGCCGTGGCCATGCCGCCGATGGGCACGGCGCCTCGCTTGAGGCAGATCGCCACGAGGCGGCGAAAGATGTTCGCGAGGAAGGGCGTGGTCTTGATGTCCACCCCGAAGCGATCCGGCCACACCGACGCGGGGTCGGCCATCACGAACTCGAAGATGGAAGCCTTGAGGTCCCAGCGCGCCGCGTTGAGCCCGGCCGCGTAGGGGCCCAGGGCATAGAGCATCTCCTCCATTAAATAGACGGCGGGGAGCGACTCCACGAGGGGGATGGCCCGGATGGTCGCGTCGGCCAGAAACGGCAGATGGCGCCGGGTCGTGTCGAAGAAATCGCGATACCAGGCGACCTCCTCGGCGCTCTCCACCTTGGGCAGGTAGAAATAGATGCCCTGCCCGCGCCCCGCCTGGGCGCGGCCGGCGAAGAACAAGGTCATGGCCGTGCCGAGGATGGCGGCGGGGACGGCGCGGCCGTCCACCGTCACGTCGGGCTCGTCCAGGTGAAGCCCGCGCTCGCGGTGCATGAAGAAAGGCAGCTCCCCGGGCGCGATGCGATAGTCCCGGCCGCGCTCGGTGTCGGTGAACGCGAGCTCGCGGTTCACGGCGGCCAGACGGTTGAGGGCGGCTCTCACGGTGTCCACGAGCCGATGACCGGAGGAGTCCTCGTCGTCGTCCAGATCGCCCTCGGCGCGCTCCCCTTCCGGCCCCGGATTCAGCGCGTTGATGAACATGCTGGTGATGGAGCAGGGCCCCGAGATCTCGATGCCGGGGCGCCGCAGGTCCTCGGGCACGGGCGGCACCTTCCAGTCGCCCGTGGTCGCTGCGCTCGGCGGCGGCGGCCCCGGCAGAATGCTCTGCTCCACGGCGCGCCTCAGCACGGCGTCCCGCTGCCGCCGGAGCGCGTGCACCCGGGGCGTGAAGTCGTCGTGCACGGCGGCGAGGTAGGCGCAGAACTGCGGCGTGAAGATCTGGGTCGCCCCTTCGACGGGGAGATATCGAACCCGTGTCGTTGCGGCGTTCGCGGTCATGGGACGGCTCCCGAACTCACAGCTTGCGGACTTCCACCAGGTTGGAGTGGAGGGCGGGCCCTCCACCGAGGTCCGCCAGGCGGTCGTCGGTGATGGCATTGACGCCCCGGCCCCCTGCTTGGTGCTTGGCCCACCAGATGCCTTCGATGACCGCGACCCCGGGTCGCGTGTCTTCCGTGATGAGGGCGGCGAAGCGGGCCCCGCCTCGCGCGCTCCCGACGTACACGGCCTCGCCGTCCTCGATCCCGCGCGCCCGCGCGTCGATGGGACTGAGAAAGACCGACGGCCCCTTCTGGCGGCGCCGCAAGAGGTCCGACTGGCTGAAGGACGAGTTCAGGAAGAATCGGTTCGGTGGCACGATGCACTGGAGGGGGAAGCGCCGCGCGAGCTCCGCGTTGTCAGGACCCTCGACGAGCGGGACATAGGCCGGCAGCGCGGGCTGGCCCTGTCTGGCCATGCTCTCCGAGACGAACTCCACCTTCCCCGACGGCGTGGGCGCCCCGTTCGCGAAGGGCAGGTAGGGCCGGCCGACGTTCAGCCGTACCGCCCGCTCCTCGCGGAGACGCTCGTACGTGATCCCCTCGACAGAAGGATCGCCCGAGGCCAGCACCTCCCGGATGAGGCTCGGCTCGTCCTTGGCGAAGTGAGGATCACCCAGGCCCATGGCGCGGGCCAGGAGGCGCACGGTGTGCCAGTTCGAGCGCGCCTCGCCGACCGGCTCGACCACGGGCTCGGCGAGCTGGACGTAGAGGTGCCCGAAGGACTTGTAGAGGTCCACGTGCTCCATGGAGGTGGTGGCGGGCAGCACGATGTCGGCAAAATCCGTGGTGTCGGTCAGGTGCTGCTCGTGCACGACCACGAAGAGATCCTCGCGGGCGAGCCCGCGCAGGACCAGCTCCTGGTTGGGAGCGATGGAGGCCGGGTTCGAGTTGTAGACGTAGAGCGCCTTGACGGGCGGGCGCATATCGGCATCGGTGAGGGCGCGCCCGAGCCGGGTCATGTTGATCGTCCGCGGCATCGGCGCCGGCATGAGATCGCGGCGCTCGAGGGCGCCCAGGTCGAGACCGAAGGCGCGGGACGAGGAGAGGAGCGCACCGCCCGCGGGATGCGCGTAGGCGCCGGTCAGCGCGGGCAGGCACGCGATGGCGCGGCAGGTCGCCCCGCCGTTGTCATGACGCGAGAGCCCGATGCCCACGCGCAGGAAGGAGGCCTTGGTTGCGCCATAGCGGCGGGCCAGGCTCACGATCTCCTCGGCGCTCAGGCCCGTGATGGCAGACACGCGCGCGGGATCGTACGCCCGGACCGATTCCGCGAGCTGCGCAAAGCCGAGCGTGGCGCGCGCGATGTAGTCGCGATCGATGAGGCCCTCGGCGATGAGCACGTGCATCATGCCCAGGGCGAGCGCGCCATCGGTGCCCGGCCGCGGCTGCAGGTAGAGATCCGCGCTGCGGGCGGTGGCCGTGCGGTAGGGATCGATGCAGACCACGAAGGCGCCGCGCTTGCGCGCGCGCTTGACGAGCGTCATCAGGTTGATGTGGGTGTGGCTCGCGTTGATGCCCCACAGAACGACGAGCTCCGAGTCCACCAGCTGCTCGGCGTCGTTGCCCGCCACGGTGCCGAGCGTGGCCGTCCACCCGGCATAGGCGGTGGCGATGCAGATGCTGCGATCGAGTTGGGAAGCCCGGAGGACGTGGAAGAGGGGATGGCCCGCCCAGTACTGGATGAGGCCGAGCGTGCCGCCATAGGAGTAGGGCAGGATCGCCTCGCCGCCCCACTCACCGATGATGCGCCGCCATCGGTGGGCGATCTCCTCGAGGGCGGCCTCCCACGAGACGGGCTCGAATCGTCCCTCGCCCTTGGCCCCCACGCGCCGGAGCGGCGTGTGCACTCGAGTGGGCGCGTAGAGCCGCTCCGCGTAGTCGTGCACCTTGCCGCAGATCACGCCCTGGGTGAAGGGATGGGTCGGGTCGCCCGCAACGTCGGCCACGCGGCCGTCCTCGATGGTGACGGACAAGGCGCACTGCGACGGGCAATCGTGCGGACAGACGGAGCGGCGCATCTCACGCATGGAGGCAGTAGCGTAACACACGTTGTATAGTGCTCAAATGTTCGCTCGGCTGAAGGGCCTGCACCCTTTTCAGACGCCGGAAGCGCAGCGGCTCGCCGTCCTCTTCGCCATCGTGTATTTCTCGCAAGGCATGTGGTATATGCCCATCCAGACCATCACCATCGTCCTGAAAGACCGCGGGCTCTCCGCGGGAGAGGTGGCCGACTTCTTCGCCATCACCATCATCCCGTGGCTGATCAAGCCCGTGTATGGACTCCTCTCGGATTTCATTCCCCTGTTCGGGTACCGTCGGAAGAGCTACTTGCTCCTGACTTCGGCCGCGGCGGGGCTGGCGGGTCTCGCCCTCGGCCTCACCGGCGACCACTCCTACTGGCGCATGGCCTACCTCTTCACGGTCATGGCCGCGGGCCTCGCGTTCACCGACGTGCTCGTCGACGCTCTCATGGTGGAGAACGGCAAGCCGCTGGGCCTCACGGGCGCTTTCCAGTCCGTCCAGTGGGCCGCCATCACCACCGCCTCCGTCATCGTGGGTGTCCTCGGCGGCTATCTGGCCGAGCATCGCCTCCTGCCGCGGGCGTTCTTCCTCGGGGCATGCTTCCCGATGATCTCGATGCTGATGGCCATCTTCGTCGTCCGCGAGGCGCCGGCCCCGGGCGCCCGCCAAGAGTTCTGGACGACCTGGGCGTCCATCCGCGCCGCCCTGCGTGAGCGGGACGTGTGGGTGGTGGGAGGCTTTCTCTTCTTCTACACCTTCAGCCCCTCCTTCGGCCCCGCCCTGCTCTTCTACCAGACCGACGTGCTCCACTTCTCTCAGCAGTTCATCGGTCACCTGAGCGCCCTCGCCGCGGTGGCCGCCATCGGCGGGGCCTTCATCTATGCTCCCCTCTCGCGGCGGATGCCGTTGCGCCGGCTGATCAACCTCTCGATCGGCATCGCGGTGGCGGGCACGTTGGCCTATCTCCTGTATCGGGACATGTGGTCGGCTCTCGCCATCGACATCGTGTTCGGCTGCATCGGGATGATCACCCAGCTCGCTTTCCTCGATCTCGCCGCCAAGTCCTGTCCCCGCCACGTGGAGGCGACCTTCTTTGCCTTGCTGATGTCGATCTACAACGCCGGCACCCAGGCCTCCCAGAACGTGGGGGGCCGACTGTACGATCACTTCGGCTTTGTCCCGCTCGTCCTGATCTCGACGGCCATGACGGCGGCGGCCTGGCTGCTCGTCCCCCTCGTGAGAATCGAGCAGATCGAGGAGAAAGCCCGGCGCGCCGAGGCGCCGGCCAACTGATGCGGTGGGTCCGGCTCGGCCTCCTCCTCTGCGGCACCGCGCTCTTTCTCGGGCTCCTCGTCCACGTCGGCCCCGGCGCCGTCGCGCAGGCGTTCGCGGATCTCTCGTGGCGGCTCCTCATCATTCTCGTCTTCCCTTTCGGAATGACCACGCTCCTGGACACGCTGGGGTGGCGCTTCGCCTTCCGGCGGGACCGCGCCCCCTTCACGGCGCTCCTGGCCGCGCGCCTCGCCGGCGAAGCGTTCAACCTGACGACGCCGACAGCGGCGGTGGGTGGTGAGCCGGTCAAGGCCTGGCTCGTCAGACCGTGGACGCCCCTCAGCGAGGGCCTGCCTTCGGTGATCGTCGCCAAGACCACCATCGTCATCGGTCAGGCGCTCTTTCTCGTGATCGGCCTCGTCGCCGCGCATGCGGCCCTGCCTTCGGATTCGCTCGTGGTGCGCGCCATGCAGTGGCTGCTCGTCGTTCAGGTGCTGGCGGTCGGCGCCTTCGTCGCCGCCCAGGCGGGCGGAGCTCTGGGCGGCGGTACCCGATGGCTGCAGAAGCTCGGCTGGCTTTCCGCCAGCCCCGGACAGACGCTCGTCCAGGTCAACGACGAGCTCGCCCACTTCTACCGCCGCGAACCCGCGCGGCTGACCCTGTCCATCTTCTTTCACTTCGCCGCCTGGCTGATCGGGGCCCTCGAGCCGTGGCTCATCCTGCGCTGGATAGGACTGCCGGTCTCGCTCGCCCAGGCCACGGCCATCGAGGCCTTCAGCACGGGCATACGCTTCGCGGCGTTCCTGGTGCCGGGATACGTCGGCGCGCTCGAGGCGGGCCACGTCGTGATCTTCTCAGCCCTGGGACTGGGGGCGCCCGCGGGACTGTCCTTCACCTTGATACGCCGCGTGCGCGAGCTCGCGTGGACGGGACTGGGATTCCTGGCCCTGGCGCCGTTGAAGGCCCAGACCCCTCCCGCGGCAGGATCGAGCTAGGGGCGCGGCGGCGCGGCGAGCCGCTCGGCGATCACGCGCAGCGCCGCCTCGAGCGCGCGCACTCCGAGTCCCGTGTCCATGCTCGGCTGCTCGAGGCCGGAAAGCGCGACCATGGGCGGAGAGAGCGGGACGTGCATGAATCCGACCCGGGCGCGCCGTCCATCCCGCGCCACGGCGTGAAGGGTGGCGTAGAGCGTCTGGTTGCACAGATAGGTGCCCGCCGTGTTGGAGAGATAGGCGGGGACACCTTCGCGGGCCAGGGCATCCAGGATCTCGGCGAGGGGCAACGTGGCGAAATACGCGGCGGGGCCTCCGGGCACGCAGGGCTCGCCGCGCGCCTGGTAGCCCGAATTGTCGGCGAGCTCGTAGTCCATGACGTTCACGGCCACCCGCTCGAAGGCGATGCGGGCGCGGCCGGCGGCCAGGCCCACGTGGACCACGGCCCGCGGATCGTGCTCGCCGAGTAGCCGCGCCGCCTCGCGCGCGGCCTCCACGTGGTGCACGGGCAAGATGGCGGCGCGCACAGCCAGGCCACCCACCACCCGGCCGTCCACCGCCTTGACGATCTCTTCGGACGGATTGGACGGATGCCCTCCGAAGGGCTCGAAGCCGGTGACGAGGATCATCGCCTCTCCTCCTGTTCGACGATGTGCTTTGCGGTCTCGTAGCTTCGCTTGAGCCAGCCGAGCGCCCGCGCCGCCTGGCTCGGATTCTCCACGCGGGACTCGACCCAGCCGCTCGCGCTCATGCGCCGGTGGGGCGTCACCATGCCGGATTCGATCGCGCGCCGCTGGTCGTCGCGCGAGAGCCGGATCCAGAGATCCGTGTCCTTCGAGCGAAGGGGAAAGCAGGCGAAGAGCCGCGGGCCGACGAAGTACCCCCACCGCCCGAACATGGGGGTGATCTTGACGCCGGGCCAGGCGCCCAGGCGCAGGTTGAGCTCGGCGGCGATCCCGGATCCGCCCCGCGCGAGCGTCCGGCGCGTCCGCCGGCCCGCCCCGAGACCGCGCACGCGCCTCGGTGTGGCTATGGCCAGTCCTGCGTATTGACGAAGCGCACCGCCGCATCCTTCTCCGTCGGGATGGTTGCCTTCACCATGAAGAGCGCCGTGGCCATGCCGCCTCCTGTCAGCGTTTGCCTCCCGCCAGACGGCGTGATTCCGGCAAGGTGCGCAGCCATAGCATCGAGAGGAGCCCCAGCACGCCCCCCGCCCCCAGCACGCCGAAGGCCCAGCCCCAGCCGGCCGCGGGGGCGCTCTGCCCACCGTACACGTCGAGCACCCGCCCGAACACCAGCGGCGAGATGGCGCCCGCGCCAAAGCCCAGGAGCGAGCGAATGGCCAACGCTGCGCCCAGCCGCTCGGGCTTCACCGTCTCCGTGATTCCCGTCGAGTATACCGACGAATCTCCGAGCGCGGAGAAGCCGTAGAGGCTGCCCACGAGCACGAGCAGCAGGAGCGGTCCCCCCAGCATCCAGCCGAAGGTGAAGGAGCAGGCGGAGCTCACGAGCATCATCCCGGCGATCACGGCCGTCCGGCCCCAGCGATCCGAGAGGGTGCCGCCGACGGCCGAGGCGACGATACCCATGACGTGGAAGAGGGCGGAGAGCGAGGCGCCGAACCCCGCGGCCTGCGCGGCCGAGATGCCGTGCACGGCGAGGGCCGCCGCCACGAAGGCGGGCGTCCACGCCCACATGCCGAGGAGCTCCCAGGAATGAAAGACATAGCCCCAGATCATGAGCTGGGCCGGCTTGTTCCCCGACAGATCGGCGTCGAAGCTCAGGCGTCGTGGCGGCCGTGGCACCCGGCCTCTCGCGCCCTCGCGATGGAAGAGCACGAGGGAAAGCGCGAAGCAGAGGAGCGGCCCCAGGGCCAGCACGAAGAGCGCGCTTCGCCAGCCCGCGCGCGCCACCACCGCGCCGCCCAGCAGGAGGGCGAGAACATAGCCCATCGAGGAAGCGGCGAGGAACCAGCCGACGGCCCGTCCCCGGCGGGCCGGCTCGAAGCGATCGGCGAGCAGCATGATCCCCGGCGTGTAGATGCCCGCCACCGCGACGGCGACGGCCCCGAAGAGCAGGAGGGCGGAGACATGCCCCCGGGCGAGCACGGGAATGAGCAGCGACACCACGGCGGTCAGCCCGGCGGAGACGCGGAAGACGAGGCGCGGGTTGAGATAGTCGGCGAGCGCAGAGACGAAGACGAGGGCGACGGCGGTGCCGATCTGGTAGGCGGAGGAGATGGATCCCGCAGCCGTCGAGGACAGCTGCCATTCCGTCTGGACCACGGAGAGAACCGCGGGGTACGCCATGGCCATGGTCGAGCCCGCGGCCCGGGCCGCGCACAGCCCGACCAGCCAGAGCGTGTCGCCGAGCGCCCGCCCCTCGCGCGCCGTGCTCGTCTAGGTCCCCCCGGCGGCGGAGCGAGTCACGAGCCGGGCGCGGAGCGGATCACAGAGTGATCCGCGATGGGGGGCGCGATCAGGGGAAGTGATAGCGCGAGATGTGCAGATGAACGTTGTTGCCTGCTTCCGGCTTGAGGGTGATCTCGCTCGCCCCGAAGAACATCATGGCGTCGATCTTGGAGAGACGCTGCACGAGCGTCGTCATCTCCGGAGCGACCATGGAGAGGGCGGCCATGCCGAGGGTACCGCCCACTTCGCTCGCCGGCACCATGAGGAGCGTCCCGCCACCTGTCCAGCCGAGCATGCTCCGGGGCCCGTCGTTGACGGCAACCTCGGGCAGGCTGAAGAGCTGCTGATAGCTCTTGGCCGTCTCCTGCGGGTCGCGGCAGCCGATGACGAGCCGCTTGAAGCGCACAGGCGAGTCCGGATGCTCGGCGGCGGGAGGCGGCGTGGCGAGCTCGACGAGGACACCTGCGCCCGCGGTCGGATGGAGGAAGGCGATGCGACCGGCCAGCCCCGGGCGCGGCGTCTCGTCGATGAGGGGAGCGCCTCCCGCCTTGAGGTCGGCGAGCATGCCCTCGACGTTGGGCGTCTCGAAGCAGACGTGATGCAGCCCTTCGCCCCGCTTGGCGAGGAACCGGGCCACGCCGCCCTGCGTGTCCGTGGGCTCGAGGAGCTCGATCTCGCCGTCGCCGGCCGCGAGGAGCGCCGCGCGCACGCCCTGGTCCGCGATCTCGGCCTCGCGCAGAAGAGGCAGCCCGAGCGCATCCCGCCAGAAGCGATACGCCCGCGCGAGGCTCTCGACCACGATGCCGACGTGGTGGATCTTCTTGACCATGCGATGAGTCACCCGCTTCGGCGTGGGAGGATTACGCCTCGTTAACGACGTAACACCGTAGCCGAGCTCCGACAGAAATTCAAGCCCTTTCGGCCCTCGCCTAGTGGATAAATGCACGCGGGCACTGGGTCAAGTTGCGAGCCAGACGAGGCCCGAAGGAGCCAGCGGCGCGAGGCGTACCTGTACGTACGTTGAGCGTCGCTGGCGACTGAGAACGAAGTATGGCGAAGCAAATTGGCCCAGTGCCTTCAGGCGGGCGAGAAGAGCTTCTGGAATTGCGCCCACGGCACCGGCGCCACGGATGCCAGGCCGAGCGCCTCGTCCACATGAGCGATCGACCTCATGCCGCAGAGCGCCGTGCCCACGCCGGGCGTCGAGCGCACGAACTGCAGCGCCCGTTGCGCGTCCGTCGAGAGGCCGGGAAGAAATTGCCCGATCACGGGCGGCAGGTTGCGCGCGAGCTGTCCCTGATAGATGGAGGCCGAGGTCATGACGTAGACGCCGAGCGCACGCGCGAGCTCGAGCGCGGTCACGCGCTCCCGCCCTCGCGGCTGGGTGGGCGCCGTGAAGGCCTCCGTCATGGCGAGGTTGTACGGCAGCTGCACGACCCGGAAATGGTGCTGCGCCCCGCCCACCACTTTCGCGGCCGCCACCACCTCGGCGAGGGAGAGCGCGTCTTGAGCCTCCGGAGGCTGGCGATACGCCGTCCAGGTGGCGGTGCCGTAGACGCCGATGCGGCCCGATCGCGCCGCGCCCTCGAGAAACTCGAAGGCCGCCTTCAGCCGATCGAGCACGGCCGCGCGAGGCAGCTCGGCGAGCTGCGTCTCCGGATTGTGGACGTAGTAGATGTCGACCCGCTCGAGCCCGAGATTGGCGAGGCTTCGCTCGAGCTGGTCTTCCAGGTAGTGGGGAGTCATGCAGTGGGTGCCCGCCACGAGATCGCCGGGACCGAGGAGGCCTTTGGGAGCGGGGCCGTCGAAGGGAAGGAAGCCCCCCTTGGTCGCCACCACCACGCCGTCCCGCTTGACGCGGCCCGACTCGTGGAGGGCGGCGAGCGCGCTTCCCACCGCGCGCTCGCTTCGCTGCCGGCGATAGTTGATGGCGGAGTCCACGACATTGAGGCCGCCCGCCACCGCGTGCTCGATGGCGGTCTGGTAGGCGTGGTCGGTGACCTCGTCCTCCGGGCCGAGATAGGTGCCGAGGCCGATCGAGGAGACAGCGAGCCCCTGCCACGAGCGGAAGTGATCGGCGGGGACCGCCGATTTCAGAGCCGCGCGATACCCCTTGGTGCCGGATGCGGTCGCCTTGCCTCGGAGCAATCAGGAACTCTCCCCCAAGAAGCTCGCGAACAGGATCACGCGGCTACTTGGGCTCCAGGACGGAGAAGCGAAGCACGCCTTCCGTGATGTGCCCGTCGGCAGCCAGGACCTTGTAGCGGACGACGTAAGCGCCGGGACGCAGGGCGGCGAGGGAGAGCGAGATGCGATCCGGGGCCTGGCTGCCGTCCGCGACAACGGGCAGCGGAACCGCGCGGCCGTCGGCGGCGGAGATGCTGACCCGAGTCAGCCGCTTCTCGATCTTGCTGTTGAAGCGGAGATAGATGCGGGTCGGGGGCTCGGCGAGCTTGGCGTCGCGGGCGGGCTCGGACTCGAGAATGATGGCGTGGGCGGCCGCGTGGAGGGGAAGAGCGAGCAGACCCCAGAGAGCGAGGGTGGCGGCGGGGGCGCCGCGGAGCGAGCGGGCGCGCATGGGCTCAGCGCCAGTCGTCGAGCACCAGGTCGTCCGGGCGCTCGTCGTCGTCTTGCTTGCCCCGCTTCATGCGCACCATGGTGAAGTCGGGGTGGTAGCCGCGCTCGAGCAGGCTCTGGTAGGCCGCCCAGTAGTACGTGTACACGGGCGCCACCACGCGCTGGAGCTGCGCGGCATGCGCCATCTCCTCCACGGCGCCGAGGAGGGCGTGCAGGTGCTCGGGCTTGCGGTGGTGCGGCTCGATGGCGAGGAACTTGATGTAGACGCTGCCGTGGGGCGCCTCGCTCACTCCCGGCATGTGGACGATGGCGAAGCCGATCACGTCGCGCCCCTTCTCGAGGAGAAGGGTGTCGCCGAGGGCGAGACCGTCCACGATCTCGACCTCCTTGCCCACGTCCATGCCGCGGTAGAGGGCGTTGGTGATGCGCCGCACCCGCTGCATGGCCGCCTTCTTCTTCGCCTCCTCCAGCGAGGAGTAGCGCCGGACGCCCAGGCCGGGCTTGGCGGGGCGCGTGGCCTGGACGATCTCGCGTCGGTCCATGGGCTTGCCCGTGACCACCACGAGCCCCTTGGGCCGGTAGCCGAACTTCTGATAGAGCCCGAGGTGCTTGGGGCTGTACGGATACGTGGCGACGCCTTGCAGGGTCGCCTTGTTCTCGTCGAAGAAGCCCTGGCAGGCGGTGAGAAGCTGCTGGCCGATGTCCTGGTTCTGGTAATTGGTGAGGACGGCCACCGGCCCCACGAGCCCGAGGGTCCCCCACATGACGGCGAGGGCCGCGCCCACGATCTTGCCGTCGCCTTCCTCGGCGACGAAGCATCCCCACGGCTCCATGAGCCAGCGGTGGTGCACGTACTGGGCGCCGTTGAAGACCTGCCGCGGGCGCGTGCCCATCTGGCGCTCGAAGAAATCGCCGAAGGCCTGCTCGAGGACGTCACGCACCTTGCTGAGATCGCCCTTGCGGACGCGCCGGATCTTGATCAAGGGGGTGCGCCCCTGATTGTCCAGTCCCGGCCTATCCACGGTGGCTCTCATGAGGGGTTCGGCATCCCCGCCAGCTCCTCCAGCAGCGTGATCACGCCGGAGTGATCGAGCCCACCCTTGCCCTTGACCCGGAGCGCGTTGAAAAGCTCCTGGACCAAGGCCGTGCACGGCAGCGGGACGCCGAGGGCGCGCGAGGACTCCATGATCAGTCCCAGGTCCTTGAAGTGGAGATCGATCTTGAAACCCGGGTTGTACGTGCCCGCGACGTAGTTCGACGTCTTCTGCTCGAGGCACTTCGAGCCCGCGAGCCCGCCCCCGAGGGCCTTGAGGGTCAGCGCGCGATCGAGGCCCGCCTTGCGCGCGAGGGTAAGGGCCTCGCCGAGGGCGGTCAGGTTGACGGCCACGATGATCTGATTGGCGAGCTTGGTGAAGCCGCCCGCGCCCAGCGGACCCAGGTGCGTGATCGTCTTGCCGAGCGCCTGGAAGACGGGCAGGGCCGCGTCGAAATCGGCCTTCTCGCCCCCGACCATGATGCTCAGCGCGGCGTCGATGGCGCCCTTCTCCCCTCCCGAGACGGGCGCGTCCAGCATCCGCACACCCTTGGCGCCCAAGGCCTTGCCGACCTTCTGCGACACGAGCGGCGAGATCGTGGACATGTCGAGGTAGAGCAGGCCCTTCTTGGCGCCTTCCCCGTTGCTAGCCCCCTCAATGATGCCGTCCGGGCCGAGGGCGACCAGCTCCACCTCCGGCGAGTTAGGTAGCATGGTGATGAGGACGTCCACCTGCCCGGCTACTTCCTTGGCCGACGACGCGCGCTTGGCGCCAGCGCCGACCAGCTCGTCTACTGGTCCCTGGCTCCGGCTATGGACCACCACGGGATAACCAGCCTTGAGGAGGTTCTTGGCCATGGGTCGGCCCATGATTCCGAGCCCAATGAATCCGACGGTTTGCGCCATAACGACCTCGCGGGGGACAGAGAAGTTGGGGGGACGACGTCGAGCCCGCAAGGCGTGAAGTAACACATGCCGCCGCGACGAGTCAAGCCAGAACTCGCAGAAACCCGCGAAAACGCGGCCCTAGAGCCTCACTGTGGCGGTCGGAGGCAGAGCTATCGGCTCAGTTCACGCGGCGCTCACGACCCGCCCAGTACGGCTCGCGCAGCTTAAACTTCTGGAGCTTGCCCGTCGCCGTGCGGACGAGAGCATCCCGAATCTCGATCGACGTCGGGCACTTGTAGTGCGCCATGCGGGACCGACAGTGCTCCACGAGCTCCCGTTCGGCACAGACAGAGCCCGGGCGTAGCACGACGAGGGCCTTGATGGTCTCGCCCCACTTCTCGTCGGGCACGCCGATCACCGCGACCTCGGCCACCGCGGGATGCTGGAAAAGGCAGTCCTCCACCTCGATGGACGAGACATTCTCGCCGCCGCTGATGATCACGTCCTTCTTGCGGTCGGTGATGGCGATGTAGGCCCCGTCGCGAGCGCCCGCGTCGCCGGTGTGGAACCAGCCGTCGGCGATCGCCTTGGCCGTCTCCTCGGGCTGGTTCCAGTAGCCCTCGAACACGTGGTTGGAGCGCGCGAGCAACTCGCCCTCCTCGTCCACGCGCATGCGCACGCCCACCGCGGGGACGCCCGCGCGGGAGAGCCGGCGTGACCGCTCGGCCGGGTCGAAGCCGTCCCATTCCGCGGGCGCCCGGTTGAACGTCAGCAAGGGCGCGGTCTCCGTGAGCCCGTAGATCTGGATGAACTCCCACCCGAGCTCGGTCTCGACGCGCTCGATGGTCTTCGACGGCGGCGGCGCTCCCGCCACGACCACGCGCACCCGCCCGCGGCCCGGCACGGCCACGCCCGTCTGGCGGCGGGCCGCCGCGGCGTCGAGCACGGCCGCGATGACCGCGGGCGCGCAATTGAACAGGGTAACGCCCTCGGCCTCCACCCGTCGCAAGATCTCCTCACCGTCGATCTTGCGGATGATGACCTGACGCACCCCCATGCCGGTGACCGCGTACGGCATGCCCCAGCCATTGCAGTGGAAGGTGGGCAGCGTGTGCAGGTACACGTCCCGATCGGTCATGGCCAGGTGCCAGCCGAAGATGACGGCATTGAGCCAGAAGTTGCGATGGGTGAGCCGCACGCCCTTCGGGCGCGCCGTCGTCCCCGACGTGTAGTTGATGGACACGGTGGCGTTCTCGTCGATGACCTGGAGCCGCGGCGCCACCCCCTTGCGAAGGAAGAGCTGAGGATCGGTGCCGGCGCCGAGCACGAAACGGTGCTTCACCGGGATGTGCCGCAGGGACTCGGCGAGCTCGGGATCGACGAGCAGCACCGAGGAGCCGGAATGCTCGATGATGTAGCGGATCTCCTCGGCATTCAGCCGGAAGTTGATGGGCACGAGGACGCGGCCGAACACGCTGACCCCGAACAGGCTCACGAGGAAGCGGGCCGCGTTGGGGGAGACGATGGCCACGCGATCGTGCTCGGCGACCCCGAGCTCGTCCAGGGCCACGGCGAGGCTCCGCGCCATGTCGGCGAACTGCGAATAGGTGACGCGGCCCAGGCCGCCGCCCGGTGGGTTGGGCTCGTCGGCCACGGCCTCGCGGTGGCCATACACGAGCTCCGCGCGCTCCAGGAAATCTCCCAAGGTGAGCGGGACGATCATGCCTGTTCTCCTTCGATGAGCGGGAAGCGTCAGCGCGCGTGCTTGGCGCGCTCGGCCTCCTGGAGGGCGTCGATGGACTCCGCGGAGCGGCCGAAGATGTCGGGCACGGGCCAGCCTTGCAAGCCCGCGTAGGCATCGATCTGCGAGCGATGGTGCACCTCGTGCTCGAGCATCATCATGAGGAGCCGCCAGCCGGCCAACGACTGGCCAGGCGTGTCGATCATCTCGATGCGGCGCGTGAGCCAGTCGGCCGGCGTCTCGCTCACCAGCGCGGCGAAGCGCTTTGCCGAGGCCTGCAGCCAGGGCAGCCATGTCCGCTGGTCATCGGGATCAGCCTCCGCCTTCGTCCAGATCCAGCCTTCGTCGCGGTAGGCGCTGGCGAAGTAGAGTCGCGAGCCGCCGATGTGGAGGACGATCTGGCCGATGCTCCAGCCCGTCTCGCCCCCGAGGGCAGGCGGCCGCCACGCCGCCGCCGCCGAGGGCAGCGCCGCCACGTCCCGCTCCGTGCGCCGCCGCACGCCGTCGAAGAATCGCAGATAGGAGGCCATGTCGGTAATCATGTCTGCGCTCCGGCCTGAGCGGCAGTGCGGACGCGCGAGTGGCGTGACCGTCTCGTCATCGAGATGCCCTCCCGTCCCTAATGTGCCACAAGGGGACTTCGTCAGCGCGCCCTTAGCGAGGAGGATCGGCTAGCGCGGGGGAGGCTGGCGCGCCTGGCGGCGAACCCAGTCCTTGTCGAAGGCGGTGATCTTCCAGGACCGGTCGGGCTGGCGGCTCATCTTGAAGCGGGTGACGCCCTGGCTCGGGTCGGTATAGGTGACCCACACCTCGTCCCCCTGGCGGACGAGGTCCGCGCCCTTGAGGACGGCGAGCAGGCCGACGGGCATGGCGCTGCCCTGGCCCGCCGTCTCCGCTATCCGCTGCACCTCGGCCCGCACGCGCGCGGCCACCTGGAACTTCACGCTCTGCTGCGCGGTGGATCGCGCGATGCCCTGCCCCATGGCCTCGAACACGTTGCGCGGCGGCCGCTGGCGGGCGAAGGCGTCGACGACCAGCACGTCCGCCGCGGCCTCGGCCACGCGGTCCACGTCGACGTAGGCGAGGGCGCGCGTCGCGTCGCGGGACTGAAGGGCGCTGGCGAAGCGAGAGAGCGAGTAGGTGGGCGTGCCGACCACGTAGAACCAGCCGGAGAGCAGGGCGGCCGCCAGGACGGCGATCCAGAGCCAGGGGCGCGATCGGCGAGGCGGCGGTGGAAGGGGCCGCGAAGCGTCTGCCCCTACCGGCTCGTGATCGGGCACTACCCCCCCATGAACTGGCCCAGCAGCGTGATGCGATCACTGTCCTTGAGGGGCGAATCGAGCTCATGGGTGACGCCGAGCACGGCGTCGTTGATGACCACCTCGATGTGCTCGCCCAGCTCGGTGTGATCGGGGCTCCACAGCGCCGCGTCCAGCTCGGGGTGCCGGGCCGTGAAGCGCCGCAGCACCTGGCGCACCGTCTCCCCCGGCGCGAAGGGCTCGGTGAAGAGCTTGCTGCCCGAGCCGTCGCCGCCCACGTGCTTGGTCACCCACGTGGTCACCTCGATCTGCGCGGTGAGTGAATCGCGGGCTATTTGCGCCACAGATCTCGCGCGAGCCAGCCCAGGCCGAGCTTCTTGAGCGTCTCGCGGGTGGGCTTGCCCGTCTTGCGGTCATAGCCCACCGTCGCGTACCACGTGTCCACCATGTGCTCCCACTGGTCCATGATGTTGTGATCCTTGGCGGGCCCATCCACGGGCCTCGACCCGTAGCGCGCCGAGGGGTATTCGAGATCGGTGCCAATGCCGCAGCGGAGATTGAAGGCGCGCAGGATGGCCGCCGTCCGTCGGCCCAGACGGAGGGCCTCCGGCATCGTGTAGGTCCATCCCGTGGCCGCGGAGAGGGCGCGGGCCAGCATCTCGATCCGCGAGCGGAAGGTGAAGATGCAGCCGCCCAGGGAGTCCTCGAAGTGCTTCCGCCCGAGGATACCTCCCACGAGCTTGGCCACTTCCTCGCCGTTGAAGGGATTGATGCGCCCGGGCTGTCCGAACTCCGTCTGGTGGGTAGGATTCGCGCTCTCCATGGTGCCGTTGGAGGAGGTGCAGGTATCGAGCATCTCCTCCCAGCGTCCGCGATGGTCGTGGCCGCGCGGCGAGGCACCCTTCATCGTGTACACGGCGCACTTGGCAGCCTCCCCGCCGATCTTCTCGGAGGCGCGCTTGACGCCCTCGGCCAGGAGATCGCCGAAGCCTTGCCGTTGGCTGATCATCTGGATGAGCCGGTTGGCGCCCTCGATGTCCCCCCACCCGAGCTTGAAGCCGACCTGCTTCTCCGTCAGGTAGCCCTTTTCCATGCACTCCATGACCCAGCCGCACACCCAGCCGAACTCGTTGACGTCCAGGCAGGCGCGGTCGAGGCGCGTGTTGAGCCAGCTGATGCCTTGCTGGTCCGTGGCCCCGATCGTCCAGCCCGCGCCCGACCAGCCTTCGTACTCCGGCTCGTCGACGAGCTCGCCGGCCTTGGGTCCATTCCGTATGACCTGGATGTGGCAATGGTGCATGCCGCAGGCATTGCACTGATGCCCGCGGTGGTCGAATCCGTTGCGAAGCTTGGCGGGCTCCCACGTCGACATGTCCACCGTGGTCAGGTTCGTCGTGTAGTTCTTGATGGGCAAGGCGCCGAGCTTGTAGAGGTTGGTGACGCCGGGCAGCGTCCCCCAGCGGTAGAGCGTGGACGCGGCGGGATCGGTCTTGAGATCGTGGGCGATATCGTCGGCGGCCTGCACGAGCCCGCGCGGATCATGCGGCGTGAGGGCCTTGGTGCCGCGGACGATGCACACGGCCTTCAGCTTCTTCTTCCCCATCACGGCGCCGCAGCCGTTCTTCGAGGCGACGTGGCCATAGTCGCCCTGGATGGCGGCGAAGCGTACGAGGCTCTCCCCGGCGGGCCCGATGGAGTAGACGGACAGGCGGTGGCCGGAGAGCCCGTGCTCGAGCTCGAGGGCCTCCTGGGTCTCCCAGGTGTCCTTGCCCTTCAGGTGCGAGGCGTCGCGGACCTCGACGACGTCGTCGTTGATGTACAGGTAGGAGAGCTTCTTGGCCTGCCCCTGGACGATGATGGCGTCATAGCCCGAGTATTTGAGGGCGGCCCCGAAGAAGCCGTTGGCCTGGGTCGAGGTGGCGCCGTTGGTCTGGGCGCCCCGCGTGATGACGCTGAGACCGCCCGTGCCCCACACGGGCAACCCGGCCAGCGGGCCCGTGGCCAGGATGAGCCGATTGTCGGGATGGTCCCAGTGAACCTTGGGCCCTACCTCCTCGTACAGAATCTTGGCGCCGAGACCGACACCGCCGACGTACTCGCGCATGTGCTCGGCCCACGGCTGGGTCCAGATCTTTCCCGTGGAGAGATTCACGCGCAGAAGCTTGCCGGCATAGCCGGGCACGGTGGCGGAAGCGGCGGAGGCCTTGGTCGTGGGGCGCGAGACGGTCGCGGTCGGGCTCATTGGACCATCACCGATTGGGGCAGCTGGGGTGAATGGGAGGCCCGCCCCAGGATAGTCTGGGGCAGGAGCTTGCCTGCCGTGTGCGTGGCCAGGTAGGCGGGCTTGACGTCGAAGGGGTTGCCCTTCAAATGCGTCTTCCAGGCCGAGAGATCCGCGCCCGAGTAGACGAGGCCCTTGAGCATGCCGACGTCGTTCGTCGTCCAGATGTCTTCGGCGGGGCCGCAGATCATGGCGCCCGTGAGCTTGCCGCCGCGGAAAAGGAGCTTCCGGTACTGCGAGCGATCGGCCCGCGTGGCCGTGAAGACGTCGGCCTTCGCGTCGTCCCACTGGCCGAAGGAGGCGATGTCGAGATGGCAGACCTCCACGATGTTCATGATGAGGCTGCCACGATATGCGAGATCCCGCCCGGCCATGTTGGCGCCGACCACACGCCCGTGCTCCTGCGCGGTGGGCTCGATGGCGTGGACCTCGAGCGTCCCCGTGAGGAGATTGGGGCCGCGCGCGACATCGCCCGCCGCGTAGACCGTCTTCACGCTCGAGCGGAGGTGGTCGTCGACGAGGATGCCGCCGCCGGGCTCCGCCGAGACCTCGATGCCGGAGCCCTCCAGCCATTCGAGATTGGTGCGGATGCCCGTGGCCATGATCACGACGTCGGCGAAGATGGGCGCGCCCTTCTTGAAGGTGAGCTTCCGCTTGCCCTTCCACTCCTCGATCTTGGTCAGGGTCGCCCCCGCCCGGATGGTGACGCTGTGGTCTTCCAGCCAGCGTGCGACGATGGTCGCGCAGGCCTCGTCCACCATGCGCGGCAGGATGCGCGGGGCGACCTCGACGATGGTGAGGGCGGCGCCGCGCGAGAGGATGGCATTCAGGATGGTGAAGGAGATGAAGCCCGCCCCCACCATGACGACCTTGGTGCCCGGCTGCACGTCCGCGATGACCGCCCGCGCCTCGTCGAGCGTCCAGAAGGAATGGACGCCCGGTCCCTCCGCGCCGGGAATGGGCGGCCGCGCCGCGCGCGAGCCCGTGGCGATGAGGCAATCGTCGTAGGCGACCGTCGAGCCGTCATCGAGGGTCAGCCGGTGCTCGGCCGTGTCGAGCGAGGCGGCCCGACGGCCGAGCATGGTCTTGACGCCCCAGGTGTGCAGCGAGGCGGGTGTGGCCGTGTAGACGTGGGACTCCGCGATCGTGGCGCCGAGGTAATAGGGCAGGACCATGCGGGAATACGGGCGCTCCCGCGAGACCAGAGTGATCTCCGAGGCGCCGTCTTCTTCCCGGAGGGTCCGGATGGCATTGAGCCCCGCGGTACCACCGCCGATGATCAGGTGCCGGGTGGCCATCAGGCATGCTCCCTGGCCAGGACGCGGCTCGTGCGGGAGGCGGCGAAGTCGCCGATCCAGTCGGCGGGCTCGCTTTCCTCGAACGTGATGGCCTGGGTCGGGCAGGCCTCCGCGCAGGCCGGCGCGCCATCGCAGAGGTTGCACTTGTAGGCCTTGGTGGTGTCCGCGTCGTAGAACATCGTCCCGTAGGGGCACGCGATAGTGCAGAGCTTGCAGCCCACACACTTGTCGTCCAGCACGTCCTTGGCGCCCACCGCGTTGATGGTGATCGCCCCCACCGGACAGGCCGTCATGCACCACCCCTCCGCGCACTGCGTGCACGTGTAGGGCGCGTACGACGTATAGCCCTCGAAGGGTGACACGCGGATGACGGACTTGGACGGCTGGTAGGTGCCCGTCTGCATGTAGGAGCAGGCCAGCTCGCACCGGAGGCAGCCGGTGCACCTGTCGGGGTGGAGCGCGAGGACTCTCATGGGGCCGGAGTATAGCAGAGCGCCACCCAGGCGGCTGAAAAGGGCCCATCTGCCCCGATGAGCGCTTGCGCGAAGAGGCCCACCTGCTCGACCAAGGTGAATCGCCTCCGCGCGAGAAAATGACGGCGCCCTCGATCGCACGCTCAACGTACAGATAGTACGCGTCGCGTGCGGATCAACTCAGCTCGTCTCGCGCCAGCCATGGGCCGCCGCTCAACTCGAACAGCGGGGCTCCGCCTCGCATCTGGACCCTTTGGAGCCGCCTGGAATCATTCGTTGCTCAGCCGGGACTAGTCGGCCTCGTGCTCTCCGATGGCGAACTCGATCCTGCCCTCGCCCGCGGTGGCCCGTTTCGTTTCGCCGACGGGCAAGCGCTTCTCCTGAATCCCCTCGGTTTTCACCATCCGCTCTCTGGCAACGGCCAGCCGCGCCTCCACGAGCTCCTTGACCCTTGGCTCGGGCACGGGCTCCCGGTCGCGCAGGAGCTTGAGCTGATCGTCGGGGGTGGGGGGCAGCTTCTCGCTTGGCAGCCGCACGGCGAAGTAGCCGCGGATGGCCATGACCTGCTCGCTGATGCCCCGCTCCTTGGCGAATTGCTGGACCTTGGCCGCGACGGCCTCGGCCTTGAGCGTGTCGAGGTCGGCGGGAGCGACCACGGGATTGAGGGTCAGGGACACGTAGGGCGTCTGCCGCATGAAATCGGAGACGCGAAGGAGCTGCTGCCCCGCGGCCGGCGCGAGCACCGCGCTGCCCGCGGCGAAGGTCACGGGATCGACCTTGGGCTCTTCCATCTTCTCCTCGCTCGAGAAGAGGCTACCGATGAGCCGGAAGGGCGAGGCGAGGACGTTCTTCAGAACGTTCCTGACGGCGGACCAGATGGTCTCGGACCAGTCGAACTTGGGATCCTTGAGGGAGCCCGCGACGGGAACGTTGACCACGACATTTCCGTTGCCATCCTTGATGAGGGCGACGATGAGGCCGAGGGGCAGCCCGAGCCGCTTCTTGGCCTCGTCGTCCGGCCGGCTGGACTTGGCCACGCGCAGCTTCTCGACGAGGACCTCGTTCATGGCCACGACCTGATCGTTCTCGACCTTGAGATTGAACTTGTACTTGAGGTTGCCGCGCTGGATCAGCCAGGCCGTCATCTGATCGGAGTACGGGTTGACCACGGGCAGCTTGAGGTCGCGGATCTCCCCCACGAGATCGAGATACAGGGGCGCCCCCACCGCGCCGATATCGCCCCGGATGTCGAGCGCGCCTTCACCTCCGACCACGCTCGTGAACACGAGCTTGGCGCGCTGCTCCGGCTTGTTTCCGAGCCCGGTGACGAGGAGATCCATCTTCGAGAGATCCTCGGAGAAGGCGGGCTCGGTCGTCCTGTCGATGAAGCGGATGGAGCCTTCCTCGAGGCGAACCTCGCCGACCTGGAGGCTCATGGTCTCGAGCAGCCCCTTGGGCTTGGGAGCGGGGGCGGGAGGCGGCGTGGTTACCGGAGGGGGCGGCGACGCGGCGG
The DNA here is from genome assembly GCA_035635755.1 of Candidatus Methylomirabilota bacterium. Taxonomy (GTDB): domain Bacteria; phylum Methylomirabilota; class Methylomirabilia; order Rokubacteriales; family CSP1-6; genus AR37. Next base: position 44 of record DASQAK010000150.1, on the reverse strand, counting down.
CGTCCGCGGCGGGCTGAGCAGGGCCGCCGAAGAGCTTCGAGATG
>DASQAK010000149.1:0-5898 GCA_035635755.1 Candidatus Methylomirabilota bacterium | reverse complement strand
GGCGAAGCCGGGCTCGAACGGCTCGATGGCGATCTTGCCGTGGGAGCGCTCGCTCGACAGCCACTCGTGGCGGACGGGAAGTACCAGCTGCGGCATGGATTCCTCCTGAAGGTAATCGGTGGCCGGCTTCGGCCGAGGATGATCATTATAGCAGAATCCGACGGATCACCAAGCGCGCTCGATGGTACTGGGTCAAGTTGCGAGCCAGACGAGCGACCGAGAACGTGGCATTTCGAGCTGAGCGGCCCCGCCGCGAGGCGAGACCTGAGTAGAACTGGCGAAGCAAATTGGCCCAGTACCCCAAAGTTTGACTGGGGGTCAAGCCCCGGGCAAGATAAGACGAAATCATGATGGAGCGGCCCCGATTCCTCAAGGGCTGGACCGACGCGGAGCCCGGTCCCGCCCATCCCCTCCGGGGAGTGGTCCTCCTGGTCCTCCTCCTGAGTCTTCTCTTCGTCGGACTGCAGGGCTGGTGGCTGCTCACGCCGGCCCCCGCCATCGCCTCGAGCAAGCGAGTGGTGGAGATCCCCCTTCATCTCGGTCTGCTCGACATCGCGAAGCGCCTCGACGAGGCGGGGGTGATCCGCAGCCCCATGGGCTTCACGCTCCTGGCCGTCGTCCGCGGCAGCGCGCGCTCGCTCAAGGCGGGCGAGTACGAGATGCCGGCCGGGGCCACGACCATCGACGTGCTCAATCTGCTCGAAGGCGGGCGCGTCCTCCAGCACGCGGTGGTGCTGCGCGAGGGCAAGACCCTGTCCGAGCTCGCGAAAGAGATCGAGGCGGAAGGGCTCCTCCGCGCGGACGAGCTGGTGCGCGTGGGCCGCGATCCGCTCTTCCTGCGCGCCCTCGACATCCCCGCCTCCTCCGTCGAGGGCTACCTCTTCCCCGACACGTATCAGCTCGTCAAGGGCATGACGGCCGAGGAGACCCTCACCAAGATGATCGCGCGCATGCGGGAGCAGCTGACCCCCGACCTCGTGGCCGCCGCCGAAGCGCGCGGGCTCTCCATCCACGGCCTCCTCACCCTGGCCTCGATCATCGAGCGTGAAGCCATCGTGCCGAGCGAGCTGCCGCTGATCTCCGCGGTCTTCTGGAACCGGCTCAGGATCGACATGCCGCTGCAGGCCGATCCCACCGTGCAGTACGCCGTGGGCAAGGGCCGCCAGGCGCTCACGCGCGCCGATCTCCAGGTCGATCATCCCTACAACACGTATCGCCGCATCGGCCTGCCCCCCGGTCCCATCGGCAATCCCGGTCTGCCCGCCATCGTGGCGGCCGTCCATCCCGCGGCGGTCAAGTATCTCTACTTCGTCGCCTTGGACGACCGGCGCCACCAGTTCTCGCAGACCCTGGCCGATCACAACGAGGCCGTCGCGCGGTATCGCCTCAGGCCGCGCTAGGACGCGCCCCGTTCTTGTCAGCCCTTGAGCTGGATGCTATAAACAGGCCGACCATGGCGCCCGAAGACGACTCGAGCACGCTGGGAGTCCTGCCCGCGCCGTCTGAGTTGCCTGACTTTCGCGTGCGGGAAGGGCATCTCCGCCAGCCCCTCCTCGATCGGGGGCGGCCCGGACGCGCGCGCGCCCACGATGGCCGGTTCCCGCCCCTCTATCAGCTGGTCCGCTCGACCTGCGCGCCCGCGCTCCGTCGACTTTTCGGACTCGATGTGTCAGGGCTCGAGGGGCTGCCGGACAAGGAGCCGTTCATCCTCGCGGCCAATCACCACAACTACCTCGACGGGATCGTGCTCGGGGTGGTCGTCCCGCGCCCCATCAGCTTTTTGGTCATGCCGCGCGTCTTCCGCGCGAGCCCGCTCCATCCGGCCTTTCATCGGGGCATCGGGTCCATCCCCGTGAACCTCGAGCGGCCGGATCCGGGCGCCATCAAGAGCGCTCTTCGCGTGCTCGGAGGGGGCGGCGTCGTCGGCATCTTTCCCGAGGGGCCTTTTTCGCGCGAGGGGCGTCTCATGCCCGGGCTCTGCGGCGTGGCCATGATCGCCCTGCGCTCCGGCGTCCCCGTGGTGCCGGCGGCCGTCACGGGCACCTACGAAGCGCTCTGCGGTCGACGATTCTACGTGCCGCGCCTGACGAGGCTGGCGGTGCGCTTCGGCAAGCCCCTGCGCTTTCCCCTGCCGATCCGCGAGCAGCCCGGCCATCCGCGCGGCCGTCACGCCGATCGCGAGGACATCACTCGCCGCATCATGAGCCACATCGCGGCGCTGCTCGACGCGGGCCGGCCCGCGTCGGCCCGCCGCGGCGAGGCCGACGCTTCGTGACCGCGTCCGGAGGCGGTCCGGGCGCAGGCAAGGCCCGGGGCGGCCGCTTCTCGGAGGGCGCGGATCCGGTGGCCGAGGCTTTCACCTCGTCCCTGGCCTTCGACCGTCGGCTCTGGCCTCAGGACATTCGCGGCAGCCTCGCCTGGGCGCGTGCCCTCGAGCGCACCGGGCTCATCCAGGCGAGCGAGCTGGCCCAGATCGAAACCGGGCTCGAATCCGTGAAGCGCGAGCTGGAGAGCGGCCGCTTTCCCTTCCGCCAGGAGCTCGAGGACATCCACATGAACGTGGAGCGGCGGCTCGTCGAGCTGGTCGGGCCCGTGGGCGGCAAGCTCCACACGGGGCGATCGCGCAATGACCAGATCGCCCTCGACGAGCGCCTCTATCTCCGTGACGTCCTGGGACACGTGGATGAAGGGCTCGGGCGGGTGCAGTCGGCCCTGCTCGCCCAGGCCGAACGGCACCGCGCCACGGCCATGCCCGGCTACACGCATCTCCAGCGCGCCCAGCCCGTGCTGCTCGCCCACCATCTCCTCGCCTATGTCTTCATGCTGCAGCGGGACCGGGAGCGCTTCGCCGACTGCGCGGGGCGGGTCAATGTCCTCCCGCTGGGCTCGGCCGCTCTCGCCGGCGCCGCCTTTCCCGTCGACCGGGAGGCCCTGGCCCGCGACCTCGGCTTCACCGCGACCACCGCCAACAGCATGGATGCCGTGTCCGACCGGGACCACGTGATCGAGTTCCTGGCCGCGGCGGCCCTCTTCGGGATGCACACCTCCCGGCTCGCCACCGATCTCACCCTCTGGGCCACCGCCGAGTTCGGCTTCGTCGACTTCTCCGACGCCTTCGCCACCGGCTCGTCGATCATGCCGCAGAAGAAGAACCCGGACGTGGCGGAGATCGTCCGCGGCAAGACGGGACGGCTCTACGGCAACCTGCTGGCCGTGCTCACGAGCATGAAGGGCCTCCCCCTCACCTACAACTCCGACCTGCAGGAGGACAAGGAGCCGCTCTTCGACAGCGTCGACACCCTCGAGGCCGTGCTCGGCGTGCTCCCCGCCATGCTCGAGGGCCTCACCTTCCGGGTGGACCGGCTGCAGGCGGCGGCGGGAGCGTTCTACTCGACGGCGACCGACCTCGCCGACTATCTCGTACGCAAGGGGCTACCCTTCCGCGAGGCCCACGAGATCGTGGGCCGCACCGTGCGCTACGGGCTCGAGAAGAAGAAGGAGCTGGGCGAGCTCACGCTCGAGGAGCTAAAGCGCTTCTCGCCGCTCATCAGCGCGGACGTCCACGCCGCCCTCACCGTCGAAGCGTCGCTGCGCGCCCGCGCGGTGTCGGGTGGCACGGCCCCGGAGGCGGTAGCCGCCGCCCTCGTCCAGGCGCGCGCCCTGGTCGGCAAGGGCCCGCGACGGTGAGGCGCCTTCCGCGGGCGGCCCTGGCCGCGGCCGGGCTCGTGCTCTTCGTTCTGGCCACGGACGCCTGCGGCAAGAAGGCGGCGCCCGTCGCGCCCGAGCGACGCCTTCCCTCGTCGCCTTCCAACCTCCGCGCTTCCGTCGAGGAGCGCCGCATCGTGCTCTCCTGGCAAAATCCCACCTCGCGCTTCGACAACTCGCGACTCCGCGACCTCACGCTTCTCCACGTGTTCAGGAGAGAGGAGGCGGCCGGCGCCTCCCCCAAGCCCGCCATGCTCTCGGGAGACGAGGTGGTGGGCTACGCGGAGATCGCGCGCATTCGTCTCGACGCCGCGCCTCCGCCCGGGGTCGAGATACAAGGCGGCCGGGTCAGCTTCACCGATGCCAAGGGCCTTGGCCTGGGGCGGCGCTACATTTACGTCGTCACCGCCGAGGACAGTATCAGCCGCTCGAGCCCCCCGTCCGATCGGCTCGACGTCACCCTCCTGGCCGCCCCCGCGGCGCCCTCAGGTCTGACCATCGTGCCCGGAGACAAGCAGGTGCGACTCCGCTGGCAGGCGCCCACCTCGCTCATCGACGGTGGAGGGCTTTCAGGGGAGACGCGCTACGTGGTCCTCCGCGCCGTCGGCGACGGCGCGCTCGTCCCGGTCACCCCCGAGCCCGTGAGCGCCACGTCCCACACCGACACGGGGCTCGAGAACGATGTCACGTACCGCTACGCTGTGCAGGCCGTGCGCGTGGAGCCGGCGGGCACGGCCCGTGGTCCCGCCTCCACGGCGGTGGCCTCCACCCCCGTGGACACGACCCCGCCGTCGGCGCCCACCAATCTCGTCGTCATCCCGGGCGGCGGCGCCATGCGGCTGGCCTGGAATCCCAGCCCGGAGGACGACGTCGCCCTCTACGCGATCTACCGGGCGGTGGGAGACGGGGAGCTCATCAGGATAGGAACGACGCAGACGCCCACCACGGTCTTCGTCGATCGGGACGTGAGCGCCGGCACCCGCTACCGCTATGCGGTGACCGCGATCGACCGGGCCCGGAACGCCAACGAGAGCCCGCGCTCCAACGTCGTCACCGCGACCGCCGAGTAGAGCTTATTCGACTTCGTTCTGCCAGACCTGCGCGGGCGACTGACGGCGACGGAGAAGACGCAGGGCACCATCGGGCTCGAGCATGACCTCGGGCGCCTGCGGGTAGGAGTTGTAGTTGATCGTGGCCATCGCGGCGCAGTAGGCCCCGGCCCCGCCGACCACGACGAGATCCCCGATCTCCGGACGCGGCACCCAGCGCGGCATGAGGGCCTCCGGATCCCCAGGAGCGGGCGTCAGGATATCGCCGGACTCGCAGCAGGGACCCACGAAGACCACGGCGGCCTGATCCCGCCCCGCCGCGAGCACGTCGATGGGATGCTGCGCTCCGTACAGCGAGGGCCGCGTGATCTCCGGCATGCCCGCGTCGAGCTTGGCGAAGAGATAGCCGTCGGCGCCCGTGCCCACGACGTCCACGCACGAGGCGACGATGGCGCCGGCATTGGCCACGAGCAAGGTGCCGGGCTCGATCTCGAGATGGAGCGCGCGCCCATCGCGCTCGCGAAAGGCCTCGATCTCGCGCCGCACGTGCGCGCCGACATCCGCCAGATCCACCGAGGGCTCCTCGAGCATGCGCCCGACCTTGAAACCGCCCCCCAGGTTGACGCGCCCGACCTCGGGCAGCTGGGCCACGAGGTCGAGGGTCATCCGGGCGCAGCGCTTCCAGACTTCAGGGTCCGTGCCCGAGCCGATGTGAGAGTGGAGCCGGTTGATATGCAGGCCGTGCCGCTCGGCCAGCGCCTTGACCTCTCCCAGCTCCTCGTGCCAGATCCCGAAGCTCGAGGCGGGGCCGCCGGTGTTCGTGCGCTTGGTCGAGCCGCTCCCCAGCCCCGGGTTCATGCGCACCGAGACCTCACGTCCCCGCGCGATACGCCCGAGCTCATCCAGCTGATGCAGCGAGCAGGCGTTGAAGAGCACACCGCGGGCGACGTGGGAGGCGAGGGCGAGGGACGGCGCCTGGGAGGTGAGCTGGATGCGCTCCGGCGCGAAGCCGGCCCGCAGCGCCCGCTCGACCTCGAAGTCGCTCGAGGCGTCGACGTGCAGGCCGAGGTCGCGGAAGAGCTGGAGCACGCCGCGGCTGGGATTGGCCTTCATGGCATAGCGGAGCGTGAAGCCGAAGGGCGCC
>DASQAK010000148.1:0-12659 GCA_035635755.1 Candidatus Methylomirabilota bacterium | reverse complement strand
AGCGTGGCGCCGGTGCTCCGTGGCCTGGTGGGTCGTGACCGGCGGGTCGTGATCGCCTTCGACGACGCCACCGACGTCCTCGACTTCGCCTGCTCGAGCGAGGCGGGCGAGCTGTCGCGCATCGGACCTGCCACGCCCGACCACACGATCTATACGAAGCGGCTGCCGTGCTTCGTCCCCGTGACCGACGCCCACGATCCCACGGCCGTCAAGGACGCCATCAAGGCGGCGATCGATGCCTTCGTCGTCGACTACACCGCCTATGTCGATGCCCACAATACGGCGAGAGCCGCTCTCACCGATCCCTTCCCGCGCGTGATCACGGTGGCGGGCCTGGGCATGTTCACCACGGGCAAGGACCGGCGCACGGCCGGCATCGTCAGCGACATCTATCACCACACGATCTCGGTCCTCGGCGCCGCCACCTCGTTCGGGCGCTACGTGTCGCTCTCGGCCCGCGATGCCTTTGACGTCGAGTACTGGCCGCTGGAGCTCTACAAGCTGGCCCAGGCCCCGCCCGAGAAGGAGCTTGCCCGCCGCATCGCCCTCGTCACGGGCGGCGCCTCGGGCATCGGCCGAGCCGCGGCCCTGCGTCTGGCCGCGGAAGGCGCCCACGTGGTCGTGGCCGACCTCGACGAAGCGGGCGCGCGCAAGGTGTCTGACGAGGTGATCGCGGCGGTCGGGGGCGGGCGGGCCGTCGGCATCGGCATGGACGTGGCCAGCGAGTCTTCGGTGCGCGGCGGCTTCGAGGAGGCCGTGCTCGCCTACGGCGGCGTGGACATCGTGGTCTCGAACGCGGGCATCGCCCATTCCGCGCCCGTGGACGAGATGAGCCTGGCCGAGTGGGACCGCTCCTTCGCCGTGAACTCGACGGGTCACTTCCTCGTGGCGCGCGAAGCCATGCGGCTCTTCAAGGCCCAGGGGCTGGGCGGCGCCTTCGTCTTCGTGGCGACCAAGAACGTCATGTCGCCGGGCAAGGACTTCGCGGCCTACTCGGCGGCCAAGGCGTCCGAAGCCCAGCTCGCCAAGGTGCTCGCGCTCGAGGGCGGCCCCCACGGCATCCGCTCCAACATCGTGAACCCCGACGCCGTCTTCAGGGACTCCAAGCTCTGGTCCGCGGAGATCCGCCGCGAGCGCGCGCGCGCCCAGGGCATCACGGTGGAGCAGCTCGAGGATTTCTACCGGAAGCGCAATATCCTGGCCGCGCCCATCCTGCCCGAGGACGTGGCGGAGGCCATCCTGTTCCTCGCCTCCGACCGCTCCGCCAAGACCACGGGCTGCACCATCACCGTGGACGGCGGGGTCAAGGACGCCTTCCCGAGGTAGCCCGTGACCCAGATCCGCTTCGGTTGCTTTCTCGCGCCGCACCCGCCCCAGGAGCAGTTCGCCATTGCCCGGCGGGTCGAGGCGCTCGGTTTCGACTCGATCTTCACCGGCGATCACGTCTCCTTCCACAACCCGCTCTACGAGTCGCTGACCCTGCTCGCCTCGTATGCCGGCATCACCAGTCGGGTCAAGCTCGGCGTGGGTGTGTACCTGCTCGCCCTTCGTCATCCCACCATCGCGGCCAAGATCACGTCGACCCTCGACGTGCTCTCGGGCGGGCGACTGATCTTCGGAGTCGGCGTGGGAGGGGAGAATCCCAAGGAGTTCGAGGCCTGCGGCATCCCGCACAGTGAGCGGGGGGCTCGCGTGACCGAGGGTATCGACGTGGTGCGCCGCCTCTGGAGGGACACGCCGGCCAGCTTCAAGGGGCGCTTCACCCAGTTCGAGGGGGTGAGCATCGATCCCAAGCCCGTGCAGAAGCCCGCGCCGCCCATCTGGATCGGCGGTCGCTCGGATGCCGCGCTCCAGCGCGCGGGGCGCCAGGGCGACGGCTGGGTCTCCTACGTCGTGCAGCCCGAGCGCTACAAGCAGAGCCTGGAGAAGATCACCGCCGCCGCAACGGCGGCCGGGCGATCGCTCGAGGGCTTCACGCGCGGGCACCTGACCTTCATCACCATGGGCAAGGACTACGAGAGCGCCGAGCGCGTGTGGGTGGAGAAGCTCTCCAAGCGCTATGCGCAGGATTTCGGTCCGCTCGCGCGGAAGTACGGGATCATCGGCACGCCCACCCAGTGCCTCGAGCAGCTGGGCCGCTTCGCCGAGGCGGGCTGCACGTACTTCATCCTGGACGCGATCTGCGACCCCGCCACCGAGGCCGAGCAGATCGAGATGATGGCCGCCGAGCTCGTTCCCAAGTTCCGGAGCGTGTAGGTGGACTTGGCTTCCCCCTCGCCCTACCCTCGCCCCCTCCGGGGGCGAGGGAATCGGAAGTCTTCCTCTCCCGCGGTTGAGCTTTATGTCTCCCTCTCTCTTTCATGGAGAGGGCGGGGTGAGGGTCGGTAGTTGGCGCCGAAGCCGAAGGAATGCAAGGCCGAGGTCGCCGCCATCCGCTGGCCCCGGCTGGAAGTCATCGAGGTGGATCTCCGCATGGTCGAGCCCGCGGAGCTTCCCTTCGAGGCGGGGCAGTGGATCTCCGTGCCCTTCGGCCCCAAGACGGTCCGCGCCTGGAGCATGCTCTCCACGCCGGCGCACAAGGGCATGCTCACGCTGGCCGTCGACGTCGCCCCCGGGGGCATCGGCTCGCAGTGGCTGCGTGGTCTCAAGGCCGGGGCCACCGTCGAGTTCAAAGGCCCCACGGGCGGCTTCGTCTTCAATCGCGCCGACCCGCGCCGTGCCGTCTTCTTCGCCGAGGAGATCGGCATCGTCCCCGTGCGCTCCATCCTGGCCGATCTCTACGAGACGGGCTTCGGCCGTCCCGCCATCCTGATCTTCTGGGCGCGTGATCCCTCCTGGCTCCTCTATGACGCCGAGTTTCGCTCGCTGGCGCGCCGTTACCCCGGCTTCACCTATGTCCCCGCCGTGCGCGAGGCGCCGGGCGGCTGGCGCGGCGAGACGGGCGAGCCCGCCCAGGTGATCGACCGCCTCGTGCACAGCGTGGACCGCCTCGTCGTCTATGCCTGCGGGGGCGGCGACACCGTCAACGCCGTGCGCGACGCCCTCGTCAAGAAAGGGATGGACCGCAAGAGCGTCAAGTGGGAGAAGTTCTGGTAGGAGCGCGCGGAGGAGGTCCATGGCGGAGCTGAACGGCGGGCACCTGGTAGCGCGCACCCTCAAGCAGGCGGGCGTCGGCCACATCTTCACGCTCTGCGGCGGGCACATCCTGCCCATCTACGACGGCTGCGTCACGGAGGGCGTGAAGGTGGTGGACATGCGCCACGAGCAGGCGGCCGCGCACGCGGGCGACGCCTACGCGCGGCTGACGCGCAATCTCGGCGTGGCGATCGTGACGGCCGGACCCGGCGTCACCGATGCCGTCACGGGCGTGGCCAACGCGTTCTCGGCGCGGAGCCCGCTGCTCTTGATCGGCGGCGCGGCACCGCTCGGCCTCCGCGGGCTTGGCTCGCTCCAGGAAGTGGAGCAGGTGGATCTCCTCAAGCCCATCACAAAGGGCGCGTGGACGGTCTCGGAGACGCGCCAGATCCCCGAGGTCCTGACCACGGCCATTCGTACCGCGCTCACGGGGCGACCGGGACCGGTCTTCGTCGAGATCCCCGTCGATCTGCTGATGACCATGGTCGAGGACCGGATGGCACCCATTCCGACGGGCTACGTGCATCGCCATCCCGTCGCGCCCGGTCCCGACTCCGTCCAGAAGCTCGCGGATCTCTTCGCCCAGGCCGAGCGGCCCATGATCATGGCGGGCAGCGGCGTGTACTGGGACGACGCGGCCGCCGACCTTCGGGATTTCGCGGACTCGGCAGGTGTGCCCGTCTTCATGAACGGCGCGGGGCGGGGGAGTCTCTCGGGCCGGCATCCTCTGGCTTTTGCCCAGGCGCGCGGCTTCGCGCTGGGACAGGCCGACCTGATCCTGGTGCTGGGCACGCCACTCGATTTCCGGCTCGGCTACGGCCGGCCGCCGTCCTTTGGCGAGCACGTCAAGGTGGCCATGGTGGATTGCGATCCCGTCGAGCTCGGCAGGAATCGGCCACTCGAGCTTGGCCTGGCCTCCCACATCGGGCTGACGCTCCGTCAGGCGGGCCAGGCACTGCCCAAGGCCGTCGCCAAGCGCTTCGAGAGCTGGCGGCAGACGCTCGAGAAGAAGGAGACGGAGGCAGGGGACCGCTTAATGGTGGAGCGGCTCTCCGACAGCGTGCCCATCAGCCACTACCGCCTCGGCCACGAGATAGCGGCGGTCGTGGACGCGCAGACCACGGTGATCGGCGATGGCGGTGACGTGGTCGGCTGCGCCTCGAAGATCGTGGAGCTGGAACGGCCGGGACAGTGGCTCGACCCGGGGCCGTTCGGCTGTCTGGGCGTGGGGCCGCCCTTTGCCATCGCCGCCAAGCTTCTCGATCCTGCTCGACGCGTCCTGCTCATCGCGGGCGACGGCGCCTTCGGTCTCAACGGCATGGAGATGGAGACGGCCGTGCGCTTCAAGCTGCCCGTGACCGTGGTCATCGGCAATGATGGCGGGTGGGGACAGATCAGGAATCCGCAGCTTTCCTTCTTCGGTGCCGAGCGCGCCGTCGGCACCTCGCTGCCCTTCACGCGCTTCGACCAGATGGTGGAGGCGCTCGGGGGCAAGGGCGTGCACGTCACCGAGCCCAGCGAGCTCCGGCCCGCCCTCGAGAACGCCACGGGCTCGGGCGAGGTCTCTTGCGTCAACGTCGTGCTCGATCCGGCCGCCTATCGCCGAGGCGGCCAGGTCTCCATGGCCATTTGAGCAATGGTTACCATCACCACCCCCTCATTCACTCAGCCCTCGCCTCGTCGCTTGAGGCGGCGTCTTGGCTCGAACTGCGGCCCTCTCCCCCGCGCGGGGGAGAGGGTTCCTAGAGGGGGCGATCTGCAATCGAATCCCTCTCCCTCCTGGGAGGGAGAGGGTAGGGTGAGGATGGGGCGGTAGTGAAGATCACGTTTCTCGCGCCCCATATCCGGATTGCGGGTGGGGTGCGCGCGATCTTGACCTATGCCGATCGCCTGGCGATGCGCGGCCATGACGTCACGGTCGTGGTGCCCGCCAAGCACGGTTGGAAAGCCGCTTGGCGCAATCTCCGGGGCGAAGGACCCACGTGGATCCCCGGCTTTCGCCCTACGGTTCGCTGGATCGCCGGGTGGGACAAGGCATCGCTGCCCGACGGTGACGCCCTGATCGCCACGGCGTGGCAAACGGCGAGGACGGTTGCCGAGGCGCCCGATCGTTGCGGCCGGAAGCTCTACTTCATCCAGCACTACGAGAGCCTGTACCACGGCGACGCGGCGCGCGTGGATGCGACCTATGCCCTGCCGTTGAGAAAGGTCGTCATCTCGACGTGGCTCGCCGATATCATGCGCGACAAGTTCGGCGCCAAGGCCGAGGTGCTCGTGACGCCGGTCGACCGCGCCCTCTTTCATCCCGTCGACGCCGCGCGCTCCGGCGATGCCCTCCGCGTGCTCATGCTCCATCACGACTACGCGTGGAAGGGCGTGCGCGAGGGGCTCGAGGCGATGGCGGCCGTGAAGGCGCGTTATCGCGAGGTGCGCCTGGTGGGCTTCGGGGTCAGGTCTCCGCGCGAGGCCCTACCGTACGACGAGTTCCACGAAAACCTGCCTCAGGAGCGCCTGGCCTGGCTCTACAGCCGCTGCCCCATCTATCTCTGCCCGTCCTGGGACGAGGGACTCGGCATGCCGTCCATGGAGGCGATGGCCTGTGGCGCTGCTCTCGTTACCTTCGACAATGGGGGCTGCCGTGAGTATGTGGTGAATGGCGAGACGGCGCTGGTGGCGCCTCGGCGGGATGTCGGAGCGCTCGCGCGCGCCCTCGACCGAATGGTGGGCGAGCCCCCTCTGCGGGAGCGGCTCGCGCGCCAGGGTCAGGCCTTCGTGACGAGCCGCTTCGACTGGGATCGCGCCAGCGCGCGGCTCGAGGAGATCCTCCGCGAGGGGAGCTGAGCTACGTCCGCGCCACCGCCGGCGCGGACTGGCTGAGCATCTCGTCCCAGGGGCCGGGGAAGCGGCCCTTCTCGCCCTGTTCCGAGAACGGGCGCTCACGGTTCCACTGGCTCCGCGGCAGCTCGTAGTAGACTTCGAGCCCGTTGCCGTCGGGATCGGAGAAGTACACGCCGATGGAGATCGTGTGGTCCGAGACGTGGATGGGGACGTCCTTGGCCTTCAGCTTCCGGTACATCTCCGCGAGGTCGTCGAGGCTGGCCATCCGCCAGGCGACGTGATTCAGCCCCACTTGTCCCTTCTCCTGCAAGGCGGCCTCGTCACCCACCTCGAAAAGAGCGATGTCGTGCGCGTGGTCGGGATCGCAGGCGAGAAAGGCGGCGCGCATCTTCTCCGTCCCCGGATGATAGAAGATGTCCTGGGTGTGGAGACCCAGGATGTCCGTGTACCACTTGTGCGAGCGTCCGGCGTTGCGCACGAAGATGTTGACGTGGTCGAGGGATACGGGCTTGAGGGGCATGTCTCACTCTCCTGCGGTCAGGATCGGGCCTGGCAAAGTGTATAGCATCAATTCCACGATCGCGCTCAGCTCTTGAGCATCCGGTGCGTCGGGCCGGTCAGGCGCTCGATAGTCAGCCCGTGGCTGCAGGCGCTCCGGCAGGGCTGGGCCGCGCAGGTCAGGCAGGGGGCGGCGTTGTGGGAGAGCATGGCGTACTCGCTCCGCGCCAGCGTCAGGTCCCCATAGTCGACGGCGTACATGCGGGTGCGCAGCACCTCGCCGATCTGCACCCCGTTCGGACAGGCGCTCAGGCAATCCTGGCATCCGTGGCGGCACTGCGAGGCGCCGTTCACCTTGACGTACCGCTGAAGGAGCGGCAGATCGTCGCTCGCCGCCGATTGCCAGCCCGAGGCCCCGAGGTACTCGTCGATCGTGCTCCCGCTCGTCATGGAGATGATCAGCGCGTCCACGTTCCGGCCCGAGAGCACCCAGCGGAAGGCCGCCTGGGCGAAGGTGGCGCCGTCTTTCTCGAACGGGCGCATGTCGTTGAGGCGTGCCCCCATCAGGGTCTTCATGGCGACCACGCCGACGCCCTTGGCCTTCGCCTTCTGGAGCACGCGGGGTAGGTCTGCCTGGCGCGCGATGAAGTCGAAGGAGCGGGTCAGCCCCTGGTAGAAGGCGGGATCCTGGCCGAAATTGTAGGCCACGAGGATGACGTCGACGCCGTTGGTGTCGAGGGCGTAGTCCAGGCACTGGATTAGCCGCCCGGCGTGGCCCGACATGCCCACGAAGCGGATCTTGCCCTGCTGTTTGGCCCGGGCGGTGAACTCGTGCCACTCGGGGTTCTTCAGTCTCTCCACGTCATTGACGGCGTGGTTGAAGTAGACGTCGATGTACTCCGTGCGGAGGCGCCGCAAGCTCTGCTCCAGCGAGCGCATCATGGAGTCCCGACGGTCGCTTGGGCTCGCGTAGGTCTTCGACGCGAGGTAGACGCGGTCGCGCTTGCCGCGCAGGGCCTCCCCCACGGTCGTCTCCGAGTCGCCGCCCCGATAGCTGTCGGCGATGTCGAAGTAGTTGATGCCTCGATCGAGGGCATGCCGGACAATGTCGCCCTCGCCCGAGCCGAGCCGGCTCCCTCCGAACGAGATGTCGGACACCTGCATGCCCGTGCGCCCGAGCGTCACGTAGCGCTGCACCTTCGCCCCGGCTCGCGCCGCCGGCTGGGCCGATGCCCGCAGAGGAAGCAGGCCCATGCCGAGCCCCGCCAGCGCCCCTCGCTGCAGGAGCTCGCGGCGGCCGAGGTGCCTATCGCTACCTGGGTTGGTCACGGATGTTTCCTCCGAGTCGCCCGACCCGGTTCAAGCTGAACGGTACCGAGTATCAAAGTCGCTGTCCAGTGTATCCTAGGCATGGCGTTGACCATCCCGGAAGAGGCTCATTCAATGAAACGCATGGGGCTGTACGACCAGATCAAGTCCGCGTTCCAGGATCTCATCGCGCCCGAGTTGCACGCCATCCGGGGCGACATACACCGCCTGGATCAGAAGATCGACGGAGTGGACGGCCGCCTTACCACGAAGATCGACTCCCTCCGGACCGAGATGAGTTCGATGAAGGGGGAACTCGTCGTAGAGATCCGTCGTGTGGACGCCAGGATCGACGGCATGGAGCGCGAGCTCCGCACGCATCGACATCCGGGAGCGTCTCGCCGCCCTCGAAGCTCGTCCTAGCTCACCGCGCTAGGCGGGCAGCTTGTCGCCGTCGGGCGGGGCGGCGACCTCGAAGGCGTTGACCACGCTCGAGAGCAGGGCGAAGTAGTTGGCGGCCGCCGTCAGCTCGACCAGCCACTGGGTGCCGTGTCGCTTCTGGAGCGCGTCGAAGACCGCCTGGTCGACCCGATTCGTGCGCATGAGCTGGCGGACGTATGTCACGATGTCGCGCTCCTCTGCGGGAAGCTTGGCGGGATCGCCTTTGGCCCGGAGGAGGTCGATGACCTCTTCGCGCAGGCCATTGCGGCGCGCGGCGCCGACCTGGGCCGCCCACACGTACGCCGCCTCGCGCTCCCGCACGGCGCTCAGGATGGCGATCGACCGGAGCTTGGCGTCGACCACGCTCTCGTCGCGAAAGAAGGTGACGAGGGGCAGGACGCGCTCCGCCAGCTTCGGGCTGTGGAGGAGCATGCTGAAGGGCCCCCGCACGTTCCCAAAGACCTTGAGGACGTCGTCGACGACGGCGTGATGCTCCGCAGGCACTTCGGACTTGCCGGTGACGGGAGCGACGCGAGGCATGATGGGCTCCTTTCTAGAGCGCGGAAGAGAAGGGCGGACGCTCAGCGACCCCGGAAGGTGGGCTTGCGCCTCTCGCGCCACGCCGCGTGGCCCTCGGCCTTGTCCTCGGTCAGCTCGAGGGTCGCGAACCGATAGAGATCGACCAGCGAGGCGTCGGCGAGGTTGGGGACGTCGAGGCCGCGGAGCAAGGACTCCTTGGCGAGGCGCGCGGCCAGCGGCGGCAATGACGCGAGGTGCCCGGCCACCTCGAGCGTCTTGTCCATCAGGCGAGGGTGCGGCACCAGCCACTGCGCGAGGCCGATCCGCTGCGCCTCCTCGGCGCCGAGGGGAAAGCCGAGCGTGAGGCGCATGGCGTGGCCGCGGCCCACCCAGCGGGCGAGGCGGGCCGCGCCGCCGTAGGCGGGCAGGATGCCCAGCGCCACCTGGGGCAGGCGCCATTCCGCTCGCTCGGAGGCGACGAGCAGATCGCAGCAGAAGGTCACGATGCAGCCGATGCCCACGGCGAAGCCGTTGACGGCGCCCACGAGCGGCTTGGGGAAGTTCCCGAGGATCTCGAAGGCGCGATCCCGCCGCTTCGGGATGCCCTTGATGAACTCCGCCGCCGAGGCCATGGTGTGCGTCTTCGGGTCCTTCAGGTTTGCGCCGGCGGAGAAAGCGCCCCCGGCCTCGTCGCCGGTGAGGACGGCGCAGCGGATCTCTTCGTCATCCTCCATGGCCGCGAAGTGGCGGGCGATGCCTTCGTTGAAGTCGGCGCCCCACGCGTTGCGCGCCCCGGGGCGACTGAGGGTGACGATACCGATCGGACCGCGCTTCTCGTACTGGACGGGCATGGGGACGTCCTCGCTTCAGACCGTGGCGCGGCCGGAGAGATAGACCCGGGGCACGCGTGGCCCGACCGTGGTGGCCACGTGGTGGAGGCCGAGGCCGTGGCGGGACGCGACCTCGGCCGGCGAGATCTCCAGGTCGCCCTGACGCCCGATGATCACGACCTCGTCCCCCACGGCGGCCGCGGGCACGGAGGTCAGATCGATCCGCGTGTGCTCGAGCGACGGCGAGCCGATCACGGGGACGGACTGACCGCGCACGAGGACATGCCCGGCGTGCAGCCAGCGGAGGCCGTCCGCCGAGCCCATGGGCACCACCCCGAGTCGCATGGGCGCCGTCACCGGGAAGGGGGCCAGCTCGCCAAAGCGCTCGCGGGGCGAGAGCTCCTTGAGCGCGATCACTCGCGTGGTCAGGGCTCGGAAGGCGGGGCGGAGCGGGACGGGCGGCGTCTCCCCGGGGAAGGTGATGCCGTAGAGCATCCGTCCCGGATCGACGGCGTTGAGATAGGTGTGCGGGAAGCGCAGCACGAAAGGCGTGGCGGCCAGGAGCCTTACGGGCACGGGAACGCCCCGCGCCTCCAGCTCGTCGATCACGCCCGTGAATCGCCCGAGCTGCCAGTCGGCATAGGCGGGGTCACCGCCGACCTCGGCGTGGGGATGGGCGCAGATCCCGCCGAGGCGCAGGTGGGGCAGATCCATCATGGCGAGGATCGTCTTGACCGCCTGCTCCGTGGGAACCCCGAGACGCTCGAGCCCCACGTCGACCTTGACGAACACCTCGCACGGGCCGGCCGCCGCCTCCGAGTACGCGCGGGCGGCCTCGAGATCCACGAGGGTGGGGACGAGGCCGTGGGCGAGGGCGTCGGCGGCGGCCTCGGGCAGCGAGTTCGGATAGACGAGAATCGGCGCGGTGATTCCACGCTGGCGCAGCCGGATGCCCTCGGTGAGGTCGGCCACGGCCAGACAGTCGGCGCCGTTGCGGACGAACACTGCCCCCATCTCGGCGGCGCCGAACCCGTAGCCGTCGGCCTTGACGACGGCGAAGATCTTGCTCTCGGGACCGACGAGCCGTCGCACCGCGCGGACGTTGTCGGCGGCCGCGTCGAGGTCGACCTCGAGCATGGTCGGACGGAGCGGGATCGTGGTCATGAGTGCCCTCCGCGGGCGAGCATACCGCAGCGCGGGAGGCCGATGAGATGGCTCACGAGGCCGCCGACGTCTCGCTGCCCGCCCGGTAGTGGGTCGCGTAGGCCTGCCGGCATCGCTCGCGCAGCGCGGCCTCGTCGAGGTCGCGCCCGGCGAAGCGCGCGGTGGACATCTCGGAGAGATCGAGCGAGGGCGCCCCGTCGAGGATCCACTCGGCCATCGCCTCCCCGAGGGCGGGGGAAACGCTGAGGCCACCTACGCAGCAGCCGCTCATCACCCACGCCCCGCCCACGCCGGGGAGCGGCCCCGCGAGATAGCGGTCGTCCATGGTGAGCGTGGGCAGCCCGCCACGGTGCTCGGCGACGCGGATGGTCGGATCCTGGAAGATCGGGAACTGCTCGCCGACGCTTCGCGCGAGCCGCCAGAGGACCTCGATGTCGAGCGGTAGGTCGGCGATCTCGAAGGCCGGCGGGAGGGCAGCCATGTCCACCTGCAGGGGATCGGGCTCGTAGCCGCCGAGCATGAGCCCGCCGCGCTCGTGGCGCACGTAGACATTGGCGTCGATTACGCGGGCGATCGGGAATTCGGGCCCGACCCCGGCAATGGGCTCCGTGATCAACAGCTGATGGCGCGTCGGGACGACGGGCAGGGCGCCGCCGAGCCCGGAGGCGACGAGACGTGCCCATCCGCCGGCAGCGTCCACCACCGCGCGCGTGGCGATCGTCCCTTGCGGCGTCCGCACGCCTTCCACGCCGCCTGCGCCGATCTCGAAGCCCGTGGCCGGCGTGTGCGGGAGGAGCGCGGCCCCGAGCTTCTCGGCGGCCCGGCAATAGCCGATCGGTAGCTCGGAGGGCTCGACGTTGCAGTCGGTCGGGCTCCACGTGATGGCCGCGATGCCGCGCGCGCCGAGGATGGGCAGCCGCCGTCGCGCCTCGGCAAGGGAGACGAAGTCGATCTCGACGCCGACGGCGGCGCCCCGCGCCACCTCGCGCGAGAGCTGCTCGGCGTCGCCCTCCGTGCGTGCGATCTTCAGGGCGCCGCTCTGCGTGAAGCGAAGCGGCTGGCCGGTCTCGTCGGTGAACGACGCGAGCTTGGCGACCGCGCGCTGGGCGAGCCGGGTGAGCGACGGGGTGGCGCGCACCTGGCTGGAGAGGCCGGCCGCGCGCGGCGAGGTCTGCGAGGCGAGCCCGAAGCGCTCGAGCACGGCCACGCGCGCGCCGCGCTTCGCCAGGTGGTACGCCGCGCTGGCGCCGAAGGCGCCGGAGCCGATGACGACGACATCCGCCGAGGTGATCACGGGGATTCCCGGTCAGCTCCGGGCCAGGGCGGCCTTCACCCGGTCCGCCCGGAATGGCACCGTGCGAAGCCGCACACCCGTCGCGTCGAACACGGCATTCCCCAGCGCCGCGGGCACCGGCGTGGAGGCGGCCTCGCCGACGCCGAGGGGCGGCTGGTCCAGCCGCTGTATCAGCTCGAACTCGAGGGCCGGCACCTCGGGAAAGGTCAGGATAGGGTACGAAGCCCAGTCGACCGTGGTCACGCCGTTGCGGTCGTACACGATCTCCTCGTGGAGCGTGCGGGAAAGCGTCTGGATGATGTTGCCCTCGAGCTGACTCTGCACGCAGTCCGGATTGATCATGAGCCCGCAATCCTGGGCGCACACCACTCGCGTCACGCGGATGCGTCCGGTGGCGCGCTCGACGGCCACCTCCATGCCCATGGCCACCAGCGTCTCTTCATGCTTGTAGTGGACGTAGGCGATGCCACGGCCTGTGAGCACGGCCGCCTTCGGGTCTACGCGACGCGGCGACGGCCGCGGCTGCCAGCCCATGCGCCCTGTCACCCGCCGAAGCACTTCGACGCCGCGCGGGTTGGTGAGGCGGCGCAGACGGAATTCCACGGGGTCCACCCGCGCCAGGGCGGCGATCT
>DASQAK010000147.1:0-11794 GCA_035635755.1 Candidatus Methylomirabilota bacterium | reverse complement strand
GGACCACACTGACTCGCATTCCTCAGCGGCGTCTCGAACGAGCCACGAGATTCAGGTCTTCGCCTTCGTTGCGCGCAGAAGATATGGGTCCACGGGGGATGCCCCCTGCCCCACCCGTCGCCGCGCGGCCACGGATCGCCTAGGCAACGAGTTCTCAGCTTTGTAGTTCGGAGGACGATCGACGTAGCGCGGAGGGCGGGGCCGGGGCTGCGGGTTTCGTCGGGAGCGAATGCGACGAGCCGTAGCGCGCCCCGAAGCGCAGGGCGCCTCCGCCGCGCGAGCCGTCCCTGCGGAGCAGGGCGGCGAGCGACCCCCGTCTCGGGGGATGGGGGGCCAAGCGGAGGCGCCCGAGCGAGGTGGCGCGCGAGGCGAGGAGCTTTGAGCGGACGACGGAACCCGCAGCCCCGGTCCCGCCCGTGTACCTCCGCCGCGTCAGGCGTGGTTCGGGAACATGCGGCGGAAGACTTCGACCGGCGCGCGCGAGCGGAAATAGGGCATCTGGCGCTCGGAGTACTCGGGGCCGCCGCGGAAGATGATGGAGGCCGTGGCGAGCGCCTTGCCCGCCGGGGTCCCCAGGGCCAGCTCGCTCCGCCAGAACGTGCCCTTGCGGTCGACGGGAATCACGCGGTCGAAGCGCCCCGCCGCCACCACCGCGCCATCGGCGGGGAGGTCGGGCTCGAGGATGCTGATGGCGAGGCGATTCGTGAGCCCGCCTTCCTTCATGACGAGGGCGCCGAGCCACCAGGCGACCTCGTCGAGCAACACGGGAACGAAGGCGGGGTGCAGCCGTCCGTCATGAAGCCGCCATGGCTGGCGCGGCTCGACTCGAGCCCAGACACCCTCGTCGTCGAAGACGAGGCCGACCTGGAGCCCGAGTGGGTTCCTCGCGCCGCAGGCCAGGCAGTCCTCCGACATCGGCAGGGTGAGACCAGCAGTGCCGCCCCACCAGGGGGCGGCGGGTGGCTCGGCGTCGAGGGGGGCGACGCTGCCGCTCGTCAGCATGTGGCGGCCCTGCCAGATGGTGAGACCGGCGGTGCCATCGGCGTGATCGGCTTCGATCACGAGCGCGGATTCCGTGGGCACGGAGGCGGTGAGTCGGCCCTCGAGCCGCCGCGGCCCCGGCGGCCGCCCGAGCCGCGCGGCGGCGGCGTCCACGAGGGCCACGAGGCAGCCGCCGTGCACGATGCCCGGCCAGCTCTGCAGCAGCCGAGGCGCTTCGAGCCGGCCGGAGCCGGCGCCGGCGAGATGCAGGGCCTGCTCGAACGCGCGCGCGATCGTCTCCGGCGCCACGGGGCTACGTGGAGCGCGTGCTACACTCGACGCGAATCATGACGGCGCGGGGAATCATGGTGGCGGCCATTCTACGACGTGGAGAAAGCGGGCCGCAATCATCAGTGCTCGCCTCACCGCTCGCCTCTCGTAGGACTCGCGGGCAGCGTTTCGGCTCGAAGAGCAAGTGATTCGGGACTCGCAGTTTCTCATAAGCGGGCCCTTCGCCCAGGCGGCCCTCACCAGCTTCTTCTTCATGTCCGGGCTCAACTGCTTCATCCTCCTGCCCCTCTACATCCACCGGCTGGGCGGCACCGAGGGGGAGATCGGGATCGTGCAGGGCGCCTACAGCGCGATCGGCATCCTCTGCCAGCCCGTGGTCGGGCTCTGGCTCGACCGCGTGGGGCGCCGCGCCTTCATGATCCTGGGCGTGGTCCTCCTGATGGTCGCCTCCGCATGCTTCATCGTCACCCAGTCGCTGCCCCTCCTGGCCCTCCTGCGCGTGCTCCAGGGGATCGGCTTCTCCACGTTCTTCGTGGCCAACTACGTGCACGTGGTGGGCCTGGTGCCCGTGGATCGCCGCGGGTGGGCCCTCGGCATCTACGGCCTCTCGGGTTTCCTCGGCACGGCCCTCGCTCCGATCGCGGGCGAGATCGTGGTCAACAACCTGGGCTTTCGCTGGCTCTTCCTCCTGGCGGTCCTGCTGAGCAGCGTGGCCGCCCTCCTGGTTGCCCGCACGCGCGGCATCCAGCCGCCCGACATGGGCGCCGGCCCCGGCCTCGAGATGTTCCGCGAAGGGCTCAAGGACGTGCTGCGATTGCACATGGCCCTCGCCTTCTTCTTCGGGCTCGGGACGGGGGCGATGTTCACCTTCATGCCGACCTTCGGCGAATCGCTCGGGGTCAGGAGCGTGGCGCTGTACTACACGGCCTACGCGGTGGCGGCCATGCTCGTGCGCGTGGCCGGCGGCAACCTCATCGACGTGCGGGGCCGCCGGGCCACCATCATCCCGTCCATGTTCATCCAGGCCTCGTCCGTGGCGATTCTCGCCATCCTCGCCTTCCTGGTGCGGCCGCAAATGGCCGTGCCGATCGTGCCTTTCCTGATCCTGGCGGGGCTGCTCGCCGGAGGCGGGCACGGGTTCCTCTATCCGGCGCTCTCAGCGTTGCTCATGGACGTCACGCCCGAGCGGCGTCGCGGCGGGGCCGTGGGCATCTTCAGCGGCGTCATGCTCGTCGGCCAGACTCTGGGCTCCATGATCTTCGGGTATGTCGCCCACGCCTTCGGCTATGCGGTGATGTGGGGCGTGGTCACGTTCCTGCTCACCGCCGGCTTCCTGTTGAGCCAGCGGCTCCGCGACGGACGCGCCGCGCGCGCGCCCGCCGCCGGTTGACTTTGCTCCGGGCCGGCCCCGATACTGCTCTCGTGCGCGCGAGGGGCGCGACGACTGGAGGATGACGATGACACTGCGGGCAGCCGTCGTGAGGCACGGGATACCGGTCCTCGTCGCCCTCGCCCTCAGCGCGGAAGCCCCGCTGGCGCAGCAGGCGCCTGCGGCCCCGCAGGAGGTCAGCGTGGTCGGCCTTTTCGTCAGCCCCGGGAGCGGCCAGCCTCACGTCGTGCTCCAGGGCAAGCGCGATCGTCGGCGATTCGCCATGGCCATCGGGCTCGCGGAGGCCAACGGGATCGCCGTCCCTCTGGAGAATCGCGTGCCCCCGCGCCCGCTCACCCACGATCTCTTCCTGACCCTGTTCGGCCGGCTCCGTGTCACCGTCACCAAGGTGGTGATCACGGATCTGCGTGACGACATCTACTACGCCACCGTCTACCTCGATGCGAGCGGCAAGGAGATGCAGCTCGATTCCCGGCCCTCGGACGCCATCGCGCTGGCCATCCGCGCCAAGGCGCCCGTTTTCGCCGAGGATCGCGTCTTCGAAAAGTCGGAGCGGCTGCTCCCGCCGCCGTCACCGCCGGGACAGCGGATCTAGCGGGATGGCGCCCGACGAGGCAGGCGGCGGCGCCCTTCCCTCCAAGCTCGATCCCGAGAGCCAGCAGTGGGCCATCCAGCGACGGATCGACGACGTCTTCGCCAAGCTCGGAGAGAAGTTCGGCGACCTGACGGGCCGGGTGGAGGTGCGGCTTCGCCCTGACACGACCTTCGAGCAGATCGGCGGGTTGCGAGAGGCCAAGAGCATCGTGCGGAGCCTGAGCACGGCGGTGACCGACCCTGAGCTCTACCGCAAGTGGGGGATCACGCCTCCCAAGGGCGTGCTGCTCTTCGGGCCTCCCGGGACGGGCAAGTCTCTCCTCGCGCGCGCCCTCGCCACCGAGACGGGCGCCGTCTTCTACCACCTCAAGCTCATGAACCTCACGTCCAAGTTCGGCCCCACGACGGGAGAGCTCCTGCCGGAAATCCTCACGGTGGCCCGGGAGCAGGGCAAGGGCGTGGTCTTTCTCGACGAGGCCAACGCGCTTTCGCTCGAGCACCTGCTCCCGCCCGCGCAGGCACGGGAGGCGAGCGCGCGGCTGGTTGCCGCGCTCTGCGAGAAGCTCGACGGGCTCGAGGACTTCTCGCGGATCATCGTGGTCGGCTCGACGAGCCGGACGGACTCCGTCGACTCCTCGCTCGTCGCCCCCGGTCGTCTCGACCGCCTGGTGGAAGTGACGCTGCCCGACGGCGCGGCCCAGCAGGAGATCCTGGAGCTGACACGACGGCGCACCGAGGCCAACGCCGGCCGCCCCCTCTTCGCCGACATCGACTACCGCTCCATCCTGCCTCCCATGGGCGGGATGAGCGGCGCCGAGATATCGGAGATCGCGCGGCGCGCCCTCGAGCAGAAGGTGCACGCGGCCGGCCAGGGGCACGACACGGGGCTCGTGACCACCCAGGACATCCTCCATCAGATCGACGCCTACCGCCGCATCCGGGAGATGGTCGAGAAGATCCGCTACGGCCAGTACCTCTGACGCAGGCGCCGAGGCTGCGACGAGGAAAAGCGCGCAGAGCGCGCGCGGGCCCGCCGCATCGGTGATAGGATGGCCGATCGATGCCGTCGGTCACCCGGATTCGCGTCCGCTACAAGGACACCGACACCATGTCGGTCGTCTACTACGGCAACTACCTGACCTACTTCGAGGTCGCCCGGGTGGAGTACCTGCGCGAGCGGGGGCTGCCCATGTCCCAGGTGGACAAGCGCGTGCACTTGCCCGTGGTGGAGGCGCTCGTCCGCTACGTCAAGCCGGCGCGGCTCGACGACCTCCTGGAAGTGAGCTCGCGCGTGAGCGAGCGCAGGCGCGCGAGCTTCACCTTCTTCTACGAGATCACGAACGAGGGACGTGAGCTGGTGGCCACCGGCCACACGCGCCACGCCTGCTGGGATCCCGCCACCGCCAGGATGATCGCCATTCCCGACTGGCTCAAGGAGATCATGCCGGATGCCGACCTCGATCCGACCGATCGCTGACATCGCCCGCGAGCTGGGACTCGCCGACGAGGAGTGGACACCCTACGGCCGCACGAAGGCCAAGGTCTTGCTGCCCGCCCTCCAGGCCCGGCGCGATCGTCCCGACGGCAAGCTCGTCGTGGTCTCCTCGATCACGCCCACGCCGGCGGGCGACGGCAAGACGACCATGACCATCGGCTTGGGCCAGGCCCTCTGGCGGATCGGAGCCAAGCCGGTTATCGCGCTGCGCGAGCCGTCCATCGGGCCTACCCTTGGCATAAAGGGGGGCGGCACGGGCGGAGGGCTCGCCCAGGTCGTGCCCATGGAGGAGATCAACCTTCACTTCACGGGCGATTTCCACGCCATCACCTCCGCGCACAATCTCCTGGCCGCCGCCCTCGACAATCACCTCCACCACGGCAACGCCCTCGGCATCGACGTGCGTCAGGTGCTGTGGAAGCGCGTGCTCGACGTCAACGACCGCGCCCTCCGTCAGGTGATCGTGGGCCTGGGCGGCCGCATGGACGGCGTGCCGCGCGAGGCGGGCTTTCTCATCACCTCGGCCTCCGAGATCATGGCCGCCCTGTGCCTGGCCGAGGACCTCGCCGATCTGAAAGCGCGACTGGGCCGCATGATCGTCGCCCTCCGTGCCGACGGCGCCACCGTGCTCGCGGACGAGCTCAAGGTCACGGGCACCATGGCCGCCCTTCTGCGGGACGCCGTGCACCCGAACCTCGTGCAGACCATGGAGGGGACGCCCGCCCTCATTCATGGCGGCCCTTTTGCCAACATCGCGCACGGGTGCAACTCAGTGGTGGCCACGCGCCTGGCCCTCAAGCTCGGCGACATCTGCCTCACCGAGGCGGGCTTCGCCACCGACCTCGGGGCGGAGAAGTTCTTCGACATCAAGTGTCGGCTGGCCGGCCTCGTGCCCGACGGCGCCATGATCGTGGCCACCGCGCGCGCGCTCAAGTATCACGGCGGCATCCCCGTCCCGGAGCTGGGCAAGGAAAACCTCGAGGCCCTCGTGCGCGGGCTCGACAATCTCGAGGCCCACGTCGCCTCCGTGCGGCAGTTCAAGGTGCCCGTGCTCGTCGGGCTCAACCGCTACCCCACCGATACCGACCGCGAGCACCAGGCGGTGCTGGACTTCTGCGGGCGGCTCGGCGTCTCCGCCTATGTCGCCGACGTCTTCGGCCGCGGCGGCGAGGGTGGGGAAGACCTCGCGAGGGGCTTGCTCAAGCTCCTCGGCTCCGAGCGCTCGGCCTTCACGCCGCTGTACCCGCTGGACGCCTCGATCAAGGCCAAGCTCGAGACCATCGCCACGCAGATCTATGGCGCCGACGGCGTCGAGTATTCGAAGAAGGTGGATCGCCAGATCGCCCAGGCGGAGGCGCTTGGCTACGGCAAGCTGCCCGTCTGCGTGGCCAAGACCCAGCGCTCCCTGTCCGACGACCCCGCGCTGCTCAACCGGCCCCGGGGCTTCAGAATTACGATCAACGATGTGAGGATCTCGGCGGGAGCGGGCTTCCTCGTGGCGCTGGCCGGCGACATCACGACGATGCCCGGCCTGCCGCGCAAGCCCAACGCCGAGGGCGTGGACGTTGCGCCCAACGGCACCATGACGGGACTCTTCTGAGCGCTGTGCTATACTTTGCGGCGGTTCGGGAGCGTCGCGGGCCATCTCTATGATTCAAGTCGACCATCTCACGAAGAGCTATGGGCCGGTCACGGCCATCCAGGACGTCTCCTTCGCCGTCGGCAAGGGGCAGATCGTCGGCTTTCTCGGCCCGAACGGCGCGGGCAAATCCACCACGATGAGAATCCTCTCATGTTTCATGCCCGCCTCGGGCGGCACGGCCCAGGTCGCCGGCTTCGACGTCTTCACCCAGTCGCTCGAGGTGCGCCGTCGCATCGGCTATCTGCCGGAGAACGCCCCGCTCTACGCCGACCTGCCCGTGGCCGCCTATCTCGACTTCGTCGCCGAGGCCAAGGGTGTGCCGCGGGGAGCCCGCCGGGCCAAGGTCGCCGACGTGATGGACCGCTGCTTCGTCGCCGACATGCAGCACCGGCTCATCGGCAAGCTCTCCAAGGGCTATCGCCAGCGGGTGGGCCTCGCCCAGGCGCTCCTGGGAGATCCGGAAGTGCTCATTCTCGACGAGCCGACCATCGGCCTCGACCCGCGGCAGATCGCCGAGATCCGCGCCCTCATCAAGTCGCTGGGTGGCCAGCACACGGTCATCCTGTCGACGCACATCCTGCCCGAAGTCTCCATGGTCTGCGACAGTGTCATCATCATCAATCGCGGACGCATCGTGGCCCAGGGGACCCAGGCCGAGCTGGTGGAGCAGGTCTTTCCTGCCGCGCGCCTCGAGGTGCAGGTGGCCGGCCCCACCGAGGCCGTGGCGGGCGCCCTCAAGGGGCTGCCCGGAGTCACCGCGGTCGAGGCGCTGGACACCCGCGACGGTGCGCCGCGCTTCCTGATCGAATCGCCGCGCGAGCGTGACGTCCGCGGAGAGCTGGTCCGCCTGGTGACGGGACGGGGCTGGGGGCTGCTGGAGCTGCATCAGACCGGTCTTTCGCTCGAGGAAGTCTTCATCCGGGTGGTGGCGGGCGAGGACCATGCGCCCCAGATCGAGGAAGCCGTGGTGGAGGAGGCGCAGTGATGGGCTGGCTGCCCGTGTTCAAGAAGGAGATGCGTCTGTACTTCGGCTCGCCCGTGGCCTATGCCGTGGCCACCTTCTTCCTCTTCGTGACGGCCTTTTTCTTCGTGCCCGCCTTCCGGGGCTTCGCCGATCTGTCGATGCGGGCGGCCATGCAGCCACAGATGGGCGGAAACCTGAACGCCACCGAGAGCATCCTCCGGCCGCTCATCTACAACATGGCGGTGGTGCTGCTCTTCTTCATCCCGATGGTGACCATGCGCCTCATCGCCGAGGAGCGGCGGGCGGGCAACATGGAGCTCCTCCTGACCTATCCGCTCCGGGACGGGGAAATCTTGCTGGGAAAGTTTCTCGCCGCCCTCGTCCTCTACATGCTCATCCTGGCCCTCACCCTCTTCTACCCGGTCACCGTCGCCTGGTTCACACGGCTGGAATGGGGTGCGGTCGCCACCGGCTACCTGGGGCTCCTGCTCATCGGGGCCGCCTTCCTCTCCGTCGGGCTCTTCGTGTCCTCCACGACGGAGAACCAGATCGTCGCGGGGTTCGGCACCTTCGGGGCGCTCCTCGGACTCTGGCTTCTCGGCTGGTTCTCGGATACCACCCAGGGAGCGCTCCGCACGGTCGTCCAGCAGGCCGGCATCATCGAGCACATGGACAGCTTCGCCAAGGGCGTCCTCGAGACCAAGGACATCGTGTACTACGTGTCGGTGATCGGGTTCGCGCTTTTCCTGGCCCTGCGCTCCCTCGACTCCCATCGGTGGCGGGGATAGCGCGATGAGCCTGCTCAAGCGCTGGGGCATGTCGGCCGCCGTCGTGTGCCTGCTCGCCGCGGCCGCCCTGGCTCTCTTCGTGCCGTGGCTGACCAGGCTCCGGTGGGCCCTCGTGATCGCCGCCGGAGTGCTCATCATCGCTACGGCCGCCGCCAACTGGCGCGAGGGCGCCTCGTTCCTCGGCCGTCGCGGCACGCGCTACGGGGCGAGCGCCGCCCTCCTCGTCGTACTCGCGCTGGGCATCGTGGTCATGGCCAATGCCGTCTCCGTCCGCTACAGCGCGCGCTGGGACCTGACCGAGAACAAGCGGCACAGCCTTGCCTCCCAGACCGTCAAGGTGCTCCAGGGGCTCAAGACGCCCGTGGAGGTCATCGCCTTCTTCCGCTCGGACCAGCCGGGCAAGCGTGTGGCCGAGGACCTGCTGAAGCAATACGCCTCGGCGTCGAAGGGCAAGCTGACCTATCGCATGGAGGATCCGGACCGGTCGCCCGGCCTCGCCAAGCGGCTCGGCGTCGAGAGCTACGGCACGCTCGTGCTCCAGAGCGGCGAGAAATCCGAGAAGGTGCTCGACGCCGAGGAGGAGCGGCTCACCAATGCCCTCGTCAAGGTCACGCGCTCTGGCAAGCGCATTGTCTACGTGCTCAAGGGGCACGGCGAGCGCGAGATCGGCAATACCGAGCGTCCCGGCCTGAGCCGCGCCAAGGACGAGCTGGAGAAGGTCAACTACGAGGTGAAGGACCTCGTGCTCGCGCGCGATCCCAAGGTCCCCGCCGACGCCTCGGTGCTGATCATCGCGGGACCGCGCACGGATCTCTTTCCCCAGGAGCTCGAGGCCATCGACGCCTACCTCTCCAGGGGCGGCAAGGTCTTTTTCATGGCCGATCCCTTCCAGGCGGAGGGGCTCGCCAAGTACCTGACCAAGTACGGGATCACCCTGGGCAATGACGTGGTCATCGAGCTCAGTCCGATCGGCCGTCTCTTCGGCGTGGGGCCCGAGGTGCCCGTGATCAACCAGTACGAGCAGCACCCGATCACCAAGGACCTGGGGGGCGTGATGACGCTCTTCCCGATCACCCGCTCGGTCCAGCTGTCCAAGGCCCAGGTCAGGGGCGTCGCGCCGCAGGTGCTGGCGCGGTCGAGCCAGCAATCGTGGGGCGAGACGGACCGTGCCGCGCTCCAGCGGGGCGAGGTCAAGCCGGACGCCAACGACACGCCGGGGCCCGTCCCCGTGGCGGCGGTGGTGACGCTCGACGTGCTGCCGGGCGCCGCGGCCAAGAGCGAAGGCGCCACGGATGCGGGCGCCAAGGCCGGGGACCAGATGCCCGCCAAGGCGCGCATCGTCGTCGTCGGCACCTCGAATCTCGCCACCAACCAGTTCCTGGGCGCCCAGGGCAACCGCGATTTCTTCTTGAATGTCGTGTCGTGGCTGGCTGACGAGGCGGATCAGGTCGCCGTGCGCCCCCGGGATACGAGGCAGAACCCCATCTTCATCAGCGAAGCGCAGTCCCAGGCCGTGCTCTGGCTGTCCCTGCTCGTGCTGCCCGGCGCGGTGATGGTCTGCGGCATCTTCGTCGTCGTGAGCCGTCGTCGCCAGAAGTAGTTCCCGATCATGAGCTGGAAAACCCTGGTCATCCTCGCCGTCGTCGCGGTGGGTCTCGGCGGCTTCCTCGTGGTGGACAACTACTGGCTGGTCCCCAAGCGCGAGAAGACCGAAGGCGCCAAGGGCCGCCTGTGGACCATCGAGCCCAAGGACGTCGAGACGGTCACCATCAAGCGCCGGGGCGAGACCATCCGTCTCAAGCGTGTGGCCGACGGCTGGGAGATGCTCGAGCCCGTGAAGGCCCGGGCCGATCGGGGCGCCGTTGACGAGGTGGTGACGAGCCTGGCCACCCTGCGCTCCGATCGCGAGATCGATCCCAACCCCGCCAAGCTCTCCGACTTCGGGCTCGAGCCGCCCGCGGCCGAGGTTACCCTCGAGGTGAAAAATGGCAAGGCGCCTCTGACCCTCGCTGTGGGAGGCAAGAACCCGACGGGCGTCTGGGTCTACGCTCGCGAGGGCAGCAAGCCCGCCGTGGTCGCCCTGGGCGAATCGGTGTTCCGCGACACCGCGCGTCCCGTCTCCGACTTCAGGGACAAGACGGTGTTTGCCTTCGACCGGAAGAGCGTCACCGCCGTCGACCTCGATCTCGACGGCTCCAGGATGACGCTGGAGGCCCAGGAAGGCGGCAAGTGGAAGATCGCCAAGCCCGGGCCATATCCCGCCGACGCCGACGTGGTCGCGGACGCGCTCGACAAGCTCGCCGGCGCCAAGGTCAAGGAGTTCCTCGGAGAGCCCAAGCCGCTGACGCCCTATGGCCTCGACAAGCCCTCGAGCGTCACCATCTGGCTCGGCAAGGACAAGGACCGCACGTCGAAGACCCTGCTCTTCGGCAAGGTCGACAAGGCGAAGAAGGGCGTCTACGTCGAGCGCCAGGGTGAGCCCGAAGTGCTCATGACGACCGACGAGGTGTGGGACAAGCTGCCCCGCACGGTCGCGGCCGCCCGCGACAAGGTCGTCTTCACCTATGCCTATGACAAGGTGAGTCGCGTCGAGCTCGACCATGCCCGCGGCAAGGTGACGCTCGAGCGCGACGGCATTACCTGGAAGATCACGGCGCCCGAAGCCCTCGCCGCAGATACGGGCGTCGTCAACGGGCTCCTGTGGCGCCTGCGTGACCTGCGCGCCTCGGGCTTCCTCGACGAGTCCGCCTCCGGCATCGCCCGCTATCTCGCCAAGCCCGCCGTCACCGTCCGCGTCTGGGAGGAAGGCGCCAAGGAGCCGCGCACCTTCCTGCTCACCCTGTCCAAGGACCTCAAGGCCGGGCAGACGGGCGTGGCGGCCACGGCGGGACAGGGGCCCGTGGTCATGGTCGAGTCCAAGGCGGTGACCGACCTCGAGAAGACGGCCACCGACCTGCGCGACAGGACAGTCGTCGCCTCCTTCGACATGAAAGAGGTCAAGCGCGTCCGCGTGGTCGCGGGCGACAAGCGTCTGGTGGTCGAGAAGCGGGGCGAGGACAGCTGGCGCGTGGTGGAAGGCGGCAAGGGCGCAGCCAAGGAGCTCAAGGTCACGGGTCTCCTCCTGGCCCTGCGCGCCCTGCGCTGGAAGGACATCGCGGCGCCGGATGCCTCCCAGGGGCAGAAGTTCGGCCTCGACAAGCCCGAGGTGGAGGTGACCGTGCTCAAGGGCGACGGCACCGAGATGGCCAAGCTCGTTATCGGGCGCTCCGAGGACAAGGCCGCCTACGTGCAGAGCAAGTCCGTGCCCGGCGTCTACGTGGTCGATCCCACGACGCTCGACGAGATCCGTAAGGCGCCCACCGATATCCCAGGCTAGGCGCCTGTCATGGTAATGTCCAGCCCTCACGAGCAAGAATGTTCCCATTTCGAGCGCCGGCTTTGCCGGCGCAATCGACTCGGGGGGAGGCTTCGGAAGGGGGGCGGAGCCCCCCTCCGAGCTACCTAGGCGGGAGGCTCCCTCATGACCGCGCCGTCATCGTCCCTCTACCTCCGGCAGATGGAGCTCGGCCCCATGCAGAACTTCGTGTACCTGATCGGGGACCCGGAGACGCGGGAGTGCGTGGCCGTGGACCCCGCCTGGGAGATCGAC
>DASQAK010000146.1:0-3181 GCA_035635755.1 Candidatus Methylomirabilota bacterium | reverse complement strand
CTGCTACACGCTCCAGATCTATTTCGATTTCTCGGGCTACTCGGACATGGCCATCGGGCTGGCCCGGCTCTTCGGCTTCCGCTTCCCGGAGAACTTCAACTACCCGTACATCGCCCGATCGATGACGGAGTTCTGGCGGCGGTGGCACATCTCGCTCTCCACGTGGTTTCGCGACTATCTCTACGTTCCCCTCGGGGGCAATCGCCACGGCTCCGCCCGCACCTATCTCAACCTCTGGCTCGTCTTCTTCCTCTGCGGCCTCTGGCATGGCGCGGCGTGGACGTTCGTGGCGTGGGGGCTCTATCACGGCAGCTTCCTCGTCCTCGAGCGGCTCGGCCTCGGGCGCTGGCTCGAGAGCGTCTGGACCCCGGCGCGGCATGCCTACACCATCCTGGCGGTCATGGTGGGCTGGGTGTTCTTCCGGGCCGAGACCCTGCGCCAGGCCGGAAGCTTCCTGTCGGCCATGGCCGGCTTCGCCTCGGGCTCCGGGCTGCAGCAACACGTGGGGCTCCACCTGAACGCCATCGTGGCCCTGGCTCTGGCCGCCGGCGTGCTCGGCTCGGCGCCGCTCCTGCCGCGTCTCACCCGCTGGCGCGGCGGCATCGCGACGATGCAGGTGCGCGCACTCGTCGAGGCGGGGCGGCTCGCCGGTCTCGTCTTTCTCCTCGTCGCCTCGGCCATGCTCATGGCCGCCGGCACCTACAACCCCTTCATCTACTTCCGGTTCTGAGCGATGCCGACACTCACGACCGACCGTCTCCGGGCGCTGTCGGACACGCTCCTCGTCGTTCTGTTCCTCGCGGCCATCTGTCTGCCCGCCGCCGACGTGTTCTTCGACCTCGATCCTACCCGGCTCAGCGAGAAGCGCCGGCTCGCGCCGCCGCCACTCGTGCGCCTGAGCCGGCCCCTCGAGGTCTCCTACACGGCCGCGTTCGAATCGTGGTGGAACGACAACTTCGGCTTCCGCCGGTCGCTGGTGGTGGGCTACAGCCGCGCCCTCCTTGCCCTCGGCGTCTCCCCCACGCCGAGCGTGATCCTGGGCAGATCGGGGTGGCTCTTCTTCGCGGGCGACGAGGCGCTCGCCTCGTACCGCGCGGTCCAACCCTTCACGGAGGCCGAGCTGGCCGCCTGGCAGCGACGCATCGAGACACGCCGTGACTGGCTGGCCGAGCGCGGCATTCGCTTTCTCGTGGTCATCGCGCCCAACAAGGAGACGATCTACCCCGAGTTCATGCCCGAGAGCCTCAACCGCGTGCGCTCCGTGACGCGCCTCGATCAGCTCGTGGCCCACCTGCGGGCGCATTCGAGCGTGGCCATCGTCGATCCCCGGGACGCGCTCCGTTCCGCCAAGGCCGGCGGCATCCTGTATCTCAGGACCGATACCCACTGGAACGACGTCGGCGCGTGGCTGCTCTACCGGGAGATCGTGACGGGCCTTCGCGGCTGGTACCCGGAGCTCGAGCCCACCCCCGCCACCGAATTCGCGCCGGTCACGCGTCAGGGGTGGAGCGGCGACCTCGCGACCATGCTCGGGATGGACGGGCGGCTCTCCGAGGAGCGCCTCCTCCTCGAGCCTCGGCGTGTCCGCCTCGCGCGCGTGGCCGATCCCGGTCCGCGGCCGGAAGACGCGCAGCGGAAGCTCACCGCGGCGGAGCGGGGCGAGCCGTCGCTGCCGCGGGCCGTCATGTTCCACGACTCCTTCGGCGTGAGCCTGCAGCCGTTCCTGGGGGAGAGCTTCTCGCGCATCGTCTTCTCGTCGGGCCCCACCGACTGGCGGCGCAATTTCGACGCCGCCCTCGTCGAGCGGGAGCGCCCGGCCGTGGTCATCCAGGAGATCGCGGAGCGCTTCGCGGTGGGGCCGACCGGACTGCGGGCGGCCGCGCCCGCCACTCCCTGAACGCGCCACGGCCCCCGAATCTCTCGGGGGCCGTGGTGGGACGCGCGGATTACGGGAAGCTAGAGATTCGCAGGCGGCTCAAAAAGGTCCAGATGCGAGGCGGCGCCCCGCACTTCGAGTTGAGCGGCGGCCTCTGGCCGTCGCGAGACGAGAGCTGAATTGATCCGCGGGTGAGGCGTAGTCTCTCTACGTTGAACCTGCGGCCGAGGGCGCCGCACTCCCGCAGATGGGCCCTTTTCAGCCGCCTGCTAGCTCTCGAAGCTGCGCTCGTACTGGGTGCGCAGCCGCTCCAGCTCCTCGGGATCGAGACGCATGCCGAGGGAGAGCCCCATCTCTCCCAGGATGGTCTTGATCTCGTTCAGCGACTTCTTGCCGAAGTTCTTCGTCTTCAACAGCTCCGACTCGGTCTTCTGCACGAGGTCGGCGATGGTCCGGATGTTGGCCGTCTTGAGGCAGTTGGAGGCCCGCACGGACAGCTCGAGCTCGTCCACGTTGCGGAAGAGGTGCTCGTTGAGCTCGACGCGCGCAGCCGTGTCCACCCCCGGCTCGCCCCCCGGCTGCTCCTCGGGCGGCGGCGCCTGCGGGAACTCCGTCAGCAGCTCGAACGAGTCCTCGAGGATGCGCGAGGCCTCGCCCACGGCCACCTCGGGCGTCATGCTGCCGTTGGTCCACACCTCGATGACCAGCCGCTCGAGACCCGGCTCCTGCTTGGCGGGCTCGACGTGGAAGTTCACGCGCTTGATGGGCGAGAAGTCAGAGTCGATCAGCATGGCATTGATGGGCAGAGCCTCCGGCTCGCGCTTCTCGGCCGCCTGGTAGCCGCGGCCGCGCTCCACGCACACTTCCATTTCGAGGGACCCGTCCTTGTCCAGCGTGGCCAGCACCACGTCGGGGGTGAGGATCTCGACGTCCGCGTCGGGCTCGAAATCGCCCGCCGTCACCGTGCGCGGCCCCGGCACCTTGAGGCGCAGGAGCTTCGGCCGGTTGATGGCGACGGCGAAGACAAGCTTGCGGAGGTTCAAGATGATGTCGAGCGTGTCCTCGGTGACGCCCTGGGTATGCGAGAACTCGTGGAGCACACCCTCGATCTTCACCCAGGTGGGCGCGGCGCCGGGGATGGAGGACAGCAGCACGCGGCGATAAGCGTTGCCCACGGTGAGGGCGAAGCCGGGCTCGAACGGCTCGATGGCGATCTTGCCGTGGGAGCGCTCGCTCGACAGCCACTCGTGGCGGACGGGAAGTACCAGCTGCGGCATGGATTCCTCCTGAAGGTAATCGGTGGCC
>DASQAK010000145.1:0-23235 GCA_035635755.1 Candidatus Methylomirabilota bacterium | reverse complement strand
ACGTGGCCGGCGCGGCCGATGGGGATGCGGTGCTTGAGGAGGTGGCGGCGGAACTCGGGAACGCCCTGCCCGATGGCCGTGTCGATGGTGCCGGGAGCGACGACGTTGACGCGGATCTCGTCCTGGACCAGCTCCACGGCGGCGGCACGGGCGAGCTGATGCACACCGCCCTTGGACGCGACATAGGGCGAGAAGTCGGGCGCGGCCACCGTGCCCAGGGCCGAGCCGAGGTGGATGATGCTTCCGCCGCCGCGCTCCCGCATGGCGGGGGCCGCGGTCTTGGTCAGGATGAAGGCGCCGACCAGATTGATGCGCAGCACTTCCGCGAAATCGGCGGCGCTGATCTCGAGGAGAGCGGCGCGGAGGCGTACCGCCGCGCAGTTGACCAGGCAGTCGACACCGCCGTACTGAGCGCGTGCCTCGCCGACGAATCGCGCGACGTCGGCCTCGCTCCCCACATCGCCGCTCACCGCCGCCGCCACGCCACCCGCCTTGACGATGGCATCCACCGTCTCGGCCAGCGGCTCGGGTCGCCGCCCGAAGACGACCACGCGCGCGCCCTCCTGGCCAAAGAGCTCCGCGGTCGCCCGGCCGATACCCGTGCCGCCGCCCGCGATGAGCGCGACCTTGCCCTCAAGCGCCGGCACAGTCATAGCTCCTGCAGAAGGTCTTCATCGGACACCTCGGGCACTTGGGCTTGCGCGCCGTGCACCACGTCGCGCCGAAATCCATCAGGGCCTGATTGTAGTCATAGGCGCGTCCCGCGGGGACGAGAGATTCGGCGAGGTCCCACATGGTCTTCTCGCCGCGGAGGCGGGCCAGCCGCCGGGCGCCCAGGAAAACCCGGCCGAGCACTCGCCGCACGTTGGTGTCCACGAGGGCGGCGTCCTTCCGATGCGCGAAGGCCAGGATGGCCCCGGCCGTGTACCGGCCTATTCCGCCAAGGCGAAGCAGCTCCGCGCCCCGGTCGGGGAGCCGCCCGCCGTAGCGCGCCACCGTCTCGCGGGCGATGCCGTGCAGGTGCTTCGCGCGGCGATAGTAGCCGAGCGGATACCAGGCGCGCGTCACGTCGCGGGCGCGGGCGCGCGCGAGCTGCTGGAAGGTCGGATAGCGACCGAGGAACTCACGATACTTGGGGATGACGCGGTCGACCTGCGTCTGCTGGAGCATGATCTCCGAGACGAGGATGCGATACGGATCGCGGGTCCGGCGCCACGGAAGGTCGCGACCGTGTCGGGCGTACCAGGCGAGCAAGCGCCGGTGGAAGAGCCGCCGCGCGCGGAGATCGAGGGGCGTCACGGCGGCCATTGTGACCGAGCCCCGAGCCCCTCGCAAGTTGACTTCGCGGGGAAGCACGTCACAATGGGGCCGTGCCGACACCACTTCCCCTCAACGATGCTCACCAGGCCGAAGGCGCCGTCTTCGGGGAGAGCTCCGGCTGGCTCGTGCCGCTCCGCTACGGCGATCCGGTCGCGGAGCACCGAGTCGTGATGGGGGCCACGGGTCTCATGGACCGCTCCATGGTCGGCAAGGCCGTCGTGACCGGGCGCGATCGAGCGACGTTTCTCCAGGGCATGCTCTCGAACGACATCAAGGCGCTTCAGCCGGGGCAGGGTTGCCCCGCGGCATTCCTCGACGCCCATGGCAAGGTCGTCTCGCTGCTCGCCGTCTATGTCCTCGAGGACCGCATCCTCCTCGAGCTGCCCGCCGGATCGACGGAGAAGTTTCTCCAGACGATCGACAAGTTCCTCATCTCGGAGAAAGCCTACTTCGAGGCCGCCGACGACGCCTATGTCGTGCTCTCCGTCCAGGGGCCCGGGGCCGAGAAAACCCTCGCCGGCCTTACCGGGGCGAGCCTGGCCGCCGAGCCCTACTCGCACCAGGAGGTCTCCATCGCGGGAGAGCCGGCGCGCATCGTTCGGCGCAGTCACGCGGTGACTCCGGGCTTCGACTGCTGGACGGCCGCGACGAACGGCCCGGCCCTCTGGAAAGCGCTGCGCGAAGCGGGCGGCGTCCCCGTGGGCGCCGAGGCGGCCGAGTTGCTGCGCGTCGAGGCGGGCATACCAGCCTTCGGCGCCGACGTGGACGAGAGTCTCATCCTGCCCGAGACGCGGCTCGATGAGCTCGTGAGCTACACCAAGGGCTGCTACATCGGCCAGGAGACCGTGGCGCGGGTCAAGTATCGCGGGCACGTCAATCGAGGCCTCTCCGGTCTCGTCGTCGACGGCGACCAGGTTCCCGCGCCCGGCGATGTCGTCGTGGCCGAAGACAAGGAGGTCGGGCGCGTGACCTCGGCCGTCCGCTCCGTCGCCCTCGGCAAGCCCATCGCGCTAGGCTACGTCCGCCGCGAGCATTTCGAGCCCGGGAGCGCGGTGGCTGTCCGCGTTCGTGACCAGCTCGTCCCCGCTCGCGTGGTCGAGCTTCCGTTCGTCAAGCCGGCCTCCTGAGGGCTCGGGCGTGAGCGAGCACGCGCACACGAATCGCCTCGCCCGGGAGACGAGCCCCTACCTTCTCCAGCACCAGCACAATCCCGTGGACTGGTATCCGTGGGGGCCCGAGGCGTTCGAGCGCGCGCGGGCCGAGGACAAGCCGCTCCTCCTTTCCGTGGGCTACTCCGCCTGCCACTGGTGCCACGTCATGGAGCGCGAGTCGTTTGAGAGTGACGAGATCGCCGGGCTGATGAACCAGCTCTTCGTGAACATCAAGGTGGATCGCGAGGAGCGGCCCGACGTCGACCAGATCTACATGCAGGCGGTCCAGGCCATGACAGGGCACGGCGGCTGGCCCATGACGGTATTCCTCACGCCAGAGGGCGTGCCCTTCTACGGCGGCACCTACTATCCGCCCGCGGATCGGCAGGGCATGCCCGGCTTTCCCCGGCTTATCCAGTCCGTGGCCGAGGCCTACCGCTCGCGGCGCGGCGAGATCGTCGAGGCGGGGCGCCAGCTCCTCGAGCAGATGCGCCAGGGCGAGCGGCTGCGCAGCTCGGCGACCCTGCTCACCGACGAGATCCTCGTCGGGGCCTACCAGGCCTTTGCCCAGGAGTTCGACTCGCGCGAGGGCGGCATGGGCCGCGCCCCCAAGTTTCCCCAGCCCATGAACTGGGAGTTCCTCCTGCGCTTCTGGAAGCGCACCGGCAACGCTCACGCCCTCGACATGGCGCGCCTCACCCTGACCAAGATGGCGCGCGGCGGCATGTACGACCAGATCGGCGGGGGCTTTCACCGCTACTCGGTGGATGGACAGTGGCTGGTGCCCCACTTCGAGAAGATGCTCTACGACAACGGCCAGCTCGCGTCGCTCTATCTGCACGCCTGGCTCGCCACCGGCGACGCCGAGTACCGGCGCGTCTGCGAGGAGACACTCGACTACATCCTGCGCGAGATGACCCATCCTTCCGGGGGCTTCTTCTCGGCGCAGGACGCCGACTCCGAGGGCGTCGAGGGGAAGTTCTTCGTGTGGTCCCCCGAAGAGATCACAGCGACCCTCAGCGATCCTGAGATGGCGCGCGCGGCCCTCGCCTACTGGGGAGTGGACGACGGACCCAACTTCGAGGAACACAGCATTCTCTGGGTGCCCCGGCCGCCCACCGACGTGGCCGGGGAGCTGGGCTTGACCGTGGAGCGGCTGGCCGAGCTGATCGGCGGGGCCCGGGCGCGTCTGTACGAAGCGCGAGAGAAGCGAGTCCACCCTGGTCTCGACGACAAGGTGCTCGCCTCATGGAATGGCCTCGCCCTGAGCGCCCTCGCCGAGGCCGGACGCGTGCTCGGCCGCGCGGACTACCTCGCCGCCGCGACCAGGAACGCCGAGCTCGTTACCACACAGATGCGGCACGGCGAGCGACTGCTCCGCTCCTGGAAGAACGGGCAGGCCAAGATCAAGGGGTACCTCGAGGACTACGCCATGGCCGGCATGGGGCTCCTCGCCCTCTACGAGGCCACCTTCGACCGGCGCTGCCTCGACGAGTCCCGCCGTCTCTGTGACCAGGCCCTCGCGCTCTTCTGGGACGAGGAGCACGAGACCTTCTTCGACACGGGCGCCGACCAGGAAGCGCTCGTCGTGCGCCCGCGAAACCTCTTCGACAACGCCGTCCCCTGCGGCACGTCGGTGACCATCGAGTGGCTCCTGCGGCTCGCCGTCTTCTTCGGCGAGGCGCGCTACGAGCAGCGGGCCCTCAAGGCCCTCCGCCCCATGGCCGATCTCATGCGTCGTTACCCCTCAGGCTTCGGACGCTACCTCGCCGCCCTCGACTTCCAGCTGGGACCCGTGGCCGAGGTCGCCCTCGTCTGGCCCAGCGCCGGCGATCCGAGCGCTCTCGTCCAGGCGACATTTGGCCGCTACATCCCAAACCGTCTCGTGGTCGGCGCCCCGGCGGGCTCGTCCAGTGGCGTCGGGCT
Source organism: Candidatus Methylomirabilota bacterium (assembly GCA_035635755.1). Taxonomy (GTDB): domain Bacteria; phylum Methylomirabilota; class Methylomirabilia; order Rokubacteriales; family CSP1-6; genus AR37. The sequence continues at coordinate 18,838 of DASQAK010000145.1, read as the reverse complement.
GCCGCTCCTGGCGGAGCGTCCGGCCGTGGACGGGAAGGCGACGGCATATGTCTGTCGCCACTTCGTCTGCCAGCTGCCCGTCACCGACCCCGTTGCCCTCGCTGGACAGCTTGACGCTGGGGTATAATCCGTCTGTCGTCGCTGGGGGAGGTTTCCTGAGAACCGGGTGCGGCCCGGGACCCCTCGAACCTGCACTGGGTAATTCCAGCGAAGGGAAAGCGACGGTCAGGACGAAGCCCGGTCTCTCTACCGCACCCGACGAGGTGCGGTTTTTTTATGCGCGTGCTGGTGAACGGCGAGCCCATGGAGCTGCCGGAGGGGCTGAGCGTGGATGATCTGCTCCTCCAGCTCAAGGTCAAGCGCGAGTACACGGCGGTGGCGCTCAACCGCGAGATCACGCCCAAGACCAAGTACGCCGATACGCGCCTCAAGGACGGAGACAAGGTGGAGATCGTGCGTCCGATGGGCGGCGGCTCATAAGGAGGGAATGCCATGTACGACACGTCATTGTGGCTGGGAGGCAAGGAGTTCAAGTCGCGACTCATCGTGGGCACGGGCAAGTACCCGTCCTTCGAGAACATGCGCGAGGCCATCGAGGCCTCGGGCGCCGAGATCGTCACGGTGGCGGTCCGGCGGGTCAGCCTGCCGGGGCAGGGGGAGTCGCTCCTCGACTATCTCGACCTGAAGAAGTACACGCTCCTGCCGAACACCGCGGGCTGCTACACGGCCGACGAGGCCGTCCGCACCTGCTACCTCGCCCGCGAGGCGGGACTGGGCACCCTGGTCAAGGTCGAGGTCATCGGTGACGCGCGCACCCTCTTTCCCGACGTGGAGGGGCTGCTCGAGGCCACGCGCACGCTGGCGCGCGAGGGCTTCAGTGTGCTGCCGTATACCAACGACGACCCCGTGCTCGCCAAGAAGCTCGAGGACGCGGGGGCGGCGGCCGTGATGCCGCTCGGCGCGCCCATCGGCTCGGGGCTGGGCATTCGCAACCCGTACAACATCAAGATCATCCTCGAGACCGTCACCGTGCCCGTCATCGTGGACGCGGGCGTCGGCACCGCCTCGGATGCCGCCATCGCCATGGAGCTCGGCTGCGACGGCGTGCTCATGAACACGGCCATCGCCGGGGCCAAGGACCCCGTGGCCATGGCCACGGCCATGAAGCTCGCCATCGAGGCTGGACGGCTGGCCTTCAAGGCCGGGCGCATCGGCAAGAAGCTCTACGCGACCGCCTCATCGCCACTCGAAGGCGTGCCGGATTGGTCCAGCAGCTAGGCTTCTCTCTCTACCTCGTCACTGACCGCTCGGCCCTGCCGGCCACGAGCCTCCAGGACGCAGTGGAGAGCTGCCTCGCCGCGGGACTCAAGGCCGTGCAGCTCCGGGAGAAGGACATGGCCGTCCGCGATCTGCTCGGGCTCGCGCACGCTCTTCGTGACTCGACCCGGCGCCATGGCGCCAGGCTCCTGATCAACGACCGGGCCGACGTCGCCCTCGCCGTGGGCGCCGACGGCGTGCAGCGCGCGGGGACGTCGCTGCCCGTGCCCGCGCTGCGCGCCATCAGCCCGTCCGGATTCGTGATCGGCGCCTCAGTCCATGACATCGACGAGGCGCGCGCCGCGGAGTCCGACGGCGCCGACTTCCTCCTCTTCGGCCCGGTCTACGCCACGCCCTCGAAGCGCCAGTACGGACCACCCCAGGGACTTGCCGCGCTCGAGCGGGTGAGCTCCACCGTGAACACGCCGGTCTTCGCCGTGGGTGGGGTGACGCCAGAGCGTGTGGGCGAAGTCACGCGAGCCGGAGCAGCGGGCGTGGCGGTGATCGGCGCCATCCTCGGCTCCGAGCGGCCGGCGGACGTCGTCAAGGCTTTCCTCGACACCCTGGGGCGCGCCTGATGCCACCGTCGGTCATCGTGGTCGGCGGCGGCATCATCGGCTGCGCCACGGCCTACGAGCTCGCCAAGGCGGGCAGCAAGGTCACCCTGTTCGAGCGGGCAATCCCGGGCGCCGAAGCCTCGAGCGCGGCGGCGGGGCTTCTGACAGTGGGTGGCACCCGCCGCTCCGAACCCTTCCAGAAGCTGGCCCTCGACAGCTGGGCCCGCTACCCCGACATCGCGCGCGAGCTTCGAGGCGTGACGGGGGTGGACGTCGAGCACATGACGGCCGGCACCCTCTATCCTCTCTTCGACCATGGCGAGTCGGCGGAGGCCGAGGAGCAGCTGGGCTGGCCCCTCGCCAAGGAGATGGGCATGCGCGTGATCGAGGGCGCCGAGCTCCGCGAGATGGAGCCGGGACTCTCGTCGGACATCAAGGCGGCCCTCTTCGTGCGCGGCGACCACTGGGTCAACAACCAGCGCCTGGTAACGGCCTACGCCTCAGCCGCCGCCGGCCGCGGCGTGGCGCTCCGGACCGGCATCGAGGTCAGCCAGCTCCTCGCCGACGGAGGACGGGTCATCGGCGTGGTCGCAGCAGGGGAGCGCTTCGAGGCCGACTGCGTACTGCTCGCCGCCGGCGCCTGGTCCGCCCCTCTGGCCGCGTCTCTCGGCTTGCATCTGCCCGTGGTGCCGGTGCGCGGACAGATGGTGGCGGTCAGCAACGTGCCCGCGCTGCTGCGCCACGCCGTCCACGGCCATCAGGGCTACCTCACGCCACGGCCATCTGGCGAGCTGCTGATCGGCGCCACCGTCGAGCACGTCGGCTTCGAGCGGGCCGTGACGCCTGCAGGCATCGCGCAGCTGCTCACCGGCGCCATCGCGGTGCTCCCGAGTCTGCAGGGCCGGCCCATCACGCGAACCTGGTGCGGCTTCAGGCCGGGCACGCCCGACGACATGCCCGTGCTCGGCCCCTGGCCCGACCTCGAGGGGCTCTTCGTGGCCACCGGCCACTATCGCAACGGCATCCTGCTCGCTCCGGCGACGGCGGCCCTGATGACCCAGGCCATCTTCGGCGGCGGCATCCACGACCTCATCAAGCCTTTCCTACCCGATCGACTACTCGACAGGAGCCCCCATGCCCACACGCGATGACGTGAAGCGCGCAGTCTGCGAGGCCATCGACCGCCAGAGCGAGAGGATCGTCAGGGTCGGCGACACGATCCGCAAGAACCCCGAGCTTGGGTTCAAGGAGTTCAAGACCTCGCGCCTGGTCGAGGACACCATGCGCGAGATCGGGCTCCAGCCCAAGGGCGGTCTCGCCATCACGGGCGTGCGCGGCGAGGCGCGGGGCAAGAAGGACGGGCCGACCTTCGCGCTGCTGGGAGAGCTGGACGGGCTGGTCGTGGCCGGGCACCCAGTCGCCGATCCGCAGACGGGCGCCGCCCATGCCTGCGGCCACAACGCCCAGGTCGCCAGCATGCTCGGGGCCGCCATGGGTCTGGTGGGCGCCAAGGCTTTCGAGCACCTGGCCGGGCGGGTGGTCTTCTTCGCCGTGCCCGCCGAGGAGTACGGCGATGTCGCCTGGCGCGTCGAGCAGGCGCGGGCGGGGAAGCTCGAGTTCTTGGGCGGCAAGCCCGAGCTGCTCCGCCTCGGCCACTTCGACGACGTGGACATGGCCATGATGATTCACCTGACGCCGCAGCGGGAGCTCAAGAAGGCGAGTATCGCGGCTTCGAACAACGGCTGCATCGTGAAGACGGTCCGGTACATGGGCCGAGCGTCCCATGCGGGCGGGGCACCGCACATGGGCGTGAACGCGCTCTACGCCGCTCAGATCGGCCTGGCAGCCATCAATGCCATCCGCGAGACCTTCAAGGACGAGGACTCGATCCGGGTGCATCCGATCATCACCCACGGCGGGAGCCAGGTGAACGTGATCCCGGCCGACGTGCGCATCGAGACCTATGTGCGCGGCAAGAGCGTGGAGGCCATCCTGGACGCCAACGTGCGCGTGGACCGCGCGTTGAAGGCGGGCGCCCTCGCCCTGGGCGCTCAGGTCGAGATCGAGACGCTGCCGGGTTACCTCCCGCTCTTCAACCACGAGGGCATGGCCAAGTACTTCCTCGCCAATGCCGCGGCCCAGCTCGGCGCCGACAACATCACGCAGATGGGCCACCGCAGCGGCTCGACCGACATGGGCGACCTCTCCCACGTCATGCCGACGCTGCATCCGTATCTCGGTGGCGCCTCTGGCACAGGGCATGGCGCCGACTTCACCATCACGGATCCCAAGCTCGCCTACATCGAGAACGCCAAGCAGCTCGCCCTCATGGCCGTGGACATGCTCTGGGACGATGCCCAGGCGGCCAAGGAGATCATCGGTGCCTTCAAGCCGCGGCTGAGCCGGGAGGCCTATCTCGCGTTCCAGCGCGGCATCGCCAAGACGGAGATTTTCGACGGAGCCAAATAAAGAGAATTCATGAGGAAGAAGATCAGGCGACTGGACGCTCGTGAGGGATACGACCGCTGGGCGGAGAGCTATGATCGGACGGAAAACCCGCTCGTCGCGCTCGATCGCCGCTATACGCTAAATCTGCTTGGGCCTCGACCTAGCGAGCGCGTGCTGGACGCAGCCTGCGGCACCGGGGTCCACCTGGGCTCGATGCTCCGCGCGGGCAGCGCCCCGGTCGGCCTCGACCTTTCCCGAGGTATGCTGAACGTCACGCGACGAAAGTATCCGTCGGTCCCGCTCGCCCAGGCCGATCTCAATGGCCAGCTCCCCCTGCGAGGACGTGTCTTCGACGCCGCCCTCTGCGCTCTGGTGGGCGAGCACCTGACGAATCTCCGGCTCCTGTTCCGCGAGCTCTTCGCCAGCCTGACGCACCGGGGGCGTCTCGTATTTTCGGTATTCCACCCGGAGATGGCGGCCGCCGGCATCGAGGCGAACTTCGAAGCGGGCGGTACGGAGTACCGGCTCGGAGCGCTCCGCCACACCGTGGCGGATTACCTCGACGTTATCGACGGATCGGGGTTCCGCGACATCAACATCCGCGAGTTTCGTGGCGACGAGCTGCTCGCGAGAGATATACCCTGGGCCTCGAAATACCTCGGGCAGCCCTTGCTCCTGACCGTCGAAGCCTACAAGAGCTAGGCGAGCAAGGTGGGCCGCCTACGATCCCTGTTGGGATGACGGACAAGGTCTCGATCTCTGGGCGAGGGGGTGCAGGACGTCGATCGCCCAACCCACGTTCAGTCGCTCTCCGAGCCAGCCGGCGCACCCCGTCCGCGCGGTGACACGAAGGCCCTGTGACTCGTGACAGGCACGGAGAGTCCTGACGGGATCATCAGGTACTGCTACTGGCAGCGGCACCGCAGGCACCGGGCGGCCGTCCGGCCTCCGGAACTGGAGCGCCCCGTCGGGTAAGCGCACGACCTGGTAGCCCTCCTCGTGCACCGCGCGGTGATGCCGGCGACAGAGTAGCGCGAGGTTCGAGAGCGTGGTGGGGCCGCCGTGTGCCCAGTGGCGGAGATGATGCCCCTGGGTGAAGCGGACACTGCACCCCGGGAAGCGGCAGCCTTGGTCCCGATGGTGGAGGGCACGGCGTAAAGCGGGAGAAATCGTCCGGGTCCGTGCTCCGATCTCCACTAAGCGCCCTTCGTCGTCATGGCGCATGACCACCCGGCTGGCGTCGCACGCGAGGCGTTGGGACGTTTCCGCGGAAACGCGTGTGCCCCCCTCGAGGACGGACTGGCCCGGCTGCTCCGGATCGGCGAGCACCTGGGCGTCGACATGGACCACCACCTGGTAGCGCTCCCCCGAGGTGCCGGGATCGAGGCCGTGGTGCAGGGCCGTCTCCGCGAGCAGGGCCAGCGCATCCACCTGCTGCTGGGAGACCGGGGGCGTTTCCTCGGAAACGTTTCCGAAGCCTGTGGCGCCCTTGGCCCGCTCCCGGGCCCGCTGATAGAGGCTCTCACGGGCGGCGGCCAGGGCGTGCATGACCAGCGCTCCCACCTCCGGCTCGAGCCGCCCCCGGAGGACCACCATGCCGTCCTCGGCCTGATACACGTGCAGGGCGCGCATCGCGTGCCGGTGCTTCGTCTCCCGCGCCTCGGCCCGCCGGTCCACGCACCGCCACCCGCGCACGATCCGCTCGACGTGGGCGGCCGTGCCCGCGCGCCCCACCGTCAACAGCCGCGCTTCGGTCTCCGGCGTGGCCACGCGGGTCAGGGCGCGGACCTTGGCGTAGGACAGCTCCCCGCGGGCCAGGGCCTGGGCGAGGAGAGGCAGCGTCCCGAGGGCGCGAGCCACCCGGACCCGCTCCCGGGCCGCGCCCAGGTCGAACCCCACCCGCCAGGAGAGCCAGGCCGCGCAGGTGCGGAAGCCCGTGTTCCAGCCTCCGCGGGCGTCGAACGCTCGGATCAGCTCGAGCAGGCGCGCAGTGGCCGCGTCGAGGTGCGCGGACAGCTCCGCGATCTCGTCACCGAGCCTGTCGAGCTGCGCGGCGGGATGCTGAGGGGCAAGCGGAGTTGGTGAAGGAATTTGCATTGGAGCCCTCCTCGTGTTGAGGCGACTCTACACCCTGGTTTTCGGGCTCCTCGGAAGCGCCCGGGACGGGCGATTTTCGGAGGCGGAATGATTTCTGATCCGCTCCCGCCAGTTTTTGCAGCGGCGGCCTCGCGCGGGCCACTGGGCCGGCACTTGAGTAGGGCTGTGCCTGCATGACCGAGTGGCGCAGTCAAGCCTGTCAAGCGGAAAAGTATCGCGATCCCACATGCGCATGTACCGGCGGATACGTTCCTGCCCGTCCACGAGGCCAGAGCGCTCCCGTAGGACTTCTTTGGTATCGTTAGGCGCCATGTATGGAAAAGGAGACATCGGCTTTCCGCAGCGCATCGCGTGCCTGAGCGCCGAGCACGTGGAGATCTGCTATGCGCTCGGGGCGGGGGACCGCGTGGTCGCCGTCCCCGGCACGGCGCATCGGCCTCCCGAGGCGCGCGAGAAGCCCAAGATCGGCGGCTTCACTACCTTTCGTGCCGACAAGATCCGGGAGCTCGAGCCCGATCTGATCCTAGCCTTCTCGGATCTCCAGGCCGATATCTGCGCTGAGCTGATCCGTGGCGGGCTGCCTGTCTTCTGCTCCAACCCGCGCTCCGTGGACGACATCCTGGAAAGCATCCTCCTGGTGGGCGGGCTCCTCGGGCTCGACAAGGCCGCCCGTGACCTCGTGCAGGACATGCGAGATGACATCCGCCAGATCCGGGAGTTCTCGAGCGTGTGGCCGGACCGGCCGCGCGTCTACTTCGAAGAGTGGCATGACCCGCTCATCGCGGGGATCCGCTGGGTGTCGGAGATCATCGAGCTGGCCGGCGGGCGGGATATCTTTTCCGAGCTACGAGACAAGCCCTCGGCGAAGGAGCGCATCGTGGACCCGGGCGAAGTGGTACGCCGGGATCCTCAGATCATCCTGGCCTCCTGGTGCGGCAAGCCCGTGGACGTCGAGACGATACGGACAAGGGCGGGGTGGTCAGGCATCAGCGCCGTCAAGGCGGGACGAATTCACGAGGTGGACGGGGCTGATATCCTGTCTCCAGGGCCATCTGTCATGGCCGGCCTGCGGGTCATCCACGAGATCGTCCAGCAGGGTCTGGACCGTTAGCAAAAATCCCTCAACGAGGGTCTTCGCTCAGGTAGCCTAAGTGACCGGAAGTTAGGAAGCCGCAGCTCCTGTGTTCGGATATCGAACACAGTGAAGTTTCTCGTAGAATTACTAGAAGCCCCCTCGGCGGCCGATGCTAGGATCAAACCCTTCGCGCCAATGGAGAACCAAATGCTGGCCCGTCCGGAACGCTTCTTCGAAGACAGGTTTGGTCTCTCCGCATCAGCCCTCGATCGTCTTCTCGGATCAGAGCTCGCCGGCCGCGTCGATCACGCCGATCTCTTCCTCGAGTATCGCGTCAGCGAAGAGCTGGTCCTCGAGGAAGGCGCGGTCAAGAAGGCCTCGCGCCACGTGAGCCAGGGCGCGGGCATCCGCGCGCAGTCGGGAGAGCGCACGGGCTACGCGCACACCGATGATCTGGCGCTGCCCAATCTCGAGGAAGCGGCCCGCCAGGCCCGTGCCATCGCGGACTCTGCCTCGTCCTCGGCCGTGGTGGCGGTGAGCGGCGGCAAGCCTCACGATCTCTACAGTCTCGCCGAGACACCCATCACCGCGGCCCTCGACCGCAAGGTCAAGCTCCTCGGCCAGATGGATGCCGCCGCGCGAGCGGCCGATCCTCGCGTGCGGCAGGTCATCGCGAGCCTGGGCAGCGAAGACGTGGTGGTGCTCATCGCCACGCCTTCCGGCTGGACGGTGGGCGATGTCCGGCCGCTCACCCGGCTCAACGTCACCGTGATCGTGGAAGAGAACGGCAAGCGCGAGATGGGCGGCTATGGCGGCGGCGGGCGCGTGCCCTTCGACTTCTTCCTCGAGCAGGAGCGCTGGCGCCACTACACCTCCGAGGCCGTGCGGCAGGCCGTGATCAAGCTCCACGCCGTCGCGGCGCCCGCGGGCGAGCTCACGGTGGTGCTGGGACCGGGCTGGCCGGGCATCCTCCTCCACGAGGCGGTGGGGCACGGGCTCGAGGGCGACTTCAACCGCAAGGGCACCTCGGCCTTCTCGGGACGACTCGGCCAGCAGGTCGCCTCCGAACTCGTGACCGTGGTCGATGACGGCACCATCGCCAACCGGCGCGGATCGCTCAACGTCGACGACGAGGGCAACGTCACCCGGCGCAATGTCCTGATCGAGAACGGCATCCTGCGCGGCTACATGCAGGACCGCCTCAATTCCCGGCTCATGGGCATGGCCGCCACCGGCAATGGCCGGCGCGAGTCGTACGCGCATCCGCCCATGCCGCGCATGACCAATACCTTCATGCTCGCCGGGCAGGACGATCCCGCGGATATTATCCGCTCGGTTCCGCGCGGTCTCTATGCCGTCAACTTCGGCGGCGGGCAGGTCGACATCACCAACGGCAAGTTCGTCTTCTCGGCCAGCGAGGCCTACCTGATCGAGGACGGCCAGATCACGAAAGCGGTCAAGGGCGCCACGCTCATCGGCAATGGCCCCGACGCGCTGACGCGGGTGAGCCGTGTCGGCCACGACCTCAAGCTCGACGAGGGCGTGGGCACGTGCGGCAAGGATGGCCAGTCCGTGCCGGTGGGCGTGGGGATGCCGACCACGCGCATCGATGGCATCACCGTCGGCGGAACCCAGGTCTAGGCCGTGCTCGATCTCGTCCATGATGTCCTGAAGCGGGCGGGCGGGCGGGGAGCGACCGCGGCGGACGCCTTCCTCCTCGAGGACCAGGCCTTCTCGGCGCAGGTGAGGCTGGGGCAGGTGGACACCGTCAAGCACGCCCGCGAGCAACACCTCTCGCTGCGCGTCTTCGTCGGCCAGTCGGTAGCGGCGGCCTCGACGTCTGATCTCTCCCGCGCTTCCGTGGAGCGCCTCGTGGAGGAGGCAGTCTCGCTCGCCCGGGTGACGGCGCCCGACGCGCTCGGCGGGCTGCCCGAGGCGGGCGACCTCGCCCGTAGCATTCCGAGCCTCGACCTCCACGATCCGACGGGCCACGACCTCGCGCCCGAAGACAAGATCACGCTGGCCCGGCGCTGCGAGGCGGCGGCGCTCGAGACCGACCCCCGCATCACCAACTCCGAAGGCGGGGACTTCGCCGATCGCCAGACGCGGTATGCGTACGGCACGAGCCACGGCTTTGCCGGCGAGTACGAGACCTCGTCCTTCAGCCTCTCGGCTTCACCCGTGGCCTCGCAGAATGGCCAGATGCAGCGCGACGGCTGGTATCACGCCACCCGCAAGCGCGAGCGCCTCGACGCTCCCGAGGACATCGGGCGCACCGCGGCCCGCCGCGCCCTCCGTCGCCTCGGGGCCCGGCGCGTCAAGACCTGCGAGGTGCCCGTGATCTTCGATCCCGAGATGGCGGCGAGCCTCATCCGTCACATCGCGGGTGCCGCCGCGGGCCCCTCGCTCTATCGCGGGGCTTCTTTCCTGGTGGGCAAGCTCGGGGAGCAGATCGCCTCGCCCGCCGTCACCCTCGTGGATGACGGGACTGTCCCCGGAGCCCTGGGCTCGCGGCCCTTCGACGGCGAAGGCCTCCCCGTGCGCCGGACGGTGGTCGTGGACAAGGGCGTGCTCACCTCGTATCTCCTGGATACCTACACGGCCCGCAAGCTCGGCATGGCCTCCACGCACCACGCCGCCCGCGACGGCAGCGGGGTCACCGTGGGCACGACAAACTTCTACCTGGCCGCGGGCCCCACGGATCCGCGCGTGCTCGTGGCCGGTGTCAAGCAGGGTCTCTACGTCACGGAGCTCATCGGATTCGGGGTCAACGGCGTCACGGGCGACTATTCCCGGGGCGCCGTGGGCATGTGGATCGACAATGGCGAGCTGGCCTATCCCGTGGAAGAGATCACGGTGGCAGGCAATCTGCTCGAAATGTTCCGCGCCATCGAGGGCGTCGGCAATGACCTGGTCTTCCGCGACCGCACCGCGGCGCCCACGGTCCTGATCGGCAAGATGGTCGTGGCCGGAGCCTGACAGGAGCCCGTCACCGCGATGCTCATAGACAGCCACTGCCACCTTCACGATCCCGCCTACGAGGACCTGCGCGGCACGCTCGCGCGGGCCACCGAGCACGGCGTCTGGGGCGCCATCGCCGTCGGCTGCGACCTCGAGACCAATGTTCGCACGCTCAAGGCGGCCACCGCCTCCGGCAAGGCCGTGTGGCCCGCCATGGGTTTTCATCCCGAGTGGCACCACCTGACCGATGAGGACCTGGCGGGCGTGGAGTCGCAGCTCATGGCCAACCACGCGTGGCTGGTGGCCCTGGGCGAGGTCGGGCTGCCCTGGTACAGCCTCGAGGGCGCGAGCGACGCGGCGGACCGCATGACGCGGGCGAGAGGACACCTCGGGCGGCTCCTCGATCTGGCGCGCCGCTATGACCTGGCCGTCATTCTCCACGCTCCCCATGGGGCGGCCGTGGGCGCTCTGGAAGCCCTCAAGACCCACGGCATCGATCGCGCCGTCTTCCACTGGCACAAGGCGCCCGCCGAGGTGACTCGCGACATCGTGGAGTCGGGCTACGTGGTGTCGGTAACGCCCGAAGTGATCTACCGCGAGCGGGACCGCGAGATGGTCGAGGCGGTGCCCCTGACCTCCCTCCTCGTGGAAAGCGACGGCCCGTGGCCGTACAAGGGCGAGCTCGAGGGGATGCCTTCGGGCCCGTGGGTCGTCACGCGGGTGGCCGAGGAGATCGCCAAGATCAAGCGGACGCCCGTCGACGAAGTCATCGACCAGATCGGCGCCAACACCTGCGCCCTCTTCGATCTTCCCTGGTCGTGATCAGCGAGCCCTTCGCGCTGTCCATCGCCGGCGCCTCCGTGGTGGGTGTGCTGCACCTGCCTCGGCGCCAGCCCGCGCCCTGCGTGATCGCCTGCCATGGCATGGGCGCTTCCAAGGACAGCGACAAGTATCTCCTGCTCGCCCAGGATTTTCCGGAGGCCGGCCTCGCCCTCGCCCGCTTCGACTTCCGGGGCAGCGGCGAGTCGGGCGGGCTCGGCCGCAATGCCACCATCGCCTCGCGCATCGCCGACGTCGAAGCCGTGCTCGAGCATCTCGAGGGGCACGCGGCGCTCAACGGGCGCTTCGGCCTGCTCGGCTCGAGCCTCGGGGGCTATGTCGCGCTGTGGGCGGCCTCACGTCGCCGCGCGGCCATGCCGGTGGTGACGTGGAATGCCCCGGCAAACCTGACGGGGCTGCCTCCCTCGGATCCGACCGATATCACCGCGCCCGGGCCCGCCCTCGTGGCCGAGGTGCGAGCGGGCCGCAACGCCGTGGCGCCCGCGGGGGTGGCCAGCCTGCTCGTCGTTCAGGGCGGCTGTGACGACGTGGTGCCGCCCGAGCATGGGCGCGCGCTCTTCGAGCGGGCGGGGGAGCCGCGGGAGCTCTGCATGCTTCCGGGGGCCGATCATCGCTTGACCGATCCACTCCACCGGCACGAGGCGGTAAAGCGAAGCCGCGACTGGCTGCTCCGGCACCTTCACACGGAGCCCGCATGATCAACGCCGCCCGGATCAAGGACGAGTTCCTCGACCTCGTCTCCATCTCGAGCCTGTCCAGGCGCGAGGGAAGCATCGCGCGGCGCCTGGAGACCATTCTCAAGGGCATGGGGGCCACGATCGAGGTGGACGATGCCGGCGAGAAGGTGGGGGGCGAGACGGGCAACGTGCTGGCGCGGTTCGCGGGCACCAAGCCGGCCGCGGCGCCCTTCCTGCTCTCGGCTCACATGGACACGGTGGGGCCCGCCGAGAAGATCCGCGTCCAGGTCGAGGGCGACATCGTGCGCACGGACCGGACCACGGTGCTGGGCGGTGACGACAAGGCCGGGATCGTGGCTATCCTGGAGGCCATCCGGGTCCTGCGCGAGGCGAGCATTCCTCACGGCGATATCGAGGTGGTGCTGAGCATCTGCGAGGAGACCGGTCTCCTCGGGGCCAAGCACTTCGACACGGGGCGCCTCAAGGCGCGCCGCGGCCTCGTCCTCGACGTGGATGGTGTCTGCGAGCTCATCACGCGGGCCCCCGCGGCCAACCGGCTCACCTTTACCGTGACGGGCCTCGAGGCGCACGCCGGCATCTGCCCGGAGCGGGGCCTGTCGGCCATCCAGATCGCCAGCGAGGCCATCGCCGGCATGAAGCTCGGTCGGCTGGATGCCGAGACCACCGCCAATCTCGGCGTGATCGAGGGCGGCCTCTCCACCAACATCGTGCCGACGCGGGTGATCGTGAAGGGCGAGGCGCGGAGCCTGTCCGTGGAGAAGCTCGAGGCGCAGACCGAGCACATGCGGCGCCGCTTCGAGGAAGCCGCCGCCCGCCACGAGGTCGCCCTGGAAGCCGGCGTGCACCGGGCGCGCTTCGAGGCTCAGATAGACCGGCAGTATGAGCGGCTCGACGTTCCCGACCACGCGCCCATCGTCGGCCTCGTCAACCAGGGTGCGAAGAAGCTCGGCCGGACCTTGACCACGCGGGCCACGGGCGGCGGCTCTGACGCCAACGTCCTCGCCGCGCGGGGGCTCGAGATCGCCAACCTCGGCTGCGGGATGCGCGATATCCATACCGTCAACGAGTGGGTGGACCTGAAGGACATCCACACGACGGCCGCCCTCGTTCTGGAGACCCTGAGAGCCCACGCTGGCTGACGTAGGATAGGCACCGTGGAGCGCATCGGAGATCTCCTCCTCGAGCACGCTCCGGCCGTGGGGCCGGTGAAGCCCTATCCGCTCCTCCTCGTCCACGGCATGAATGGCGGCGCCTGGTACTTGCGCCCCTGGCTCTACGCCGCCGCCCAGTCGGGCTGGGACTCCTGGGCCGTCAATCTTCGCGGGCACCACGGCAGCCGGCCCGTGACCGACCTGGGCCGCGTCTCGGTCTCGGAATACGTCGAGGACGTGGAGGATTGCCTGCGCCAGTTCGGCGAGGCGGTGGTGATCGGGCACTCCATGGGCGGGCTGATCGCGCAGAAAGTGGCCGAGGGCGGGCGTGTTCGCGCGGCGGTCTTTGCCACGAGCGCCGCGCCCCACGGCATCCGCGTGGTCACGTGGTCGCTGCTGATGTCCCTGCCGCACTACGCCCTGGCCATGCTGCGAAGCCGCGAGTTCACGCCCACCCGCGAGGACGCCCTCCACTTGATCGGCAATCGGCTCTCGCCCGAGCGCCAGGCCTGGGCCTTTGCCAACCTGGTGCCCGAGTCGGCGCGCGCGGCCCGCCAGATGGCGCTGGGCAGGATCACAGTAGACGCCGCGGCGATCCGGTGCCCGACGCTGGTCCTCGGCGCCGCGGACGATCGCATCACCCCGGCCGCCGTCCAGCGCAAGATCGCCGCGCGCTATGGCTCCCGATATCTCGAGGCGCCCGGACACGGCCACCTCCTCATGCTCGAGGAGGGCTGGGAGCAGCCCTTCGCGGACGTCCTGAACTGGCTCGACGAAGTCACCAAGCCTGCCTAGTACGGCCCCGCCGAGAATTTTCTAGGAGCGGCGGAGTTGGATGATGGACGCCGCGTGGAGGAGCCAGGCGAGGGGGACAAGGAAGCCGGGCAGCCAGATATAGGGCCAGTCGCCGATGAAGGTGACGGGCGGATCGGTGAGGAAGACGCGGAAGGGCGACGGCGTCGAGAGCTGGGCGTGGACGACGACGTTGAGGAGAATCAGACAACCGATCGCGTTCCACCAGAGGGCGACCTGCTTCGGCCATACTTTCCTGACGAAGCAGAAGTACACCACGGGGATGGCGGTCAGGCCCACCAGGATGTCCACGTTGCGCCCCTCGAAGGTCATGATCGCGGGCGCCCGATGCTGGACGTAGAGCAGCCAGAGAATGATCTCCATGAGGATGCGGAAGGACTGCAGATAGATCGGCCACTCGAGCGGAGTCGCGGCGAGAAGGGCGCGCGTCTGTCGCGAGTAAGTGAGGAGGAGCAGGCCGCCGATCATCGGTACGAGCACGGCGGGCAGGAGCCGGGGCGGCAGACGGCTCCAGTCCGCGAAGAACCCCTGGATGGCGAGCGAGCCCGTGAGGGCAAGCCAGCCGATGAGGCCGAGGCCGGCCACGCCAGGGACGCGCCGGCGCGCCGACCACCGGATCACGATGGCGGCCAGGATCATCACCTGGGCGATGAACAGGAAGTCGGTCAGCTTTTCCATCGGCGGGGCTTCAGCCCCGCGCGGAGCTGAGATCCCGTGCCGCCGACTCGCCGGCTATCCTGCCGAAGACGGAGCCGGCCATGAGCCCGGCTCCGCCCGGATAGTTGTGGTAGAAGAGCCCGCCCACCAGCTCGCCCGCGGCATAGAGGCCGCGAATGGGCTGGTCCTCGATGTCCTGCACCTGAGCGCGAAGATCCACCCGGAGACCGCCGAAGGTGAAGGTGATCCCGCACGTGACGCCGAAGCCCACATAGGGCGGCGTGTCGAGGGCCTGGGCCCAGTTCGTCTTGGGGGGCGTGATGCCCCGCGTCCCCCGTCCGTCGAGGATGGCGGGATTGAAAGGCTTGTCCTGCACGGCGGCATTGAATTCGCCGACGGTGCGGACGAGGCCCTGCGGGTCGATCTCGAGCTTCCTGGCCAGCTCCTCGATGGTCGGGGCCTCCGCCTTGGTGATCTCGCGGATGCGGTACTCCTCGCGAAGGAGGGGCAGGGTCTTCTGATCGAAGATCTGGAACGCCGTCTGCTGAGGCTGCCGGATGACGGCCTGTCCGTACTTGACGTACGTGAAGTTGCGGAAGTCCGCGCCCTCGTCGACGAAGCGCTGGCCGTGGACATTCACGATGATGCCCAGCGGGTAGGAGTGCTTCTGGAACATGTCCCCGACCTTGCGATCGCCGAAAGGGGGCGCGTTCAGATCCCACTGGACGGCATGACAGGAGGACCAGTGGCCATAGGCCTGCGCTCCGATGTCCAGCGCCATGCGGATGCCCTCGCCCGTGTTGTGGCGGGTGCCACGCACGCGGGCGAGGTCCCAGTTCGGTCCGAGATAGCGCGTCCGCATTTCCGGGTTCGCCTCGAAGCCGCCACAGGCCAGGACCACCGCGCGGGTCGGGATCTCGACGAGGCCTTCCGGGGCGCGCACGACGAGGCCGGTGATGCCGCCCTGGTCGTCGGTGAGGAGCCGCCGCGCCCCGTGGCTGTAGCGCACCTCGATGCCCACCTTGCGCGCGCGATCGAGCTGCATCTCCACGAGGCCGGGCCCGCCGCCCACCGCCTCGACATTGAGCCCGCCCCAGAACTGGTGCTTGCCCTCGACCTGGTAGGACTGGCGGGCGAACATGAGGATCCAGCGGAGCCCCTGGCTCCGCATCCAGGCCACGGTGGGACGCGAGCGCTGGACGAGATGCTGGGCCATGTCGAAGTCCGCGCGCCCCTCCGTCACCCGCATCAGGTCGTCGTAGAACTGGTTCTCCGTGTAGGGAGGGACCACGATGGCGCGCGCCTCCTCCTCGGAGATGTCGGGCAGGATGTCGCGCCGGAGATCCTCGAGCCCCTGGTGGGCGAAACGGAACCCGCCCGCCGTGAAGAAGGAGTTACCGCCGCGCTGAGACTCCGGCGCCTTCTCGACGATCAGCACAGAAGCGCCGGCTTCTCGCGCAGCGAGAGCCGCGCAGAGGGCGGCGTTGCCGCTTCCCGCCACCACAACGTCGTAGGTCGGACTCATCGATGAGCTCCCGTGAGGTCCTGCCGGTTAGCCGACGATCTCTTCGCCCCCGTCCACGCCGATGACATTCCCAGTCATCCAGTACGTGTCCGGATGCGAGAGCACCACGATGGCCTTGGCGACGTCCTCGACCGTGGTCAACCGCCGATGCGGATTGCGCCGGAGGGCGGAGTCCTTGATGGCGTCGCTGCCGGGGATCTTCTGCAGCGCCGGCGTGTCCGTCACGCCGGCCCGGATGGAGTTGGCCGCGATGCCATGCGGAGCCAGCTCCACGGCAAGCTGGCGGATATTGGACTCGAGGGCGGCCTTGGCCGCCGACACCGGCCCGTAGAAGGGCAGGGCGCGCGCGCCTCCCGACGAGGTCATGGCATAGATGCGGCCGCCCCGCCCCATGAGTCCGCGCCCCACCAGCTCTTGCGCCCAGTAGATGAGGCTGTGGGCCATCACGTCGACCGTCATGTCCATCTGCGCCTTCGTGACGGCCTCTTTCATGGGGTCGGTCATGAAGAGCTTGAGGGTGCCGAAGGCCAGCGAGTGGAGCATCACGCGGAGCTGGCCTTCCTCGCCCCGCTCGCGCAGGATGCGCTCCATGTCCGCCGCCGTCTCCGCGCGCCTCTCCTCGTCCGCCGCGTTGATGTTGTAGAACCGCGCTTCGCGGCCCATGCCCTTGATCTCCGCCGCGAGGCGCTCGGCATTGGGGAGGGTGGCCTTGCGATCGAGGTGCACGCCGAAGACATTGAGTCCGGCCCGGGCCAGGGCCATGCTCGTCGCCGCCCCGAAGCCGGAAGACGCGCCGAGAACGAGGGCCCAGCCGCTGAGCGAGATCGGTTGCGACTCCGTCGGCATCCTGTGCATCTCCTTGGCCGCTCGCGTTCCCGTCCCGCGAACCGCGCGAGCATTCTATCATTCCGCCGCCGCATGCTACCATGAGGCCCCCATGGGCCGGACGGCAGGCATCATCCTCATCGGCAACGAGCTCCTCTCCGGCAAGGTCGTGGACGCCAATGCGGCCTACCTCTGCCGCGAGCTGCGCGCCCTCGGAGTGGACGTGCGCCGCATCGTGGTCATCCCCGACGAGGTGGACCAGATCGCGGCGGAGGTGGCGCAGTTCAGCGGGCGCTTCGACGTGGTCTTCACCTCGGGCGGCGTGGGGCCCACCCACGACGACGTGACCATCGAGGGCGTGGCGCGCGCCTTCGGGGTGCCCGTGGTGCGGGACGCGCGCATGGTCGAGGTCATCCAGCGCTTCTCGGGCGGCAACCTCAACGCGGCGCGCCTGCGCATGGCCGAGATCCCCGAAGGGGCGCTTCCCATGATGGGCGACGGGCTCGTCTTTCCCGCCGTGGTGATGAGGAACGTCTACGTCTTGCCGGGCGTGCCCGAGCTCTTCCGCCAGAAGTTCGAGGGGCTCAAGGAGCAGTTCCGCGACGAGCCCTTCCATCTCGTCAGCGTCTTTCTGAGCGTGGGCGAGGGAACGCTGGCCGAGCACCTCAACGAGGTCGTGCGCGGCTATCCGGAGCTCATGCTGGGCTCCTACCCCGAGCTCGCCAATCCCGAGTACAAGGTCAAGGTCACCCTCGAGTCCAAGGATCGAATCTACATGGAGCGGGCCCTTGGCGACTTTCTCGCGAGGCTGCCCGCCTCCGTGGTGGTGCGCATCCAGAAATAGATTTTCGAGCCGCAACGGAGGAGGCCGTCATGACGCTCGACGTACCGTTGCTCAGATCGGACACGCCCGGTGTGGCCAACGTTCTCCACTTCAACAACGCGGGCTCTGCCTTGCCGCCGCGTCCGGTCCTCGACGCGGTGACGAGCCACCTGGCGCGCGAGGCCGCCATCGGCGGCTACGAGGCCGCGGACGAAGCCGCCGATCGCATCGCGGATGTCTACGACGCCGTCGCCACGCTGATCGGTGCGCGCCCGGACGAGATCGCGGTCGTGGAAAACGCCACGCGCGCCTGGGACATGGCCTTCTACGCGGTTCCGTTCCGGGCGGGCGACCGCGTCATCACCGCGCGGGCCGAGTACCTGTCGAACTACCTCGCGTTCCTGCAGATGAAAGCGCGCGTGGGGATCGAGATCGACGTGGTCGACAGCGGCGCGTCCGGGCAGCTCGACCTCGCCGCGCTCGAGCGCGCGATCGGTCCGCGCACGAAGCTGATCGCGATCACGCACGTGCCCGGGCGAAGCGGGCTCGTCAATCCGGCGGCCGACGTCGGCCGCATCGCCGCGCGCCACGGCATCCTCTATCTGCTCGATGCCTGCCAGTCGGTCGGCCAGCTCGCGGTCGATGTGCGGCAGATCGGCTGCCACATGCTCGCGGCCACGGGCCGCAAGTATCTGCGCGGGCCCCGCGGCACCGGTTTCCTCTACGTGCGGCGCGACACCATCGAGAGCCTCGAGCCGCCGTTCATCGATCTCCACGCCGCCTCCTGGACCGACAGCGACACCTACGTCGTCCGCGACGACGCGCGCCGGTTCGAGAACTGGGAGCGATTCATCGCTGGCCAGATCGGCCTGGGCGTCGCCGCCCGTTACGCGATGCGCGTGGGCATCGACGCGATCGAAGCACGGGTCAAGGCGCTCGGCGCGCTGCTGCGGCGGGAGCTCGCGAAGCGACCCGGCGTGAGCCTGCACGATCGCGGAGTGGAGCAGTGCGGGATCGTCGCCTTTCTCAAGGACGGCGAAGCGCCGGCCAA
>DASQAK010000144.1:0-18919 GCA_035635755.1 Candidatus Methylomirabilota bacterium | reverse complement strand
GCGCCCCCGTCATGGTGACGGGGCATCACCGAGGCGGTATGCCTCAAAGAAAGAGGTCGTAGAAATGGCTCAGGGAAGCGTGAAGTGGTTCAACGATGCGAAGGGGTATGGCTTTATCTCCCAGGAAGACGGCGAGGACGTGTTCGTGCACTTCAGCGCCATCCAGGCCCAGGGCTTCAAGAGCCTGGCCGAGGGTGACAAGGTCGAGTTCGAAGTGACCAGGGGGCCGAAGGGGCTCCAGGCGGCCAACGTCCGCAAGGTCTAACGACACCTCGCCGCGGCCGGCTTCCGCTCACGCGGACACGCCGGCCGCGGCTTCTTCATTTCCACCGCGGGCACAAGCGTCTTGACAGGGGGGAACTCCCTCTGCTAGCGTGTCGCTGGTCGCATCGTGACGTGCCTGATCCGTACGTGAGCGAAAAGTTCGAGTCTTAGCAAGCGGCGCCGAGAGGACCTGAGTCCTCGACGGCGCTTTTTTTGTTTCCCCCGATCCTGGGGGAGCCCCAGCCATGGTGGCGCGGGGATCACGGGGGCGGTCTCAGGGGCCGTCCCAAGGAGAGAGGAACCAGACGTATGGCACAGGGCACGGTCAAGTGGTTCAACGACGCGAAGGGGTACGGCTTCATCCAGGTCGAGGGCGGCGAGGACGTCTTCGTCCATTACAGCGCCATCCAGGCCCAGGGCTTCAAGAGCCTGGCCGAGGGCGACAAGGTCGAATTCGAGGTCACCAAGGGTCCGAAGGGACTACAAGCCTCCAACGTCCGCAAGGTCTAATCTCTCCGACTGATCACTTGACGGCCCGCCGGGTTCTCCGGCGGGTCGTTTTATTTTTCTCGGCCACGGAGGCCCTCGAACAAAAAAAGCCCCGACGGCGTCTGCGGCTTCGGTACGTCCGTGCCGCCCCGCTGGTGAAAAGCGGGACCGTCGGGGCCGGTGGCTCCTGGGTCCTCCAGGCCCACCTGCGCCTGCTTTACGTCAGGGCCTTAGGAGGTGACCACCTCACAGATCACCGTAGGGGTACACATCGGCTGGATCACCTCCCTTTCTCGGCGCGGCCCATAGCGGGGCCCAGGACCACCACCACGCGCCGGACGCCGACTCCCGGCTCGAGGCTCGGTCACGTCGCCCACGGCGGGATTGCCACGGGGGACGATCCAGGGAAGCCTGTGTGAGCTCCGACCGATTTCCTTTATCCTACCTAAGTCGTCTGCGGGGGAAAAGAGTTTTTTCACTTCACCGCGATGCGCCCGTGGTTCTTGTCGAGCACGGCCTTGCCCACGCCCGGCACCTTCTCGAGATCCGGGCGCGCTTGAAGGGGCCATGCGCCTCGCGCCAGGCGACGATCTTCTTCGCCATGCCCGCGCCCACGCCCTCGAGCTTCATGAGCTCGGTGTGATCCGCCTCGTTGATGTTGACCCTGCCGTCGACGTGCGCCTGCGCCTTCGTCTGCGGAGGATGCGGCTTGTCGTCGGCGCTCCACGCCGGGCCGCCCGCCAGCCACCACGCGCTCACCACCATCGCTGCCAGCCACCGTGTCGTCCTCATGCTCGCCTCCTTGGAGGAATGTGGTACCGCTGACGCGCATTCCACTCCGGGAAGGCATGGGCTGACAATGCCCAGAATTTCAGACAGATTTGATCCGGGGGGGAGCGAGCGCCGCTCCTCCTCAGGGTTGGCTCGGCTCGCCTTCGGCTGCGCCTCACCCAGCGCCCCGGACCCCCCACCGCTCGTGGGCGAAAGAGCGCCGTTGGCTTTCGACTTCTGTTGCTTGTGCGTATCTAGTCGGGGTCGGGACGGGTGAGGCGAGCGAGATACGCGTCCCACTCCCACGGCAGGAGCGACCGCTTCTTGATGTTGCAGTCCTTGCAGGCGGGCGCGACGTTGCCCTTGACGGAGCGGCCGCCGCGGATCAACGGCACCACGTGATCGAGGGTGAGGGCGCGCGCGCCCACCGCGCGGGCGCAATAGTGGCACCGCCCGTCGGCAATGCGCCGCTTCCACCAGCCGCTCTGGCGAAGCTCGCGCGCGCGGGCCCGCTCGCGCCGGAGGGCGGCGGCGTCCTCGATGGGAACGAACCGCTCCGCGGGCGTCATGGCTTCTCGACGGAGGCAAGGGAAAGCGAGAGGTCTTCCCATTCCTTCATGAGCCAGGCCACCTGCTGCTCGGCGTCCCTTCGCTGCTGCGCGATGGTGCGGGCGCGCTCGCCATCACGATAGAGGTCGGGATCGGCCAGAGCGAGAGCAATCTCCTCCAGACGCCTCTCCAGCTCGGCGATCTGGGTCTCCACGGCGGCCAGCCGCGTCTTGAGGGCCTTGATCTCCTTCGAGACGGCTTTGGGCATCCTGGACTTCGCCGGAGTCGGCGTCGAGGATGCGCCCTTTGGATGCGACGCGGGCGCATGCGGCGCGGGCCGACGAGGCGCGGGGCCGGTCGCGACGGACGCCGCCTTGGGCGGCGCCGCCATGACCGTCTTGCGCTCGAGATAGTCGTCATAGCTGCCGAGGTGAACGTGCAGGCGGCCGTGATCGACCTCGACCACGTGGCTGGCGATCCGATTGATGAAGTACCGGTCGTGCGAGATGAACACGATGGTGCCCGAGAAGCTCACGAGCGCGTCCTCGAGCACCTCCTTGGAGGCGAGGTCGAGGTGGTTGGTGGGCTCGTCGAGACACAGGAGCGCGGCGGGCCGGACGAGCATCTTGGCCAAGGCCACGCGGGCCTTTTCTCCGCCCGACAGCACGGCCACGCGCTTGTCCGCGTCGTCGCCGCTGAAGAGAAAGGAGCCGAGGATCGAGCGTAGGCGCTCGATGCTGGACGCCGGATCCGCCACCTCGAGCTCCTCGAGGACCGTGCGTGACGGATCGAGGGCGTCGAGCTGATGCTGCGCGTAGTAGTGCACCCCGACGTGTGTCCCCAGCGTCCGCTCCCCCGCGTCGATGGCGAGAACGCCCGCCAGGATCTTGAGGAGGGTGGACTTGCCCGCGCCGTTGATGCCCACGAGCGCCACCCGCTGCCCCCGCTCGACCTCGAAGTCGACGCCGTCGTAGACCACCGTGGGGCCATAGGCCTTGTGGATGCCCACGAGGCGTCCCACGAGCCGCCCCGTGCGCGGCGGCTGAGGAAACGTGAAGCGGATGCGGCGCACCCCCCGCCCGACCTCGATGCGCTCGAGCTTGTCCAGCATCTTGACGCGGCTCTGCACCTGGCGCGCCTTGGTCGCCTGGTAGCGGAAACGCTCGACGAAGCGCTCGATCTCCGCCACGCGCTTGGCCTGATTGCGCGCTCGCGCCTCGAGGAGGGCCTGGCGCGCCTCGCGCTCGACGAGGAAATGATCGTAGTCGCCCGCGTAGAGGGTGATGACGCCGTCCGCCACCTCCGCGATGGAGGTGACCATCCGGTTGAGGAAATACCGGTCGTGGGAGACGACGACCACGCTGCCCTCGTACGACGAGAGAAATCCCTCCAGCCACTGCAGCGACTCGATGTCAAGGTGGTTGGTCGGCTCGTCGAGGAGGAGGAGATCGGGGGCGAGGAGGAGGAGCCTGGCCAGGGCCGCCCGCATGCGCCAGCCTCCCGAGAACTCCGCGAGCGTGCGGTGGACATCGTCGGCGGCGAAGCCGAGCCCACCCAGGATGACCTTGGCCTGGGCCTCGAGCCGATAGCCGCCCAGGGCCTCGAAGCGGTGTTGGATCTCCCCGTAGCGCTCGGTCGCCGCCTCACCCGCGGCGGGATCGGCCATGAGACCGGCCAACCGCTCGAGCTCGGCCTCGAGCCGCCACACTTCCTCGAACCCGGACAGCGCCTCCGCGAGCACGGTGCCGGCCTCGTGGCCACCAACGTCCTGGGGTAGGTAGCCCACGCTCACGCCCGTATCGCGATGGACGTGCCCGGCATCCGGCGGCTCCTCGCCCGCCAGGATGCGGCAGAGCGTGGTCTTGCCCGCGCCATTGGGGCCGACGAGACC
The DNA here is from genome assembly GCA_035635755.1 of Candidatus Methylomirabilota bacterium. Lineage (GTDB taxonomy): Bacteria > Methylomirabilota > Methylomirabilia > Rokubacteriales > CSP1-6 > AR37. Next base: position 14,955 of record DASQAK010000144.1, on the reverse strand, counting down.
GATGCGCTCGCCGCGGCCGATGCGCCAGGAGGCCTCGCGAAGCAGCAAACGGCCGCCGAAGCCCTTGGAGATGGCGTCGAGCGCGATCATGACTCTAGCTGTCCCCTGCCCTTCGCCCCGATCTAGCCCATGACCTGGACGCGGTCCAGCGCGATGGCGAAGGTGACGCGCACCTCGTCGGCCTTCCGGTACGGGTAGCGATCCTTGCCCAGATACTTCTTGGCCAGCGCGTCGATGTGGGCGTCGGCTCCCGTCTCGGTGACGGAGGCGACCCGGCCTTTGACCTGCAGGTACCGGTAGGGGTTCTCGGGATCCATGATGGCCAGCGCCACCGTGGGCCGGCTCCGCATGTTCTTGTCCTTGATGCGGCCCTTGGCCGTGTTGACGCGGAGGTGACTGCCATCCCAGTCGAACCACACGGGGGTCACCTGGGGGGTGCCGTCGGCGTTGACGGTGGCGAGGCTGGCGAAGGCTTTCTTCTCCAGCAGATCCTTGTAGCCGGACGGTATGGTGGTCATCTCGCGGATCCTTTCCCGGTGATCTCGTCCATGACGGCGAAGGCGTGGCGCACCGACTTCATGCTCACCGTCCCTCCCATGATCGCTCCCACGTCGAGGGTCTCGGCGATCTCCGCGGCGGTGGCACCCAGGTGGAGGACCTCCTCCACGCGGTGCTCGATTCAGTCAAAGCAGTTCTGGACGACGGCCACGCTGAGGGCGGTCAGCTCTTTGTGCTTCTTGCTCAGGGCGCCGTCGGAGAACACGCGCTTGGAAAGCTCGCTGACGGTGCCGGGCACCTGCATCGGGCTCTTGGCGATGAGACCGTTCAGCCGCTTCCGCTCCTGGTTCTTCTCGTGCAGGTGGATCATACCGTCTCCTTTGGTGGCTCTCCCGTGAGCATGCGGGCGCGGGCCTCGGCGAGTCCCCGGAGCGCCAGCAGCAAACGTACCAGGCACTGCTGGACGAGGGCCGCGTCCTGGGCGGTGGGGTCGGACATCCACTGCCGCGCCCACTCGCGGCTCTCGGACTTCAGGCCGAGGGTCGGCGACAACGCTTCGAGGCGCAACAGGAGATCGTCGGCGGGGAGCCCCTGCGCGCGCAGGCGCGAGACCACCGCCCCGCGCACCGCCGCGTTCCACATCCCCGTCAAAGCCTCGAGGAGCGCCGCGTAGCATGTCGTCTCGGGCTTCTGTCTCAGGTGCTCCACCACGGCGGCCACGAGCGGGTGAATGGCCGGCTCGCCGTCCTCGTCCACGCCCGCCAGACCGGCCAGGAGCGGATCGCGCCCGGGCTCCTCCAGGCGCTCCAGCAGCTCCACGAGCTCACCCACCGTTACGGCAGGCAGACCCGCGAGGCGCTCGAGGAGGGGGGCGTCGCCGGGCACGACTAGCCGCCCGAGGGCGTGGCTGGCTCCTGCGCGGCGGCCAGCTCGTGAGCCTGCCCGGCAGGCACGAGGAAGGCCGAGGCCAGCGCGGCCACCGCGACCACGAGCCCCACGACGAAGACGCCGCCCACCGCGTGCGCCATGGCCGGGCGCATCTGGGCGAGCACGTCGGCCCCGAGGGCCACACGGGTGATCGGATTGACGATTAGGTCGGGATGGGCCACGGTCTCGCGCAGCCGGTCTTGAAGCTCGGGAGGGGCGGCGGCGAGCATCCCCGACAGCTCCTGGTGAAGGCGCTGCGCCATGACCGAGCCCATCACCGCCACCCCTACCGCGCCGCCGATGCTGCGGAAGAAACCGGTGAGCGAGGTGGCGGAGCCGAGCATCGAGCGGGGAACGGCATTCTGCACGGCAATGAGCATGGGCACGAACACGAGCCCCATGCCCACGCCGGCCAGGCTGATGTCGCGCATGGCGATCCCCCGCGTGAGCCCTTCATTCCACCCCGCGAGAAGGACGAAGGCCGCGGTGAGCAACAGCATGCCCACGAACACGATCGAGCGGTATCCCACGCGCAGCACGAGCCGCGCGGCAAGGACGGAGAAGACCACCCAGCCGATCACGAAGGGCACGAGCACGATACCGGCTTCGGTCGCGCTGGTGCCCGTGACCGCCTGCAGGAAGAGCGGCACGAAGGTGATGGCGCCGAACATGGCCATACCGGAAAGGAAGCCCGTCACCGAGGCGGCCCGGACCATGGGATTGGCGAAGAGGGCAAGGGGGACCACGGGCTCGGCAGCCCGCCGCTCGATCAGGACGAAGACGACGAGGAGCACCGCAGAGAGCCCGAGAAGGGCGAGCACCGAGGGTCTCCACCACGAGGCGCCGCGGCCTCCCTCGATCAGCCCGACGAGAAGCGCGGAGATCACCGCCGCGAAGACGGCCGTGCCGACGTAGTCGAACGCGGAGGCACGCCGCTCCGATCGTTCGCTCGGCAGTCCCCATCGGATGGCCGCCATGGCGAGAAGGCCGAAGGGAAGATTGATGTAGAACACCCAGCGCCAGGACACGGCGTCCGTGAGCACGCCCCCGATGACCGGCCCCACGAGGGAGGCGACGCCCCACACGCCCGAGAAGTACCCCTGCATCTTGGCGCGACGCTCGAGCCCGTAGAGATCGGCGATGATGGTCATGCCGATGATGATGAGGGAGCCCGCCCCGAGTCCCTGGATGGCGCGGAAGGCGATGAGCTGGGCCATGGTCTGCGCCAGCCCCGAGAGCGCCGAGCCCACGAGAAACAGGCTGAGGCCCACCAGGTAGACGCGCCGGCGACCGTACTGGTCGGCCAACCGGCCCCAGAGGGGCATGGTCACCGTCGAGGCGAGGAGGAAGCCCGAGAAAGTCCAGGAGTAGATCCGGATCCCGCCCAGGCTCGCGATCACCGTGGGCATCGCCGTGGCGACGACCGTCGACTCCATGGCCGCGAGGAACATGGAGGCCATGACGCCGGCGACCACGAGCCTGCGGTGCGGCTCGCCGGGCGTGACCACTATTAGTGGCCTCCCGTGCATCCGGCGCAGCGGCACAGGGCGCGGAGCGTCCGGAACGGGTAGAGGCTCTCGTGGCCGTCCGACCATGTCACGCGGAGGCCGTCGGGCTGCTTCTTGATGTCCTTGGGCCAGCCCATGGCCTGGGTCAGCGCCGTTCCGGGCTCGATCGGGTGCGCGGGATCGTCGAGGCGCAGCCGCTCGAAGGGATAGATGCTCGCGTGGTTGTCCGCCCACGTGACTCCGAGCGCGTAGCGGCCGACCAGATGCACATCCTTGGGCTCGTCTGGATTCGGCTGGCCGAGGATGGGCAGGCTGAGCTTGATGGCCATGGCGTCCTCAGGCCGCCTTGAGGCGAAGCCGCTCGCCCGCCAGGAGGTAGTGCACGGCCACGTTCTGGTGCCGTCCCCAGGCAAGCGAGCGCTTGCGAATGGCCGCCTCACTCAGCTCCCGGCCCCGACCGTAGAAATGCTCGAAGGCCCGGCGCACGCCGAGATCGCCGGCGGCGCAGACATCGCCGCGGCCCAGGTGCCGGGCGAGGAACCATTCCGCCGTCCAACGCCCGAAGCCGCGGACGGCCGTGAGGGCCTCGATCACCTCGTCGTTCGTGCGGCGGGCGAGGGCGTCGAGATCCAGCTCGCCCGTGGCGACCCGGCGGGCGAGACCGACGACGTACTCGGCCTTGCGGGTGGTGAACTGCATGCGGCGCAGCTCGCCCACGGGCGCGCGAGCGAGTCGCGATGCGCGCGGGAATCCGTACACGGTGTGAGGCCCGACCTTGACGGGCGTCCCGTAGCGCCGAACGAGACGCGCGCGCACGGTGAAGGCGAAGGCGAGATTGATCTGCTGGGCGCACACCGAGCCCACGAGCATCTCGAGTGGCCTCGGCTGGAGGGTGGGCCGAAGGCCGTGCAGGCGCGGGATAAGGGCGCCCAGCACCGGGTCCGCGGAGGTCTCCCGGTAGAACCCCTCGATGTCCAGATCGAGACCGCAGAGGTGGCGCGCGTCGACGATGGCCGCATCGAGCACGCGCGCGCTCCGGGTGCCGGGGACGGATACGGACAGGCGCGCGCCGTCGACCGGGCCCGACCAGCGAAGCTCGTACCCATGCCAGCGCCCCGCGACTTCCACCGCGCGCACGAGGGAGCCGCCGACGAGGCGATTGCACGGATCCTCGCCCCAGAGGTGGAAGCGCGAGAGGGTCTGCGTGGCGTCGAGCGGCCCGGGGACGGCGATCTCGGTCTTCATGGCGGGCTCTCAGTCTACCAGAGCGGCGCCGGGACGAGACGGGTCAGTGGCGAATGTCGAAGAAGAGCGGGCCTGGCGGCACGGGCCCGCTGTCGTCCAGGCACTTGACCACGAAGTTCAGATCCACGATCTCCTCGGCGAACGGGCGCAGCATCGCGCAGGCGGCCGACTCGGCGGGCAGAGGCACGAGGAGCTGCCGGACGCCATGCAGACGCAGCACCCCCGCCAGATTCGTGAAAGCGTCGAGGGCCTCGGGCCCCTCCATCATCACGTCGAAGGCCTTGACGGCGCGAAAGGCGAAGGGGTCGAGTCCTCTAGACGGTCTATCGTCCCAGAGGGAGAGCCAGGCCGTCCCTGTGCGCTCACCCGCCGTCCAGCTTCCCGTATAGGCGCCGTCGGGGGGCGGAGAGAAGAGCTCGCGCTCGAGGAAAACCGGCACGAAGTGATGGGACTGTACGGCGGCCAGTCGCAGACGCATCAGGTGCGGGTCGCGGTACAGGTCGAACTGGACCGCCCTCGGCGTCCCATCGGGCTCGAAGCGGGCGAGATCCAGCACGAGATAGTCGAAGCGCCCTATGGTCTGCCAGCCCAGAGAAGTGACCATCTTCATGGACGGCGAATTGGAGGTCTTGATGAGACCCGTGAGGTAGCTGGCACCCTGATCCACCGCCCACTGCTCTGCCGCCTCGAGCATGCTGGGTCCGAGGCGCCTCCGCTGCAGCCCCGGCAGGACGCGGGTATTAAAGGAGTAGGCGGTCTTGCGGTGACCACCCGCCACGCGGACCTCGGTCATGGCCACGCACTCGACCCCCACCACCACCCCGTCCTGCTCGACCACGAGGACCCGGGACGAAGGATAGGCGTCGGTACGAGCGAAGAAGTTACGGCGCGCCTGGAGGAGCTCCGCACCGGCGTTGGGGGCAGTGCCCTCGAGGGCTATGAGGGCCTCATGGTCTTCCTCGGTCGCCGCGCGCAAGACGATGTCCTGCGCTACCCCGTTCAGGACCGTGTGCGACATAGGCCCTCCTCCCCGGGCGGGGGGACTCGAGCTTCCCCGGCCACGACGCGTCATCGTACCGCACCGCGCAAAGCTCTGCCGGAGAAAGTGCGATATTCCCGACCCTGCCACGATTGTGGGCGTCCCAGGCTGTTTTGGGCCCCGGGATACCCCGCAGGCTGCTCAAAAAGGTCCAGATGCGAGGCGGCGCCCGAAGGCAGCAGGTGAGGCGTACTCCCTGTACGTTGAACCTGCTGTCGAGGGCGCCAACGAAGCAGATGGGCCTTTTTCAGCAGCCTGCAGGCTGCTAGTGGAGGTGGTAGGGGACGTCCGTGACCACGACATTCTTCCGGAAGAGCAGCGCGCCCTTGATCAGGAGCGCCGTCTGGTTGTGCAGGAGGTGCTGCCACCAGTGCTTGGGCACGAACTCGGGGATGACGATGGTGACCATGTGGTTGTCGCCGAGGGCGAGGAGATGGTTGAGGTACTCGAGAAAGGGCTGGAGGAGCGATCGATAGGGCGAGGAGAGGACGACGAGGGGCGCGCCCATGCCCCACTTGATCCACTTCTCCTCCAGGCGACGCGTCTTGTCCGGATCGAGCTCGACGTAGACGCCCTTGACCGAGGGGGCCAGCGTCCGCGCGTACTGCAGGGCGTGAATGACGCCGCGATGGATGTCACCCACGAGCACGAGCACGGTGTGCTCCAGGGGCGGCGGCCCCTCGTAGCCGTCGAGGGAGAGCTGCCCGGCCACATCGGCGTAGTGGCGATGGATGGCCATGAACGTCGCGACGAGGAGCGGGATCAGGATCACCACGACCCAGGCGCCGTGGGTGAACTTGGTGGCCGTGATGACGAGAACGACCGCGCCGGTGGTGGTGGCGCCCACGGCATTGACCCACCAGCGCCAGCGCCAGCCCGGTTCGTGGCGCACGAGCCAGCGCCGGACCATGCTCGCCTGCGAGAGCGTGAAAGAGAGAAAGACTCCGACGGCATAGAGAGGGATGAGTCCGTGGGTGCTGCCGCCGAAGATCACGAGGAGCAGCGCGGCCGTCCCCCCGAGGATCAGAATGCCATTGGAGAAGACGAGGCGATCGCCGCGCGAGCCGAACTGCCGCGGGAGGAAGCCGTCCCGGGCCAGGAAGAAGGACAATCGGGGGAAATCGGCGAAGGCCGTGTTGGCCGCGAGCACCAGGATGAGCATGGTGGCGCCCTGGATGAAGAAGTAGAAGGGGCTCTCCCCGAGGATCTGGCGGGCAAGCTGGGAGACGATGGTCTCCTCGACCATCGGAGTCAGATGGTAGTGCCGCGCCAGGAACGTGATGCCCATGAAGAGCGAGACGAGGATGAGACCGAGCCACCCGAGCACGATGCGGGCGTTTCTGGCTTCCGGGGGCTTGAAGGCGGGAATGCCGTCGGACACGGCCTCCACGCCCGTGAGGGCCGCGCACCCCGAGGCGAAGGCCCGGAGGATGAGAAAGACGGTCAGGTCCTGCGTGGCGGGAACGAACGGCCGCGCCGCGTGCGCGGCCACATCCCACGACAACGCCCAGCGCACGAGCCCGTAGAGGATGAGGATGCCCGCGGCGGCCACGAAGAGGTAGGTGGGCAGCGCGAAGAGCTTGCCCGATTCGCGCAGGCCGCGGAGGTTGGCGAGGGTGATCGCCGCCACGAAGCCGACGCCGATGGCCACGCGATAGTCGAAGAGGGCAGGGACGGCCGAGGTGAGGGCGGCCACCCCCGCGGCCATGCTCACGGCGACGGTGAGCACGTAGTCGATGAGGAGCGCCCCCGCCGAGATGAGGCCGGGCAGCGTCCCCAGGTTGTCCTTGGTGACGATGTACGAGCCGCCGCCTTGCGGGTAGGCAAGAATGGTCTGGCGGTACGAGCTGACCACCACGGCGATCAGGATGGCGATGGCCATGCCGATGGGGATGGACAGGTAGAGGGCGGCGGTGCCCGCGAGCACGAGGATGAGGAGGATTTCCTCCGTCGCATAGGCCACGGAGGACAGCGCGTCGGAGGAGAATACCGCGAGCGCCGCGGTCTTGGAGAGCCGCTCGTGACGGGCCTGGGCCGTGGCCAGAGGGCTCCCGACCACGAGTTTCTTGAGCGCGTGGAGATTCACCGGCTGTTCTCGGAGGCCCTACCCTAGCCGCGGCCGCGGCGGCCGTCAAGCTTCAGACGCCGGCTCACGCCTTGAGATGAAAGGGCACGTTGACGACGACGAGGCCGGGCCGGAAGAGGAGCGCCCCCTTGACGAGGAGCGCGGTCTGATTGTGCAGGGCGTGCTGCCACCAGTGGCGCGGCACGAATTCGGGGATGACGATGGTGACGATCTGATGGGGTGATTGGGCCCGCAGGCGCTCGACATAGTCGAGAAGAGGGCCCAGCACCGACCGGTAGGGAGAGGACAGAACCACGAGGGGCACGCCGCACCCGCCCTTTTCCCACCGCTCCTCGAGGCGCAGGGTACGGGCGGGATCGATCTCGACGTACACGGCCTTGGGATTCGGGCTCAGCGACTGGGCATAGCGCAGCGCCCGCACCACACCCATGTGCAGGTCTCCCGCCAGCACGAGCACAGTGTTGGCCACGGGTGGCTCGTCGGCGAGGTGCTCGAGCGACAGCTCCTCGGCCACGGCCTCGTAGTGGCGATGGACGGCTTGGAAGGCCGCGACCATGAGCGGGATGAGCAGCACCACGATCCAGGCGCCGTGCGAGAACTTGGTGGCGGCGATGACGAGCGTCACGAGGCCGGTGACCACGGCCCCCGTGCCGTTGATGGCGAGCCGCCAGTGCCAGCCCGACCCGTGATCCGTGAGCCAGTGGCGCACCATGCCGGCCTGCGAGAGCGTGAACGAGAGGAAGACGCCCACCGCGTAGAGTGGGATGAGGGCGTGGGTCTCGCCCCGGAAGATGACGATGAGGAGGGCGGCCAGCCCGCCCAGGATGAGGATCCCGTTCGAAAAGACGAGACGATCGCCGAGGGTGGTGAACTGGCGGGGGGCATAGCGATCCCGCGAGAGCAGACTCGACAATCTCGGAAAGTCCGCGAACGAGGTGTTCGCGGCCAGCACGAGGATGAGCACGGTCGAGGCCTGGATGAGGTAGTAGAAGAGGCCCGTCCCGAAAAGGGCCCGCGCGATCTGCGACACCACCGTCTCGTTCTCGATGGGCGTCACCTGCAGCGCGGACGCCAGGATGGTGATGCCGAGAAAGAACGCGCCCAGGATGCCCGCCATCCAGCCCATGGTGATGGCGGCGTTGCGCGCTTCCGGCGGCTTGAAAGCGGGCACGCCGTTCGAGATCGCCTCGATCCCCGTGAGGGCCGTGCAGCCGGAGGAGAACGCGCGCAGCACGAGAAACCAGGTCAGAGGTACGGCGGTCTCCACGGTTGGCGGAGGCAGCGGCATCAGGTCGCCGTGGAGCCAGCGGTACACTCCCGCCAAGATCAGCGTGGCGAAGGTGACGATGAAGAGGTACGTCGGGACGGCGAAGACTCGGCCCGACTCGCGGAGGCCGCGCAGGTTGGCGAAGGCGATGAGGCAGATGAAGCCCACACCGAGGGCTACGCGATGGGTCAGGAGCTCTGGAAGCGCCGAGGTGAGGGCGGCCACCCCGGCGGCCACGCTCACGGACACGGTCAGCACGTAGTCGATCAGAAGCGCGGCGGCGGCCACCAGCCCCGGGGTCGGGCCGAGGTTGGCGCGGGCCACGATGTAGGAGCCGCCCCCCGACGGATACGCGTGGATGGTCTGCTGATACGAGACGGCGACCACCACGAGGAGCCCGGTGATGGCCACGGCCACCGGCACGGCCAGATGGGTCGCGGCCATGCCGGCCAGGATGAGGACGAGGAGGATCTCTTCCGTCGCATACGCCACGGAGGAGAGCGCATCGGAGGAGAAGACGGCGAGGGCGACGCGCTTCGAGAGCCGCTCGTGGCGCGCCTGGGCCAGGGGCATCGGCCGCCCGACCAACCAGCCCTTCAGCAGGGTGGCGTTCATGGCCGCCGCGAGCGGGGCACCGCGCGGCGGGTCAGGAGCTTCCGCCCTTGGGCTCGCCCTCCTTGGCGGTGGTCTTGGCCTCGGGCTCATCCGTGCCCTTCTTGAACTCGCGAATCGCCTGCCCGAGCGAGCGCCCCAGCTCCGGGATCTTGGCGCCGCCGAAGAGGACGAGGGCGATCAGCAAGATGACGACCAGCTCCTGTGCTCCAAGACCAAACATGGTGTGCTCCTTTGACCGCGATTCGTCCACGCCGACGGCCGGCTCAACCGCTGCCAGCCTACGCCCCCAGCCGCGACAGTGTCAAACACGCTCGCCCCAAGCGTTTCTTGGCGCCGGGGCCCCTCGGTTGCTAGGCTGACCGCAGCCGGCCGACCGCCTTCAACTCCCGGGACTCCAAGGAGATGCCCATGAACATCCTGGTGCCGGACATCGCCGTGGCGGAGAAGATCCTCCGCTCCGTCGCCGTCTACGGCTTCCTGCTCGTGGCCTTTCGCATCGCGGGCAAGCGCCAGCTCGGCCAGATGACGGCCTTCGACCTCGTCGTGCTGCTCATCATCAGCAACGTCCTCCAGAACGCGGCCATCGGCAACGACAACTCCCTGGGCGGCGGGCTCCTGGGCGCCACCGTCATCATAGTGCTCAACTATCTCATCGCGTGGCTGACCTACCGCCACAAGGGGCTCGAGCGCATCGTCGAGAACTCTCCGACCATCCTCGTCAAGCACGGCCACGTCTTGCGCTCGAATCTCGATCGGGAGTGCATGAGCCTCCCCGAGCTCCGGGCGGCCCTGCGCAAGGAAGGCGTCACCACCTTCGCCGAGGTTCGCTACGCCATCCTCGAAGAGGACGGTCACGTGACCGTCATCCCCAGAAAGTCCACGCCAGCGTGAGCCTGATCGCGGGCTGGTTCTCCGCGGGCCCGGGGGTGGGTGACCCCGCGACCCTGCTAGCCCATTGGGGCTATGTCGCGGTCTTCGTCCTCGTCATCCTCGGCAACGCGGGAGTGCCTGTCCCCGAGGAGACCGTCCTCCTCCTCGCGGGCTACCTCGTGTGGCGTGGAGAGCTCGAGCTGCACATCGTGCTCGCCGTCGGCTTCGCGGCTGCCGTCACCGGCGACAATATCGGCTACTGGCTGGGGCGCCGCTTCGGCAAGGGCGCGCTCGAGCGCCACGCGCACTGGATCCTCGGACACCCGGAGCGGCTCGAGTCCATGCAGCGCTTTGTGGCTCGGCGCGGCGCCCTGGCCGTCTTCGTCGCCCGCTTCGTCCCCGGGCTCAGGTTCACGGCGGGGCCGCTGGCCGGCGCCCTCGGCCTCGATGCCTGGTCCTTTTCGGTCGCCAACGTGCTCGGGGCCGCCCTCTACGTCCCCCTCTCGGTGGGGGGCGGGTGGGCCATCGGCTATGGACTGGGCGGCTACGTCGAGCGGCTGCGGCGGGTGGTGGGCAACGTGGAGCATGTCGTGCTGCTGGCTGCCGTGGCCAGCGCGGGCGCGCTCATTGCGTGGCGCGCCGCGCGCTGGCTGAGTCGACGGCCCAAGCCCAAGGCCTCCTGAGCCGCCTCGGCGGGCTCAGTGCGCCTTGACGTCGCCGAAGCCGTCCGACCCGCGCAGGCGATCGTCCGTCCCCGGGATATAGCGTCGCTCGAGCTCCTGGAAGTGGGCGACTCTCGCCATCACGTGATGGCTCTCCGTGGGGTGGCCCACCTTGGTGCGCTCGAGCGCCCATTGTCCCTGCTCCTCGTTCTTGGCGAGCTCGTGCATGGCGTTCCACACCGCGTACATGGCGGCGTGCGCGCCGTAGAGGGTGATGAAGATGAACTTGTAGCCGAGCTCGCCCAGCTCGCGGAACGTGAGGGGATGGGGATCCTTGTGCCACCGGAACGACGATGAGTAGTTGAAGGCGAGGGGGAGCTTCGGGTGGGTCTGGCGCATGGCCCGGGCGAACTCGATGGCCGGGCCGCGCTCGGAGTTGGACAGCTCGCACCAGACCAGATCGACCCCGGCGTCGGCATAGGCCCGCCCGCGCCAGATCGCCTCCTCCATGCTTCCGCCCACGGCTCCGTAGGCGTCCGTGCGCGCGATGACCACGAAGTCACGATCGAGCCTGTCTCGCTCGGCGAGGGCGGCGCGATATTTCCCGATCGCCTCCTCGCGGGAGACGACCGTCTTTCCCGCGATGTGGCCACAGCGCTTGGGGAAACGTTGATCCTCGAGGTGGATGCCTGCCACTCCCGTCTTCACGAACTCCTGCACGGTGCGCATGGTCGAGAGGGCATTGCCGTAGCCGTCGTCAGCGTCGGCGATGATCGGAACCTCGACGGCGCTGGCGACCATGGAGGCCGTCTTGGCGACCTCGGTCATGGTCAGGAGGCCCATGTCCGGCCAACCGTTGAGCATGGCCACCGAGTATCCGGACAGGTAGATGGACTTCATGCCCGCGCTCTCCGCGATCTGGGCGTCGAGAGGCGAGTAGATTCCGCCCGTGTAGAGGTACGGCTCGTCCCGGAGCAGCTGACGGAAAATCGTGCCCTTGCTCTCCATGTCTTCCTCCCCTTTCAGATCCGCGCGGGCGCCGATGGCGCCCAGGGCAGCTCGAGCAGGTTCTCGGCGCAGCGGCCGCAGTAGTGGGTGGACTCGAGCTGGTACGCGCACGCCGAGCAGCAGGGCGCCCCGCACGCGATGCATCCAAGCTGCTCGAAGGCGAAACGGACTTCGCTTCCGCACCGACATTGACCGGCCATGACAGACCTCCTTGTCGTCTTGGCCATGGCACAGGCGCAAGAAGCGTTCCGAGACGCTAAGTGGCTGGAAGAATGCGAGTCTCGCGCGTTCGATTCCAGGGAAGCGATCAAAAAGTGAGACGCGCCGGTCTCACAAACTCACACTAGACAAGCCGTTCGAATCTCAAACTATTATGGAATCTCACCTGATTACCTCGTCACAGCATGGGACACACATGTCTCATCATTGAGACTCATATGTCCCACTCCTGAAAGGCTTTGTTTTGATTCGGTATTTCAGTATGAGGCGATGGAGATTGCGGCGAGTGATCCCGGCTCGCTTGGCCGCCACGGAGACATTGCCGCGTGCCTCGGCCAACAAACGGCTGATGGCCTCACGCTCGAAGTGAGCCAGGGTCCGGGCGCGGGCCTTCAGGAACCCCTCGCCCGCCTGGAGCGTCACCGGCGCGGGTTCCTGGAGGTGCAGCGGGAGATGAGCGACATCGACCTGGCGACTCGTGGCCAGCACCACCGCGCGCTCGATGATGTTCTCGAGCTCGCGCAGATTGCCCGGCCACGGATAGCGCTTGAGGAGGTCGAGCGCTTCCGGGGCGAAGCGGTCCACGCGCTTGTTGACCTTGGCCTCGGCCTTGCGAAGGAAATGATGAGCGAGCACGGGAATGTCCTCGGTCCGGTCGCGCAGCGGCGGAAGCGTGATGGTGAACGTGTTGAAGCGGTAGAAGAGATCCTCCCTGAACTCGCTGACGGCGAGCGCCTTCTCGAGGTCACGGTTGGTAGCGGCGATGACGCGCACCCGGACCTTGCGCGTGACCACGTCCCCCACGGGCTTGATCTCGCCCGTCTGCAGCACGCGGAGGAGCTTGGCCTGCATCTCGAGCGGCATGTCGCCGACCTCATCGAGGAAGATGGTGCCGCCGTCCGCCCGCTCGAAGAGGCCGGGCTTGTCCGCCACCGCGCCCGTAAAGGCCCCGCGCTTGTGGCCGAAGAGCTCGGATTCGAGCAGGGTGGGAGCGAGCGCCGTGCAGTTGACGGTGACGAGGGGCCGCTCCCGCACGTTCGAGTACCGGTGAATGGCCCGGGCCACCAGCTCCTTGCCCGTGCCCGACTCGCCGCGGATGAGCACGGTGGTGGGGGTGGCGGCCACGCGCACGATCAGCTCGGCCAGCTCCTTCATTTTGGGATTCTGGCCGATGATGAAGTCGCCCTCGGCCTGCGCCTGGATCTCGCGCAGCATCATTCCGTACCGGTCTTCCAGTTCCTCCGACCGCTTGCGCTCCGCGAGCAGGTCCCACATGAACTTGGCGCTCGCCCCGCCCATCACCTCGGCGGTGGGAGGCTTGAGCGTCTGGATGGCGCGCTCGACGGCGGGACTCCCCGTGACGTCGATGATGAGGTCCACCGTGGGGTCGGCCACGAGGGCTCCGAGCTCGGTGGCCACGGGGACATTGAGTCGCCGTGCCAGCTCGAGACCGGGGGCCCACGGATTGAGATCGGCGATCCCCAGGATGGTGACGGTAGGATCGCCCACGAACATCTCGAGGAGGGCGCGCCCTCCCTTGCCGGCCCCGATGATGACGACCTTGGTCATGGGCGGCGGCGAGGACCGATCAGAACGGCTGCGGCACCTGGTCGCGTTCCGCGCGGTTCTCGAAGGACGCGTACTCGGGAATGAAGGTCAGGTTGATCGTCCCCGTGGGGCCATTCCGCTGCTTGCCGATGATGACCTGGGCGAGGTGCTCGTTCTCCGCCGGCTGCACGCCGTACCGATCGGGCCGGTAGAGAAAGAGGATGAGGTCGGCGTCCTGCTCGAGGGCGCCGGACTCGCGCAGGTCGGACAGCTGGGGCTCCTTGCTCTGGCGGCTCTCCACCGCGCGCGAGAGCTGGGAGAGCGCCACCACGGGCACGTTGAGCTCCTTGGCCAGGGCCTTGAGCGAGCGCGAGATCTCGGAGATCTCCTGCTGCCGGTTCTCGGGATTCCGGCCCCGCATGAGCTGGAGATAGTCGATGACGATGAGGTCGAGGCCGTGCTCGGCCTTCATGCGCCTCGCCTTGGCCCGCGCCTCGAGCACGGACAGGGCGGGCGAGTCGTCGATGTAGATGGGCGCCTCCGCGAGCCGGCCCGCGGCGTTGGTGAGGCTCGTCCAGTCGCGCGTGTCGAGGTAGCCCGTGCGCACCTTGTGAGAGTCCACGCGCCCTTCCGCGCAGAGGAGACGCTGGACGAGCTGCTCCTTGGACATCTCGAGGCTCAGGACGAGGACGCGCCGCTGGCTCCGCACCCCCGCGTACTTCGCAATGTTCATGGCGAAGGCGGTCTTGCCCATGGAGGGCCGTCCCGCGATGATGATGAAATCGCTCGACTGGAAGCCCGAGGTCTTCTCGTCCAGCCCGGAGAAGCCCGTGGCCAGCCCGGTGATGTGCTCCTTCTGGTCGTAGAGCTTCTCGATCTGCTCGAAGGTGCCCTTGAGGATAGAGCGCACGGGGAAGGCGGTGCCCTGCATGCGCCGCTCGGAGATCTGGAAGATGAGCCGCTCGGCGTCGTCCAGCACCTTCTCGACGTCGTCGCGGCCGTCGTAGCTCCTGCCGATGATCTCGGTAGCGATCCGGATGAGGTCGCGCAGGACGGCCTTCTCCCGCACGATGGCGCCGTAGGAAAGGAGATGGGCGGCCGTGGCCGCTTCCTCGGCGAGGGCGCCGAGGGCGGCCGGCCCCCCGACCTCGTCGAGCTCGCTGCGCCGGCGGAGCTCCTCGGAGATGGTGAGCAGGTCCACCGGCTCGTTGCGCTCGAAGAGCGCGAGCATGGAGTCGAAGATCTTGCGGTGGCCTTCCTTGTAAAAGTCGGCGGGCTTGAGGAGCTCGACGGCCTTGGGGAGGCTCTCCCGATCCAGGAGCATTCCCCCCAGCACCGCCCGCTCCGCCTCCAGGCTGTGCGGCGGGATCTTGGAGGTGAGGAGATCGGCGAGCGTCGCCACGTCTACTCGCGGGTGACGGAGACCTTGAGCTGCGCGGTCACCTCGGCGTGCAGGCGGACGG
>DASQAK010000143.1:0-11059 GCA_035635755.1 Candidatus Methylomirabilota bacterium | reverse complement strand
CCGAGGCCTTCTCGATGGGCGTCTCGTCCTTCAAGCTCTTCATGACGTACAAGAAGCGGCCCAAGCGCATGGTCTCCGACGAGTTCATCGCCAAGACCATGGACATCCTCGGGCGCCTGGGCGGCGTGTGCCAGCTCCACTGCGAGAACGGCGATATCCTGTGTTACCTCGAGGACAAGGCCATCGCGGCGGGTCGCACGGCGCCCGTGGACTTTCCCGCGACCTGCCCGGACTGGACGGAAGAGGAGGCGATCAATCGCGCCATCCTGATCGGCAAGCTTGCCGAGTGCCCCGTCTACGTCGTCCATCTCTCGACCCGGCTCGGCCTCGAGCGCATCAAGCGGGCGCAGAGCGAAGGCCAGCGCGTCTGGGCCGAGACCTGTCCGCAGTACCTCCTGCTGAACGAGAAAGAGATGGAGCGCCTCGGGCCCTTCGCGAAGATCGGCCCGCCCCTCCGTTCGGCCGACGGCCTCAACCAGAGCGCGCTGTGGGCGGGCACCGAGCAGGGCTTCGTGTCGACGGTGGCGAGCGATCATTCCCCCCGCGTGCCCGCGGCGAAGGAGCCCGGGCGGAAGAACATCTTCGTGGACACCGAGGGCAAGCCCATTCCCTTCGGCGCGCCCTCGCTCGAGACGCTGACCTCGCTCATGTGGAGCGAGGGCGTGGTCAACCGCGCCCTGCCCGTGACATGGATGGCGCGTGTAATGGCCGAGAACCCCGCGCGAATTTTTGGGCTCTACCCCCGCAAAGGCGTGATCCGCGTGGGCGCGGATGCGGACCTGACCATCTGGGATCCCGCGCCGGCCTGGACCATCGAGCAGAAGCAGCATCTCGGCATCGCGGGCTTCACGCCGTATGAAGGCTGGCAGGCCCGCGGCAAGGCCTGGATGACGCTGCTGCGCGGCCAGGTCGTGCTCAACCAGGGCACGCTCGAGCAGAAGCCGGGCTATGGCCAGTTCCTCGCGCGCAGCGGCCCCATCGCCCCCCTCGGAGGCTGCGTGCGCTGATGGACTATCTCGCGCGGCTGGCCGGGTTCGCCTCCGGCATTCGCTTGGCCGATCTTCCCGCCTCCACCGTAAAGGCGTCCAAGCTCGTGCTCCTCGACACGATCGGCGCCATCGTCGCGGGGAGCGCGCTGCCCGAGAACGTCCGCCTGGCCAGGATGGCCGCCCGCCGCGCCCCTCACGGCAGCTCGAGCCTGCTCGGCCATGGCCTCAAGGCCGATTCGCTCCTCGCCACCTTCACCAACGCCACGGCCGGCGTGGCCCTCGAGATGGACGAGGGCAATCGCCTGGGCGGTGGCCATCCGGCCATCCACGTGATTCCCGGAGCGCTCGCCGTCGCCGAGGAGATGGGCGCGGACGGCGGCCGGCTCCTCGAGGGTGTCATCGCGGGCTATGAGATCGGCTCGCGTATCGGCGGGGCCACCCAGGCCCGTCCCAACGTTCACTCCCACGGCACCTGGGGCACCATCAGCACGGCGGCGGCCGTGGCGCGCTTGAATGACCTCACGCCAGAAGACATGAGGCGCGTCATCAATCTCTCGGCGTCGATGAGCCCGGCCAACACCTGGACGCCCGCCCTCGAGGGCGCCACGATCAGGAATGCCTATCCGGGGCGCTCGGGGCTCGAGGGCATCCTGGCCGTGGACCTGCTGCGCGCCGGGTTCACCGCTCTCGAGGACGCGCCATCCGACGTCTATGGCACCATCCTGGCCGATCGCTTCGAGCCCGAGGAGGCGGTGCGTGGGCTCGGCGAGGACTACCGCGTCGAGCTGAACTATTTCAAGCTCCACGCGTGCTGCCGCATGAACCACCCGGCGCTGGACGCCATCATGGCGATGCGCGCCGAGGCCAAGCTCACGGCCGAGCAGGTGGCGCGGGTGCGCATCACCTCCATCCCCTTCGGCCTGCGCATGACCGAGGCCGCGCCCGCGAACATGCTCGGCGCCAAGTTCTCCATTCCCTACGCGGCGGCCGCCGCTCTCGTGCTCGGGCGCACGGATGTCGCGGCCTTCGAGGAGTCGCGGCTGGCCGATCCGCGCATCCGTGACCTGGCCGCACGCGTGGACGTCGCCGCCGATCCCGAGATGACGCTCAAGCGGGCCGACTATCCCACGGCCGAGGTGCGGATCACCCTCGCGGATGGACGCGTGCTGTCGCGCCGCACCAATGTCGTCCGTGGCGACGCGGCCAATCCGATCGCCTCCGACGAGGTCGTGGCCAAGTTCCATTCGCTCGCGGGCGGCCCCCTGGGCGAGGCCCGCTCCCGCGAGATCGTGGAGATCGTCGACGGCGTGGACCGCCTCAAGGACATCCGCGACCTGACCACGCGCCTCGTCCCGCCCCAGGCCTGATCCCCGCCTCGACGAGCGCGGTATCATCGTGGGGATGACCGCGCTCTGGAGCTCGTTCGCCGTGGTGGCGCTGGCCGAGATGGGTGACAAGACCCAGCTCATCGCTTTCTCCCTGGCCACGCGCTATCGCCGGCCGTGGATCGTCATGCTCGGCATCCTGATCGCCACGCTCTTCAATCACGCGCTGGCCGCCACCGCGGGCGTGTGGCTGGCCCGACTCCTCCCGCCCGCCGTGCTCGCCGTCATCCTCGGGATCTCCTTCATCGGCTTCGGCCTCTGGGCGCTCGTTCCGGACGCGGCCGATGAACCCGCGCAGCGACCGGGTTGGGGCCCGCTCCTGTCGACCACGGTCATCTTCTTCCTCGCGGAAATGGGCGACAAGACGCAGCTCGCCACCATCGCGCTGGGTGCCCGCTTCACCTCGACGGCCCTGGTCACCGCCGGGACCACTCTCGGCATGCTCGCCGCCGACGGGCTTGCCGTCGTGGCGGCGACGAGGCTCCACCGCTTCGTCCCCGTGCGCTGGGTGCGAAAGATCGCGGCGGGACTCTTCTTCCTCTTCGGCCTCGGGGCCCTGGCGGGCGCCGCGGGCCTCATCTGATGGAGCGACACATGGACCACGGACTCGCGCGCGGGCTGACCAACTACGGCGACCGGGACTTCGCGCTCTATCTCCGGCGCTCCTTCGCGCGCTCCATGGGCTACTCGTCGGCGAGCCTCGCCAAGCCCATCGTGGGGATCGCGGACTCGGGCTCAGGCTTCAACAACTGCCATCGGCAGCTCCCCGAGCTCATCGAGTCCGTCAAGCGAGGGGTGCTCGCGGCGGGCGGGCTGCCCATCACCTTTCCCACCATCTCGCTCGGCGAGGTCTTCCTCGACCCGACGAGCATGATGTATCGCAACCTCATGTCCATGGACGTGGAGGAGATGGTGCGCGCCCAGCCCATGGACGCCGTCGTGCTCGTCGGCGGCTGCGACAAGACGGTGCCGGCCCAGCTCATGGGAGCGGCCTCCGCCGGCGTCCCCGCCATCCAGCTCGTGGCCGGCCCCATGATGACGGGCCGCTGGCAGAACGAGCGGCTCGGCGCCTGCACCGACTGCCGGCGCTTCTGGGCGCGCTATCGAGCGGGCGGCATCTCGAAGGACGAGATCGACGGCGTGGAGAGCCGGCTCGCGACCACGTCGGGCACCTGCGCCGTCATGGGCACGGCCAGCACCATGGCGTGCGTGGCCGAGACGCTCGGCATGACGCTGCCCGGCACCGCGGCCATTCCCGCCGTCCACGCCGATCGGCTGCGCGCGGGCGAGGCGACCGGCGAGGCGGCGGTGCGGCTCGTCGAATCACGGATCACGCCTGATCGCGTGCTGACGGCCGAGGCCATCGAGAATGCCCTGCGCGTGCTCCTCGCCATCGGCGGCTCGACCAACGCCATCATCCACCTCACGGCCATCGCCGGACGCGTGGGCGTGCCCATCTCGCTCGAGCGCCTCAACACCATCTCCGACGAGACGCCCGTTCTCGTCGACCTCAAGCCTTCCGGCGATTTCTACATGGAGGATTTCTTCAATGCGGGCGGGCTCGGCGCCGTACTTTCCGAGCTGCGTCCCCAGCTCCATCTGGGCTGCCTCACCGTCACCGGCGAGACGCTGGGCGACCGGCTGGATGCGACCCCACGCTACGTCGACCACGTGGTGATCCGGCCTCGCAGCGAGCCCATCCTGCCCGTGGGCGGGCTCGTCGCCCTCTTCGGCTCCCTGGCGCCGGGCGGCGCGATCCTGAAGCGCTCCGCCGCGGACGCGCGCCTGTTCGAGACGGAGGCGAGCGCCGTGGTCTTCGACTCGCTCGAAGATCTCGCCGCGCGCGTCGACAATCCCGCGCTGCCCGTGACGCCGGAGAGCATCCTCGTCCTGAAGCACGCGGGGCCCAAGGGCGCGCCCGGCATGCCCGAGGCGGGCTATCTTCCCATCCCGCAGAAGCTGGGGCGCGCCGGCGTCAAGGACATGGTGCGCATCTCGGATGCGCGGATGAGCGGGACGGCCTTCGGCACCATCGTGCTTCACGTCACGCCCGAGGCCGCGGTGGGCGGCCCGCTCGCCTTGGCCATGACCGGCGATCGCATCCGGCTCAGCGTGAAGGATCGTCGACTCGATCTCCTCGTGGACGAGGCGGTGCTGGCGAAGCGGCGGGCCTCTTCAACCATCGCGCCAGCTCCGAGTCGCGGATATCGACGCCTCTACATGGACCACGTGCTCCAGGCTGATCACGGCTGCGACTTCGACTTCTTAAGGAAGGGGCCTATCGGCTAGCGGTCTCGGCAAGCTGTGGCCCTTTGACGTTTTTCGGCCGAAAAATCCGGCATTTGCTGGTTCTCCACCGTCAGGTTTCCCTGTAGCGTCATGTTTTCAGACACTTAGAACGTTCGTCCCCAGCTTACCCACATGTGGTGTATAGAGCTATCTGAAGACACATCATATGGGGTGCCGTCCAGGCAGGGCAGTCACCAAAAAAGCACATATTGACAGGGGTTTATCCATTTATTACTCTACGAAGGCTCCACCCGAGTACTTCTGGGGCCAGTTGCCGACTAGGCGGAGGAGTTCATGATTACCGTTCCCGCGCACCGTGTGAAGCAATTCGGTGTGGAATTCTTTCAGGCCTCCTTCTCGGCCAAGGATATCGATCGCCTGGTCAAGTTCGAGGTCCTGGGCTACGCGGGCGCGGCCGCTCCTCCCACCAAGGCCAAGCGCGGGAACCGCTCACGGGTCAACTGGGAGGCTCTCGAGAAGCGGATCGGGGAGAGCGAGGCCGCCTATCAGCGCCCAGTCATCCGCCGCAAGATCGACGAGCTGGTTGGCTATTATCGCGACTGCAAGGACGCGGGCACCCTGCCCGCCATTCCGGGCGCGGTCATCATCACCTCCGAGAAGCGCTTCACCTTCACGCCGATGGCGAGCCAGCACGACCTGGGGCTCCTGCAAATCCCCGAGGAGCATGGCGTGCTCCGGGTCCTCGATGGCCAGCACCGGCTCCTCGCCCTCCACGCGGTCACCCAGGCGGGAGAGAACCTCGGCATCGAGGTGCCCGCCGTGCTCTTCGACCGGCTCGACGCGCGCCAGATCGTCGAGCTCTTCGTCACCATCAATGCCAAGCACACGCGGCTCAATCCCTCGCACATCGTGAGCCTGGCCGGACGCAAGCTGTATCCCGATCCGAACCAGGCCCTCGCCCACGACGTGATTCGCTCCCTCAACGAGGACGAGACCTCGCCGCTTCACGGTGAGATCAAGATGCTCGGCACCGGGCGCGGGCGCGTCTCCCAGGCTCCCCTCGCCGAGGAGATCGTGGACTTCCTGGAGACGGTCGAGAAGATCGGCGGCGGCGCGCGCATGAACGAGCTGCGCCAGAACGCCAAGCGCTTCTTCCTGAACTACATGAAGGCGGTGTCGGGCGTCTTCCCCACGGCCTGGGCGGGGCGCAAGTACTCGATCAAGACGGGCGCGGCTCTCCGCGCCTTCATCCGGGTGGCGCCCGACGTGATGGCCCGCGCTCGCGAGCTGAAGCGTGACGCCTTCGACCACAACGCGATCCGCGAGGCGGTCAAGCCCTGGGGTGAGCGGCTCCGTGACCGGCGCTTCGAGACCGAGGCGGAGTGGAAGAACAAGCTGCAGGGCGGCACGCGCGGCACCGTGGAAGCGCTGACGAGGGAGCTGCGGGACGCCTTGCGGTAGCTGCGAAGGCTAGGGTTTCCCGTCGAACGGGAAGTTGGCTTCAAGGATTTCGAACGTCTTCTTGCCCCCCGGGAGCTCCGCAGTCACCGTGTCGCCCACCTTCTTGCCGATCAGCGTGCGCGCGAGCGGCGCCATGATGGAAATGCGGCCACGCGCCGGATCCGTCTCGTCCGATCCCACGATCTGGTACCGCGTTTCCTTTCCAGACTCATCCTCGAGCCTGACCGTCGAGCCGAAGGTAACCCGATCGCCCGAGGTGGGCGGCTCGATGACTTCGGCGGCGCCCAGCTTGCCCTCCAGATCGTTGATCCGTGCTTCGGTGAAGGACTGCTTCTCGCGGGCGGCATGGTACTCGGCGTTCTCGGAGAGGTCGCCGTGGGCCCGCGCTTCGGCAATGGCCTTGGTGATGGCGGGCCGCTCCACGCGCTTCAAGCGCTCCAGCTCTTCCTGGAGGCGCGCGTGACCTTGGCGGGTCATGGGTGTGCGCTGGATCGACATGGGCCTATCCTACGACGGCGAGCAGCGGTGGCTGGTCATCAGTTGACGCCGACGCTCTCGCCCTGGACCTTGATCTTGGCCCCTGCGTACAGGGCCTTGACCCAGCGCTCCCAGGCGAACGCCCGCTTCTGCTCGAGAACCTGCGTGCGCAGCTGATCACGGGACTTGTCGAAGCCCTGCAGATCGGCCGCTCTCCGCTCGAGGGTCTGCACGATATAGGCGCCCGTGGCCGTCTTCACGGGCTCGCTCACCTTGCCCGCGGGCGTCTGCAAGGCGGCCAGCAGCACCGCGCCCGGCAGCGCCTCGCGCTCCTTGGGCGGCTCCGCCCGCGAGAAGAGCGGCGTCTCGCCTCCCGGCAGCTTGTCGCGCCGGGCCGCGGTGAGGAGATCGCCCCCGCCCACGGAAGCGCCGAGGGCCTTGGCGCGCTCCTCGGCGGCGGCCTGGGCGCGCTCGCGCTTGATGGTCTCCACCACACGGTCCTTGACTTCGGCGAAGGGCGGCACGCCCGCGGCGAACTGCTCGGTGACCTTGGCGACCATGATGCCCACGGCCGTCTTGATCGGCGGGGTGACGCCGCCCACGGCCAGACCGAAGAGCGCGTCTTCGAGTCCCGAATCGCGCCCGATACCCTCGAGCCCATCGCCGCGCGCGATGGTCGCCTCTTTCGCCTCGAGGCCGAGCGGCTTCGCGTCGGCCGCGAAATCTTTCCCCGCCGCGAGGGCCGGCCGCGCCTCGTCGGCCTTGGCCTGAGCCGCTCGCTCGCTCCGCTCGGCCCCGAGCTTCTCCTTGATCTTGGGCGCGACCTCGCGGAAGGGCTGCACGCCCGCGTCCTGGACGTCCAGGACCTTGATGGCGTGGTATCCGAACGGCGTCCGCACGGGCTGGGGCGAGACCTCGCCCTTCTTGAGGGCGAAGACCCCTTCCTCGAACTGCGGCACCATCTCGCCTTTGCCCACGAATCCCAGCTCGCCGCCCTGTCCCGCCGTGGCCGTGTCCTCGGAGATCTCCTTGGCGAGCTTACCGAAATCCTCGCCCGCCTTCGCGCGCCGGATGGCCTCCTCGATCTTGGCCCTGGACTTGCCCTCGGCCTCGCTACCCCCCGTGGGGGGCACCTTGACGAGGATGTGCGCCGCCTTGAGCCGCTTCGGCCGCTCGAACTCCGCTCCGTGCTCCTTGTAGTAGGTCTCGGCGTCCTGATCGGAGACGGCCTGGGCAAACGATTTGGGGGCGAGGAGGACGTACTGGATCTTCCGGCGCTCGGGCCGGCTGAAGCGCGCCTCGTGCGTCTTGAGGTACGCCTCCGCGTCCGCGTCGCTCACCGTCACTTGAGCCATGAGCGGCGCCGCTTCGACGTAGGCCCATTCCGCGCGCACCCGCTCGTAGCGGAGCCCGTAGGCCTGCTCAACCTCGGCGTCCGAGACCTTGATGCCGTCCTTGACGAGTGATTCGACGCGATTGCGCAGCATGTCCCGCCGGACCTCGCCCTCGAACTCGCCGGGGTCCATCCGGTTCTCCTTGAGGACGAGCTTGTACCGGTCGAGCGAGAAGCGTCCATCCTCCTGGAAGGCGGGGATGCCCTGGATGCGCAGGCGCAGCTCCTCGTCGCTGACCGTGATGCCCTCGCGCTTGGCCTGCTGAAGGATGAGGGCTTCCTGGATCAGCTCGTTGAGCACCTGCTGCGTCAGCCCCACTCGCTCGGCCATCTCGGGGGTGAGGTTCTGCTGGTACGTCCGGCGGTAGAACTCCAGGTACCTCCGCAGCACACGCTGGAAGCGCGCGGGCGAAATCTCCTCACCGTTGACGTTCGCGACCTGGGCGGAGGGCCTGCCGCTCTCCCCGCGGAGCGAGGTGGAACCGTAGAAGACGAGGCTGGTGGCAACGAAGGCAACACCCACGATGAGGAGGATGAGCTTCATCCCCCGGAAATACTCGCGCATGGCGGTGATCAACGAATCGGCCTCCTTGGAAGTTTCACCCGCGACGGCCGCGGACTACCTAGCGTACCACACGGCCGCGGGCGCCCTCAGGCGCGCAGGAGCGCCCGCACGGCGGGCATCGCGAAGTAGATCGCGAAGGCAACGGCCGTCCCGTACATCATGGCATGCACTTCCGCCCCCTTGCCGCGGAGAAGCTTGATGACGCAGTAGGCGACGAACCCCGCGCCGATGCCGTCCGTGATCGAGTACGTGAAAGGCATGAGCGTCACGATGAGGAGCGCGGGGAAGCCCTCCTCGAGGTCGCCGAACGGGATGTCGCGCACGAGTCCCATCATGAGAAATCCCACCAGGATGAGGGCGGGTGCGGTCGCCTGGGCGGGAACGACCCCCGCGACCGGTGCGAGGAAGAGGGCGGCGAGGAAGCAGAGGCCCGTGACCACCGAGGCGAGGCCAGTCTTTGCTCCCGCGGCCACGCCGGCGGCGGACTCGACATAGGTCGTCGCCGAAGATGCGCCGGCCGCCCCGCCCGCCACCGCCGCGAGCGAATCCACGAGCAGTACCCGGTTCAGGCGGGGCAGCCGCCCGTCGGCCTCCAGCCACCCCGCCTCGGTGCCGATTCCCACGACCGTGCCCATGGTGTCGAAGAAGTCGGAGAGCATGATGGAGAAGATGGTGACCACGGCGGTGATCGCGCCCACCCTGACGAAGACCGTGAAGTCGAGGCCCGCGCCGAGACTCGACAGGTCGGGCCAGGCCACGAGGCTTTTCGGAATCACGGCCTGCCCCGGCAGGGGAAAGGCGCGCCCGCCCGTCCACGCATTGACGATCATGGCGAGGATCGTGGTGAGGGCGATGCCGAGCAAGAGCCCGCTCGCCATGCCCCGCGACTGGAACCAGACCATGAGCAGGAGCCCGAAGAGCGCCACCGCCACGGGCGCCGCCGTCAGCTCTCCCAAGGTCACGGGCACGCCGGGTGGGCCCGGCTTGACGATGCCCGCGGCGTTCAGGCCGATGAAGAGAATGAAGAGCCCGATGCCGACGCCGATGGCCCGCTTGAGCGAGGCGGGGATGGCATGCATGATCGCTTCGCGAAGTCCGGTCAGCACGAAGCCGGTGATGACCACGCCTTCCAGCACGATGACCCCCATGGCCGCCGGCCACGGCAGCTTCAAGCCCGCCACGAGCTGGAAGGCAACGGCGGCATTGAGCCCCATGCCCGAGGCGAGGGCGAGCGGATAGTTGGCGACGAGCCCCATCAGGATGGTCATCACGCCGGCCACGAGGCAGGTCGCGGCCTGCGTCGCGGCAAAGCCCGGCCCCTGTCCCTGCAGTGCGGGAATGCCCGCGAATCCCAGGATGGCCGGATTCACGAAGATGATGTAGGCCATCACCATGAAGGTGGTGAGGCCGCCGCGCACCTCCGCACCCACGGTGGCGCCACGACGGGACAGGTCGAAGCAGCGCTCGAGCACCGCTCAGTAGCTCTGGTTGCTCTCGATAGGGCGTACGGTCACGCCCTCTTCCGGCACGACCCGGCGTGCCACCGTGATGAACCCGGTGTGGGCGACCATCCGATGAAAGGGGCGGACAGACAGCCCGTCGATGTTCCACGGCCGCATGAGGGTCTCGAACGTCTCGACGAGCGCGTAGCCCGGATGTCGCCGCAGGGCCTCGGAGAGCTGATGGGATTGCACGATGGTGGGCAGGTAGGAGAGGAAGATCCCTCCCGAGCGCAGGGTGCGCGTGACGGGCTCGACGAGATGCCAGGGCTCGGGCAGATCGAAGACCGCGCGGTCCACCGGCTCCTCCTCCCCGAGCCCTTCTTCCACGGGCCGCAGGCGCACGGCCAGGTTGGTTACCTCGCCCATGCGCATCTGGATATTGGCGAGCGCCCGCCGCGCGAAATCCTCCCGCTGCTCGTACGTGATGACCTTGCCTTCCGGCCCCACCGCGCGCAGGAGGGCCAGGGTCAGGGCACCCGAGCCCATGCCCGCCTCGAGCACGCGCGCGCCGGGGAAGATATCGGCCCAGAAGAGGACCATGGCCAGGTCCTTCGGATAGATGACCTGGGCGCCCCGGGGCATGTCGAGCACGTACTCGGCGAGGGTGGGCCGGATGGCGAGACAGCGCGTGCCCTTGGAAGTCCGCACCCAGGCGCCGTCGGGCTGGCCGATGATGGTCTCGTGGTGGATCCAGCCCCGGTCGCAATGAAAGGTCTCGCCCTTTCTCAGGAGGAGAAGGTAGCGCTTGCCCCGCTGGTCGATGAGGAGGACCTGCTCGCCGTCCTGAAAATGGTGGAGGACGGTCACGCGTGTGATCTCTTCAACGCGCGCGCGGCTCGGGCAGGGTGAGGGCGAGGAGGCAGCCGAGCACGGGCGTGAGCGCGGAGATCCAGAGGGCGGAGGAGAGTCCCCAGTGGTCGGCGATCCAGCCGAGAGCGGTGGCGCCGATGCCGCCCGCCCCGATGGCGAAACCCACGATGAGCCCGGAGGCCATTCCCACGTTGCGCGGCATGTAGGCCTGGCCCAGCACGACCGAC
>DASQAK010000142.1:0-13095 GCA_035635755.1 Candidatus Methylomirabilota bacterium | reverse complement strand
GCGCGCGATCAAGGCCTCTCGCACGAGCAGCTCGCCGTAGCCTTCGCGCGAGCGCGCCAGATGCTCGAACAAATCGAAGAAGTCAGCCCCTAGCACCCGGCCGCCTGCGCTAGTGCTCGCGGGCGGCGGGACCTTTCGGGGCCGCCTGCGACCACTCGACGGATCCGTTGCGGATGGTCTCGAGCAGCTCGAGGGGAACCTTGAGGAAGTTCTCCACCACGTTGGGATCGAAGTGCGTCCCCGCGCAGCGGGCGATCTCCTTCCGGGCCGCGTCGAAGGAGATGGCCACCGAGTAGGGCCGGTCGAAGGTCATGGCGTCGAAGGCGTCCGCCACCGCGAAGATGCGCGCCCCGAGCGGGATCATCTCGCCGCGCAGCCCGAGCGGATACCCGGTGCCGTCCCAGCGCTCGTGGTGGTGATACACGATGGGCACGGCGCCCCGGAGGAAGGGGATGCGCTCGACGAGGCGGCGCCCGAGGTCCGGGTGGGTCCGCATGATCTTCCACTCGTCGGGCGAGAGGGGCCCGGGCTTGAGGAGGATGCCGTCCGGGATGCCGATCTTCCCGATGTCGTGGAGGAGCACGCCGTGCTCGATGTCACGGAACTGGCTGTCGGGCAGTCCGTGCGTGCGGGCAAGGGTCAGGGAATAGCCGACCACGCGCCGGGAGTGGGCATGGGTGCCCACGTCGCGCGTGTCGAGAGCGGAGCCGAGCGCCTCCAGGGTCGCGCGATACGTGTTCTCGAGCTCGTTCAGGGCCGCCGCGAGGTCGCGGGTGGCTTCCCCCACGCGTCGCTCGAGCATCGCGTGGTATTCGCGGCGCTCCATGAGGAGCTGTCGGCGCTCCAGCGCGCGCTCGGCGGCGATGAGGACCGCCTCCACGTTGACGGGCTTGGTGATGAAATCGTAGGCCCCGCACTTGAGGCTCTCGATGGCCGTCTTGATGTCGCCCACGCCCGTGATGACGATGACGGCGGCGTCGCTGTCGAGGGTGCGGGCCCGCCGGAGGAAGTCGAGGCCGTCCATGACGGGCATCTTGATGTCGGTCAGCGTCAGGGGCGGGCGCTCGCGCTCGAAAGACTCGAGGCCCTCGCGGCCATTGCTCGCCACTCGGCACTGGTAGCCGTCGGAGAGGAAGACCTCCCGGAGGGCGGACCGCACCTTGGCGTCGTCCTCCACGATGAGCACTTCCTTGCGCACGGCGGGCGTGCTCATTCGCCCTTGCCGTCGGATACGGCCTGGGCCACCCCGATGTCCTCGTGCACGGAGACACGGTTCTTGCCCGAGCGCTTGGCCGCGTACAGGGCCTCGTCGGCCGCCTGGATGAGATCCTCGGCGGTGGGCGCCACGTCCTCGGGGAGAGAGGCGATGCCGAAGCTCGCCGTCACGCGACGCTTGTGGGCGAACTGATACGACGAGAGAACATAGCGGATGCGGTCCGCGTAGAGGCGAGCGCCCGCCTTGGACGTCTCCACCAGGAGGATGGCGAACTCGTCGCCGCCATAGCGGCAGATGACGTTGATGCCGCGGGAATGACGGAGCAGGATCTCGGCCATGCCCCGCAGCGTCTCGTCACCCGCGGGATGGCCCAGGTCGTCGTTGACGGACTTGAAGCCGTCGAGATCGAGGAGCACCACGGACACCGGGTGGTTGAACCGGCGGTAGCGGGAGACTTCCTCCTCGAGGCGGATGGAGAAGAAGCGGCGGTTGTAGAGCCCCGTCACCTCGTCCTTGAAGGAGAACTCCTTCAGCCGGGCATTGGTGGACTCGAGCTCCTTGTACGCCGTGTCCAGCCTCACCGCGTAGCGATCGATGGCCGAGGCCTGCTGCTCGATGGGGGCGAGCATCCGGGAGAACGAGTGCAGGAGGCTGTCAACGTCCTCGCCTCCCGCGGACGCGGGCGGCGACCCGGGGGCGGACGTTTCCAGCGCCGGCGCCCGCTCTGGACGCCTGCCCAGGGTGCGGGTCAGATCCCAGATCAAGAGCCCGCCGACGGCCATGAGGAGACCCGTGAACGCCAGGAGCGCCTGCAGCCATGGCAGGTCGCGGACCCGCCTCGTGTGGTCAAGGAGGGGCGTCAGGTACGCATACATGCTGTAGCCCACGACCAGCAGAGGGATGAACGAGGTGAGCATGAGCGACAGCATGATGGTGCGCCGGGCACCGCCGGCGACCAGCGTGGGCTCTTCGGACCCCTCGGCGAGGTTGTGCCTGGACTGGGCCATCAGGGAATTATCGGGCCCGGGGCCGCGAGGTGTCAAGATTTGTCCGGTCCGTTCTTGACGCCACCTCGCGCGTTGGGCTACCGTATCGGGACATGGGTGTCGATCCCAAACTTCTCATTCCCGACAAGCAGATCGACTGCACCGGCCTCTTCTGTCCCATGCCCATCGTCAAGACACGGGAGGCCATCCGCGACATGGAGCCCGGAGATCTCCTGGCCATGCTCTCCGACGACCCCGCCTCCGACGCGGACATGCGGAGCTGGAGCCAGATCACGGGTCATGACCTCCTGGACGTCTCCCGGCAGGACGGGGTCTATCGCTTCCTCGTCAGGAAAACGCGGTAGGGGCGTGGAAGGCGGGGGCGCCGCTCCCGATCGGGTCTACCTCGACTATGCCGGCTTCGCGCCCGTGGATCCGAGGGTGCTCGCCGTCATGCGTCCCTTTCTGGAGGCGGGCATCGGGAATCCGTCGGCGCCCCACTCGCTGGGCGCCGAGGCGCGGGAGTCCCTGGAGGCGGCACGGGCCAAGGTGGCGCGGCTGGTGGGCGGCGCGTCCTCGGGCATCGTCTTCACCTCGGGCGCCACCGAGGCCAACAACCTGGCCATCCGGGGCGTCGGTTTCCGAGCGGCGACGCCGGCCGCGCACATCATCACCTCATCCGTCGAGCACATGTCGGTGCTCAATGCCTGTCGCGAGCTCGAGAAGGGCGGCGCCACCCTGACCCTCCTGCCCGTCGACGCGGAGGGGCGCGTGGATCCGGACAGCCTGCGCCGGGCGCTCCGCTCGGACACGACCCTCGTCTCCATCAGTGCGGCCTGCGCGGAGGTGGGGACGCTTCAGCCGATCAGCGAGATCGCTCGAATCACTCGCGGGGCGGGCGTGCCGCTGCACGTCGACGCAGTGGGCGCGATCGGGCG
Source organism: Candidatus Methylomirabilota bacterium (assembly GCA_035635755.1). Classification (GTDB taxonomy): domain Bacteria; phylum Methylomirabilota; class Methylomirabilia; order Rokubacteriales; family CSP1-6; genus AR37. Next base: position 9,955 of record DASQAK010000142.1, on the reverse strand, counting down.
CATTCCGCTGCCCGGCGAGGTCCTGGGACTCGACCTCGTCACCGTGGCGAGCAACGACATCTATGGGCCGCCGGGCGCGGGGGCCCTCTGGGTGCGTACCGGCGTGCGGCTCGCTCCCATCCTCCTGGGCGGAGGGCAGGAGGGCGGCTACCGCTCGGGCACGGAGAACCTGCCCGCGGTGGTCGGGATGGGGGTGGCGGCCGAGCTCATCCGCACCGAGGGCCTTCACGGCGAGACGGCGCGGCTCCAGGCATTGCGTGATCGGCTCGTCGAGGGACTCATGCTTTCCATTCCGGGCTGCCGGCTCACGGGGGCTCCCGTGAAGCGCCTTCCGCATCACGCGAGCCTGGTGCTGCGAGGGGTCAAGGCGGACAGCATCCTGCTCGACCTCGACCTCGCCGGGGTGGCCGCCTCGTCCGGATCGGCGTGCGCGCAGCGCACGGGGACGCCGTCCCCCGTGCTGCGCGCCATCGGGTGCACACGCGAGGAGATGGAAGGCTCGCTCTGCTTCACCTTCGGCCGCTGGAGCACGGCCGCCGAGGTCGAAGCGGTCGTCCAGTGCCTCCCGCCCATCGTCGCGCGCTTGCGCGCCCTCGCGCTGCCCGCCCCACGGTGAGCTTCCCCGTGCGCCTCGTCCTCTTCGACATCGACGGCACCATCCTGTCGGCGCGCGGGGCAGGGCGACGCGCCTTTGCGGCGGCGCTCATGGAGGTGTACGGGACGGCGGGAGACATCGAGCGCTACGACCTGCGGGGGGCGACCGACCAGCGCATCGTCTTCGAATTGATGGAAGGCGCGGGACTCTCGCGCGACGGTGTCCGGGAGCGTCTCGACGATTGCTTCGAGGCCTATGCCCGAGGGCTGCATGCCGAGATCGGCGATGGGCGCGGCGTGGTCGTCATGCCGGGCATCGCCGATCTCGTCCAGCGCCTGGACGGGGAGAACGAGGCGCTGGTGGGCCTCCTCACGGGAAACATCGAGGCGGGGGCGCGGATCAAGCTGACGCCGACGGGGCTGTGGCCGTATTTCCAGCTCGGCGCCTATGGATCGGATCACCCCGATCGACGCCAGCTCCCCTCTCTCGCGGCCCGCCGGGCGCAGGCGCTGGTGGGGCGCGGGTTCAGGCCGGAGGAAGTTCTGGTCATCGGCGACACGCCCCGCGACATCGAGTGCGCGCGCCACTTCGGGGCCGTCGCGGTTGCCGTGGCCACGGGGCAGTACTCGCGGGCCGAGCTCGAGGCGGAAGGCCCCGATCTCCTCTTCGAGGATTTCTCCGACGTCGACGCCGCCCTCGCGAAGTTCCTCTCCCGCTGACGCGCCGCCACAGAAAAACCCAGGCGGCTCAAAAAGGCCCAGATGCGAGGCGGCGCCCGAAGGCAGCAGGTGAGGCGTAGTTCTCACTCAGCCCTCGCCTCGTGGCTCCGCCCTCAGCTCGAACTGCCACGTACGTCGAACCTGCCGCCGAGGGCGCCAACGAAGCAGCTGGGCCTTTTTCAGTCGCCTGGGAGGCCGGTGATCTTGATGCCGCTGCCCTTGAGCTTGTACCTGCGGTTGATCGTGGCGAGCAGCGCGGTGATGCCCTCGATCGGGCCGGCGTTGGTCAGGGGGCCCGTGTCCACGGCGCGCAGGCCCATGGAGCGTCCCAGGTCGGCCACGAGCTTCTTCGCCTCGGCGTCGCCGCCGCAGTGCAGGAGATCGCAGTCGATGGCGTGATCCGTCGAGGCGAGCTCGTGGGCCGCGATGTGATGGAAGGCGGCCACTACTCGGGCCTCCGCCCCGAGCAGCTCCTGGACTTCCTCGGCCGAGGAGCCCTGGGACGGGGGCGTGAAGAGTCGCCCCCCACCGAAGGTCAGGGGCACCACGGTGCTGATGACGACCTTGCCCCGGCACGCGTCCTTGAGATCGCCGAGCGTGGCCGCGAGGCCGCTGGCGGGGAGGGTGAGCACCACGATCTCCGCGCGCGTCGCCGCGTCGCGGTTCGACGCCCCGCTCAGCCTGATCTTGGCCTGTGCCCCCAGCTCCTCGGCCTTTGCGCGCGCCCGGTCGGCGTCACGCGAGCCGATGATGATCTCGTGGCCCGCCTCCGCCCAGCGGAGGGCGAGCCCCGCGCCTTCCTTGCCGGTGCCGCCGAGTATGCCGATGAGCATCGAGAAAGGCTCCTAGCGAAAGAGGTCGCGAGCGGGGTCGCGGATGAGGGCCCGGCTCCCCGTCTCGCCGCGTGGCCAGTCGAGGCCGCGGATGATGACGACGGGGATGCGGTCGAGCTTGCCCATGATGGGCTCGGCGGCGGCCGCGAGCTCGTCGGCCACGGCCAGGATGGTCGCCTGGAGCACGTAGCCGGCGGGATCCTTTTCGCCGAGATAGCTCTTGATCGGCTCGAGGCCCGCCACCCCGATGGCGACATTGGTCAGACCCTCGCGCCACGGACGCCCGAAGGTGTCGGCGACGATGATGCCGAGATCGTGGCCGGTGAGCCGGCGGAGCGCTTCCCGCAGCTGGCGGGCCGAGCGGTCGGAGTCTTCGGGCAAGAGACAGGCCGTCTCGAGATCGACGTTGGACTGGTCGACGCCGGCATTGGCGCAGATCCAGCCATGGTGGGTCTCGACGATCAGGACGCCCGGGGCTTTCCTGACCACACGCCGGCTCTCGCTCAGGATGACCTCGACGAGGCGCGGGTCGCGGCCGATCTCGGCGGCCATCTCCGCCGCCTCGCGCGAGGGCACGACGCCGCCGAGATTCACGATCCGTCCCTCGGTCTTGGAGACGATCTTCTGGCTGACCACGAGGAGATCGCCGGCCTCGAGGGGCGTCCCCTGGGCGCGGGCGGCCTGGGCGAGGAGGCCGGCGAGGTCGTCGCCCCGATGGATCTCGGGCAGCCCCTCGATCCCTACGACCTCGTAGCGCCGCGGCACGGTCAGGGTGTCTCGAGGCGGGAGGCCAGGCGTATCGGTACGGCGAGTCGCCGGAGCAGGGCCGCGCTTCGAGTGGACGGACCCCGTCCGAGGAGGAGGGTGAGGTCCTCGGGCTCGTCGATGTCGAGGCCGATGCCGGGTAACCGGAGCACGACCGGCTTGAGCCCTGCCGCGCGCGCTGCGACCACGTGGTTCTGGAACGAGGGCTCGCCGAACTTGAGCGACATGCAATCCGGCGGCGTCAGAAGCACGGCGTTGGTGCCGTAGCCCGAGAGCGAGGGCACGAAGGCGACCGCGGGACCCTCGCCCAGGGAGGCGTCCAGAGCCGCCAGCTCGTCCGGCGTGGCACAGGGCACGTCGCCGGGGATGGTCAGGAAGCGCTTCACGCCCCGAGCGGCGGCCTCGCGCTGCGCGTGGGTCACCGCTTCCGTGTGGCCGCGATTCACGTTCTCGCGCAAGAGCTCGGCCCCGTGCTTGAGGGCCAGCGATTCCACCTCGCGATCCCGCGTCACCACGAGGACCGGCCCGAGGCGCGCCCGCGCCAAGGTCTCGAGGACGTCCTCGAGCATGGCGCTGGCGAGGTCGTGGCGCTCCGCCGCGGATAGCAGCGGGACCAGACGCTGCTTGGCGTTGGCGAGGTCCTTGACGGGCACGGCGACGAGCGTGCTCATGCGAGCGCCTCCAGAACCCGGCGGGCCAGCCGCATCTCCTCGACGCGTCCGGTCATGAGCGTGCTCGCCACGACCGGACGCGCGCCCGCAGCTTCGATCGACGGGGCGAGGGCGGCGTCCTCGTCGTCGATCATGAGGATGTCGAGCCAGTCCGCATAGCTCTGCGCGATACCCAGCGCCGAGACAGGGAGGCCGCGCGCGGCCATGAGGCGGCCGGCGGGCCCGGAGACGGCGCGGCCGCCCACGATGGGGCTGATGGCCAGCACGGGCGCGCGCGTGCTGTGGAGCGCCTCGACGATGCCGGGCACGGAGAGGATGGGGCCGACGGACGTGACGGGATTCGAGGGGCAGACGAGCACGGCATCCGCCGTGCCGATGGCCTCGACGAGCCCGGGCGCGGGCCGGGCCTCGGGCGCCCCCGCATACTGGACGGCTCGCACCTCGACCTGGGTCTTCTCGCGGACGAAGTATTCCTGGAAGCCGAGCCAGCCGTCCGGCCCGAGCACGCGGGTGCGCACGGGCTGATCCGACATGGGCAGCACCGCGTGCCTCACGCCGAGATCGGCGGCGAGCTTGGCCGTCACCTCGGAGAGGGAGCGCCCCTCCGCGAGGAGACGGGTGCGGTGCAGGTGAGTGGCGAGGTCGCGATCGCCCAGGTTGAACCACGTCGGCTCGCCGAAGCGAACCATCTCGCCGAGCGTCCGGAAGCTCTCGTCGCGAAGGCCCCAGCCTCTCTCCTCATCGAGGAGGCCCCCGAGGGTGTAGCAGACGGTGTCCAGATCGGGGGAGACGTGAAGGCCCCAGATCTCGGCATCGTCGCCCGTGTTGCCGACGACCGTCATGGCTCCCCGCTCCAAAAGCGCGTCGAGGCCCCGAAGGAGCTTGGCGGCGCCGGTGCCGCCGGCTAAGGCCACGAGGCGCATGACGGTGGCAGCTCAGCGAAAGGCGGGAGAGGTGCGCCGGTCCCGGCCGCGGGCGGCGGCGCTCCAGAGAGCGCTGCCGCCACGCCAGCCGAACAGACCTATTCCCGGTCGACCACGGAAGGACTCGGCCAGCTCGGCCTCGGGCACCGGGATGAAGCCCAGGCGCACCCATACCCGATCGAGGCCCTGCGGCCTGGCGAAGACGGTGTCGATCTTGGCGGCGGCGGCATGGACCAAGGCTTGCTCGACGAGCTGGGCGGCGGCCTCGACCGCCGACTCCGTGTCCGCCTCGGCGGGAGCGGCCACGGCCGGGCCGTGGAGCATGGCCGAGCCGCTTGCCCGCTCGATCACGAGCGCGCCCACGATCCGCTCGGCATCGTAGGCGCCCCACCCTTCCTGGGCCGCCGCAGGCGGCTCACCCGCGCCCACGAAGGCGAACAGCGCGCGAGCGGCGGCCACATCCCCTGCCTCGAGGGGCCGCACGGTCAATCTTTCCCAGGCGCTACTTCTTCCCAAGCACCGAGTCCTTCAGGCTCTTGGCGAGCCGGAACTTGACCACGCGCTTGGCGGGAATCTTGATCGGCTCCCCCGTCTGCGGGTTCCTGCCCATGCGCGCCTTGCGGTTGGCCAGGACCAGCCGCCCGAACTGGGGCAGCACGAAGATGTTCTTGGCTTCCTTGACGGCGAGCGCTTCCAGCTGGTCGAAGAAATCGACGACCTGCTTCTTGGCGAGGCCGCTCTTCTGGGACATGTGGGCGATGATCGCAGACTTCGTCATGGGTTTTGCCATCCGGGATTCCTCCGTCTCGGGGTTGAAAGGATTCGGCCGTTGCTCACGACCGCCGCGCGAAAGCCAAGGCCGGATTGTACCCGAGCGCGGCCCGCTGGTAAACACGGTCATTACCCGCGGCTCAGCGGTGCGGCGTCTCCGAGCGCTCCGGATGAAGAAAGCGGAATTCTCCGGAAGAGGCGAGGCGACGATACGATCCGAAGCGCGCCTCGGGGTCGGCGATGTGGTCGAGGGGCGAATCGTCCTCGTCGGTGGCCGAGGTGTAGACCTTGACGAGCTCGTAGAGCGTGCTGCGGCGTGCGGGCACCCGCCCCGCCTCGCGCACGAGGCGGCGCAGCTCGGCGGGGGGCACGAGCTGGCCGAAGCCCGCGCCCGCGGACGTCGAGATCGACTCGTTGATCAGTGTGCCCCCGAGATCGTTGGCGCCCGATGCCAAGAGGTACTGCGCCATCTTCGGGCCTTCCTTGACCCACGAGGCCTGGATGTTCGTGAAGGAGGGCCCCAGCATGAGCCGGGCGAGGGCGTGCATCTTCACGACCTCGATGCCCGTGGCACCCTGACGCACGTCGGGCACGAGGCCTTGGCGATACATGGGCGCTTCCTGGTGGATGAGGGAGAGGGGCACGAACTCAGTGAAGCCGCCCGTCTGGCGCTGGATGTCGCGGAGGAGCGCCATGTGGCGGATCCAATGGGCCGGCGTCTCCACGTGTCCGTACATGATGGTGGAGGTGGTGCGGATGCCCAGGGCATGGGCGGAGGTGATGACCTCGATCCACTGATCCACCGTGATGCGGCCGCGCGCGATCCGGTCGCGGATCTCCTGGTCGAGGATCTCCGCCGATGTTCCCGGCAGGGTGCCGAGCCCCGCCGCCTGCAGGGTCTTGAGATAGTCGGGTATGGGCAATCCGGAGCGGAGGCTGCCGTACAGCACCTCCTCCGGGGAGAAGGCGTGCAGATGCATCTCGGGCACGGCGGCCTTGATGGCCCGGCAGAGATCGACATAGTACGAGCCGTCGAGCTTGGGCGGCAGCCCCGCCTGGATGCACACCTCGGTGGCGCCCATCTCCCACGCCTCCACGGCGCGGCGGACGACTTCCTCCAGGGGGAGGAAGTATCCTTCCTCCTCGCGGTGGTCACGGCTGAAGGCGCAGAAGGTGCAGTGCTTGATGCACACGTTGGTGAAGTTGATGTTGCGATTGACGACGTACGTGACGAGGTCGCCGGCCTGCCGCCGGCGCATCTCGTCCGCCACGAGGGTGAGGGCGTGCAGCTCCCGGCCCTGGACCTCGGTGAGCCGCACGCCCTCGTCGACGGTCAGCTCCTCGCCGTCCAGCGCATGGCCGAGAATGCGGCGTACGTCGCCGGCGATCCAGTCGAGGCGGATGGGCGTGGGCGGGGTCTGCGTCGGGGCGCGGTCGTTCAGTTCCACGTTCGCCACCTTTCGAGTTCGGATCTCACGAGGCCCCCTCCATCCACGAGGGCGGCCACGCGGGGCCGCAGCGACTCGTCGAGGAATTCCGGGCGGGATACGTAGTCGGGGTAGAGGGCGAGCCGCTCGCGCAGCTCGAGGCCCGCGCGCTCGGTCGCGCGCCTGAGGGCGCCAAGCCCGGGCCACGGTCTTTCGGGATTGATGTGGTCAGGGGTGAGCGGCGAAACCCCGCCCCAGTCGTTGATGCCGGCCGCGGGGAGGGCATCGAAATCGCCCGCGGACAGATTCGGCGGGACCTGGATGTTCATCTCCGCGCCCAGGAGGAGCCGCGTCACCGCCGCCGTGCGCAGGAGGTCGGCCATCTCGGGCTCGGGGTGATCGCGCATGGGAATGTCCGGCTTGCTGCGAAAGTTCTGGACGATGACCTCCTGGATGTGACCGTGACGCTCGTGGAGATCCCGGATGGCCAAGAGGGCCTCGATCCGCTCCGCGTGCGTCTCCCCGATGCCGATGAGGATGCCCGTGGTGAAGGGAATGGCGAGCTTGCCCGCGAGGGCGATGGTGCGCAGGCGCCGCGCCGGCACCTTGTCGGGGGCGCGGTCGTGGGCCAGGCCGGGGCCGAGGAGGCGCTCGGACACGGTCTCCAGCATGATCCCCATGCTGACGTTGACCTCGCGAAGCGCGGCGAGATCGCGCTCTCCCATGACTCCGGGATTGGCGTGGGGCAGGAGCCCTGTTTCCTTCAAGACGAGCCCGGAAACTTCGCGCAGGTAGTCGAGGGTGCTCCGATGTCCCCTCCGTCGAAGGAAGTCGCGGTGCTCGGCGAAGAGGGCCTCGGGCTTGTCGCCCAGAGAGAAGAGCGCCTCCTTGGCCCCGAGCCGCTCGCCCGCGCGGGCGAGGGCCAGGACTTGCTCGGGAGTCATGGTGAAAGCGCCGGGCTCACCCGGATCACGCCTGAAGGTGCAGTAGCCGCAGTAGTCGCGGCACAGCGTGGTCAGGGGGACGAAGACTTTGGCCGAGAAGGTGAGGCGCCGCCCGCGTCCGCGGTCTCTCGCCGCCGCGGCGGCTCCCAGGAGCTCGGGGAGCCGAGCCTCCGGAGTGTCGAGGAGGGCGACCGCCTCATCGGCGGTAGGCGTGGATCCGCCCAGCACGCGCTCGAGGGCGTCTAGCTCGTGTACTGCCATCGGAGCACCCTCTGCGGCGTGATGCGGATCATGGTGCCGCGCTCGCGAGAGAGGCCCATGGCGCGGTACTGGGGGTACTTGGAGAGCAGGAGCTCGGCGGCCGCCGCGAAGTCCTCGCCCGTCGTCACCACGTCGGCCAGCCCCTGGAGGATGACCCAGCGCAGCCGGCTCCAGTCCTCGTCGTACTCGTCGATGACGAGGGAGACCTTGGCGTTCTCCCGGATATTGCGCACGCGCGTCAGGTCGTCGGCGACCCGCCGCTTGGGCTTGGCGTCCACTGCCGAGTACAGCACCCGCCCATCGAAGGCGTAGCAGATGGGCAGCACGAGCGGCTGGCCCGTCGCGTCGGCGGTGGCGAGTCGCCCCACCCGGGCCCGCGTGATGAACTCGCTCACCTCGGAGGTCAGCGCGGTCATGCCCGCTTGAGGGAGCGGGGAAGGCGGGAGCGAACCTCGTCGGCGAAGCGCTCCATGAGGGCGAGCTGCCCCTTGAGATCCGGGGCCACGAGGTCGAAGACGAAGTGAGTGACCCCGAGCGCGGCGTAGGTCATGATGTCGCCCTTGACCTGCGCGGCCGTGCCGCGGAAGAGGGTCCGGTCGCCCGCGGCGGGCTTGGCGCGCTGGGGCAGGACTTCCAGCGGACAGCGGAAGCTTATGGTGACGGCCTTGGGATCGCGGCCGGCCTTTCTCGCCCAGTCGTGCACGATGGCGACCTTGTCGCGGAATTCCTCGGGCAGCAGCATCGCGGGCGGTCGCAGCCCGATGGGGTGCCAGCCGTCGGAGAGCTCGCCGGCGCGGCGCAGGGCCACGTCGGTGTGGCCGCCCGTCCAGATCGGAATGCCTCCAGCCTGTCGCGGCTTGGGCAGCGCGCTCACCGCCTCCATCTTGTAGAAGCTTCCCTGCCAGCTCACGGGCTCGCGGCTCCAACATTCGCGCATCAGCCGGAGGTACTCGTCCGTCACGGGGCCGCGTCGCTCGAACGCCTCCGCGCGGAGCGCCTCGAACTCCTCCTTGAACCAGCCCACACCCGCCCCCAGGATGACGCGCCCGCCCGACAGGACGTCGAGGGTGGCGAGCATCTTTGCCGTCACCACGGGATTCCGGTAGGGAATCACGAGGACGCTGGTGCCCAGGCGGAGCCGAGTCGTCTCGCCCGCCAGGAAGCTCATGAGCGTGAGGGGCTCAAGATAGCCGTTCGTCCACTCGGTTGCGAACTTGCCGGAAGGCGAATACGGATACGCGGAGGCGTTCGTCATCGGAATCACGACGTGGTCGGTGACGAAGATCGAAGAATACCGGAGGGCTTCGGCCTTGTGCGCCAATTTGACGAGTACATCGGGGGTCGCGAACGGTCCGCGGCCGGGAAGGGCGAAGCCGAAGTCCATGGCGCAGCCATATTGCTCGCCGGCCTGGGACCTGTCAAGGCGAGGGGGTTGGGGCCGGCGCGGTTCCATTCCGTCAGCATTTGAAGACCCGGGACCAGTCACGACACGTGGAGTATTGGATTAGCTGCCACGCCTCATCTCTTCGAGTTAGAAGACCTAAAGCTCAGTAAGCCCATACTTGGAAACCCCGGTGTCAACCTGGTGACACTTTTCAGGATGCTGTGCTAGGTTGGGGATACCATGCGTTTGTCCTACAAGGTCTTCATGACTGCCGCCCTGATCATCGTCGCCCTCCTCGGGGTGGCGGCCTGGAGTCTCATGGCCATCAACCGCCTGGTCGAGGTCAATCGAGGATTCGCCACCCAGGCGTTGCCCGCCCTCCGGATGGGCGCCATGCTCCGCGAGCAGCTGACGGGTCTGATGCGCGTGGAGCAGGACGCCGCCTCGGGCAGAGAAGGGGTACGGAAGGCCTGGAATGATCGGGCGGCGCGCATGGCCAAGGACTTCGACCTCCTGCGTAACTTCCTGGGCTCGGATGACGAGCGCAAGTATCACCACGAGGCCACGGTCGCCTTTGCCACCTACCGGCGGCTGGCTGCGACCGGGGGCGGGATCGACCGGCAGGTTCGCGGGGCGGCGGAGCGAACGGCCACGGGCATCGA
>DASQAK010000141.1:0-2353 GCA_035635755.1 Candidatus Methylomirabilota bacterium | reverse complement strand
CTCACCCACCCCGACCGCGTCCTCTACCCGGCCCAGAAGACGACGAAGCGCGACCTCGCGCTCTTCTACGAATCGATCGCCGACTGGATCCTGCCGCATCTCGAGGACAGGCCGACGGCGCTCGTCCGCTGCCCCGAGGGCGTGGCCAAGGAATGCTTCTACCAGAAGCACGTCGGCACCTGGGCACCCGAGAGCCTGCGCCGAGTCAAGATCCGGGAGAAGACGAAGGTCGGCGAGTACCTCGTCGTCGATTCCCTTCCCGCCCTCGTCGGGCTCGTGCAGCTCGGCATCCTGGAGATCCACACCTGGAACTCCCTCGTCGAGCATCTCGAGCGCCCAGATCGCGTCGTCTTCGATCTCGATCCGGGACCTGGAGTGCCGTGGACGCGCGTGACCGAGGGCGCCCGTCTCATCCGGGAAAGGCTCCTCGCTCTCGAGCTCGAGAGCTTCGTCAAGACCACGGGCGGGAAGGGCCTGCACGTCGTGGTGCCCCTGTCCCCCGGCCCGACCTGGGCCGAGGGCGCCGACTTCGCGAGAAAGCTCGCCGAGAGCGTGGCGAGAGAGGACCCGCGCGGCTACGTCTCGCACATGGCGAAGAGCGCGCGCCAGGGGAAGATCTTCATCGACTACCTGAGGAATGTCAGGGGAGCGACCAGCGTCGCCGCCTACTCCACGCGCGCCAAGCCGCAGGCGCCCGTCTCCGTCCCCCTGGCCTGGGAGGAGCTCTCGCCCGCCATCAAATCCGACCACTACACGATCGCGAGCCTGCCCCGGCGCCTGGCCGGGCTCAAGACGGATCCCTGGGCGAAGTACTGGACGACCCGCCAGAAGCTGCCGCGGATCGAGGCTCTCGAGAGCAAGAGATCGGTGGCGGCGGGTCGGAGGTGAGCCGCGTCTTCTTGCTCTCCCCCGCCCACTGCGGCGGAGAGCGCGCTGCGCTCGTGCTCGGTCCTCGCGCCCGCTTCGACCTCGCCCTCCGCCTGCGCGCCTCCTCCGGCGTGCCCCTGGGCGAGGTCTTCTCGTTTCTGAGCGGCCTCTATTTCCGCGGCAAGCTGACCTACGCGCGCGCCTTCGCGAGCCCGCCCGCCGGTGTCGCCGGCGTCTACGTCATCACCCCCACGGACGGGTTCGAGCTCGCGGAGACCGCCGTCGACGTGAGCCGTCTGCGACGCTTCGCGAGCGTCGACATCCACGCCGACGATGCCCGCTTTCGTCGCCCGCTTCTTCGCCATGCGCGACGCCTCGCGGAGGCGATCGGGCCCGACGGCGAGGTGGTCCTGCTCGGCAGCATCGCCACCCCGAAATACGTCGAGCCGCTGCTGGAGGCGCTCGGCGAGCGCCTGCGCTTTCCTTCGGAATTCGTGGGCCGCGGCGACATGAGCCGCGGCGGGCTGCTCCTGCGCCACGCCAGGTCGGGCGTCGAGCTGGACTATCTTCCGCTGCGCGGGGCCACGCGGCGCGGCGCTCGCCCGCCCCGCCTCCTACCCGTCCCCCGCGCCACACACCGCTCGTCATCATGCTAGTGTAGGGGGCATTCAGCTCCCATTCGCGAAGCCACTTCAGCCATGACACGCCGTGCGCTCGGATCGCTGGCCGTGGGCCTGCTCATTTTCGGGCTCACCGTCGTGGCCGTGGGCCTTCCCGCTTCCGGGCAGGCGCCCAGGCGCGGCGGCATCCTCAACTCACTTCTCACCGAGGACCCGCCGGGTCTGCTGATCCACGAGTCGGCCACCGTCTCGAACGTGTGGCCCATGGCGCCGTGCTACTCGAACGTCGTGATCTTCCATCCCCTCAAGTCTCTCGAGAGCGTGGAGACGGTCATCCCCGAGCTGGCCGAACGGTGGTCGTGGCAGGACAACTTTCGCAACCTCGTCTTCTTCCTCAAAAAGAACGTGCGCTGGCATGACGGCCAGCCCTTCACCTCGCGCGACGTCAAGTACACTTTCGACGTGGTCCGCGAGGCGGCGGCGGCGCCGGCCAAGCTTCGCCTGAGCCCCCGCAAGGACTGGTACGCCAACGTCGAGGCCATCGAGGCGCCGGAGCCGCATACCGTCGTGTTTCGGCTCAGGCGGCCCCAGCCCTCCTTCCTCCTCATGCTCGCCTCCGGCTACTCCCCCGTGTACCCGGCCCACGTCCCCCTCGCCGAGCTGCGCCAGCGCTGCGTGGGCACGGGACCGTTCAGGTTCAAGAAGTACGAGCGCGGCCAGCTGGTGGAGCTCGAGAGAAATCCGGACTACTTCGTGCCCGGCCGCCCCTACCTCGACGGCATCCGCTACACCATCATCGGGGAGCGCGGCACGCGCCTGGCCGCCCTCCAGGCCGGCCGGCTCGACGCCTTCGTGCCTCTCGACGT
>DASQAK010000140.1:0-14824 GCA_035635755.1 Candidatus Methylomirabilota bacterium | reverse complement strand
AGCAGGGTGAACTGGACGTCCTCGACCGACGAGCGGATGGAAACGGACCGGTCGTAGAGGATGTTGAGGTTGACGGAGGCGGGCAGCTGGGCCGTGAAGGTGGGCAGGATCTTCTTGATCGAATCCACGACCTCGATGGTGTTGGTGCCGGGCTGGCGCTGGATGGCCAGGATGACCGCGCGCTCGTCCTTGTACCAGGACGCGACCTTGTCGGTCTGGACGCTGTCGATGACCCGGCCGAGCTGCTCGAGCCTGACGGGCGAGCCGTTGCGATACGCGACGATGAGCGGCCGATACGCCTGGGCGTTGGTGAGCTGCCCCGTCGCCTGCACGCTGAAGGCCTGGTACTGGCCGTAGATCGTGCCCGTGGGCAGGTTGACGTTGGACTGCGCGATGGCATTCTGCACCTCGTCGATGCCCACGCCGAGGGTGGCCATGGCCCGCGGGTCGAGCTGAGCCCGCACCGCGTACTTCTGCGATCCGAAGACCTGCACCTGGGCGACCCCGCTGATGGTGGAGATGCGCTGGGCCAGCATGGTCTGGGCGTACTCGTCCACGGTGTACAGCGGCAAGGTGGGTGAGCTCAGCGCGAGGTACAGGACAGGCTGGTCGGCCGGATTCACCTTCTTGTAAGAGGGCGGCGTCGGCATGCCGGGAGGAAGAAGCGGCAGGGTGGCCGCGATGGCGGCCTGGATGTCCTGGGCGGCCGCGTCGATGCTGCGATCGAGGGTGAACACCACCGTGATCTGGGTCAGGCCGAGGGCGCTGGTGGACGTCATCGAGTCGATGCCCGCGATCGTCGAGAACTGACGCTCGAGCGGGGTGGCGACGGCGGAAGCCATGGTGTCGGGGCTCGCGCCGGGCAGGCTCGCGGCGACCTGGATGACGGGGAAATCCACGTTGGGCAGGTCGCTCGCTGGAAGCTGCTGGTACGCCATGAAACCGAAGATCAGGAGCCCGGCCATGAGCAGGGTCGTCATGACGGGACGCCGGATGAAGAGATCCGTGCTCATCGTGGCGTCGAGGCGGGCGCCGCCGCCGCCGGCTGAGTGGGGCCGGAGGGCTTGACGTCCACTCGCGAGCCCGGCACCAGGCGCATGTGGCCGTCCGTCACCACCCGCTCGCCGGCCCGCACGCCCTGTCGCACCACCGTCACGGGCCCGTTCGCGAAGGCGACCATCACGGGCCGCGACTCCACGGTCGAATCGGGCTTGACCACGAAGACGTACTGCCCCTGCTGGCCGGCCTGGATGGCCTGCGACGGCACCACGAGCGCGCCCCCCTCGGTGCGCACGGTCAGGACCACCGTGGCGAACTGGCCGGGCCAGAGGACGTCGTCCGTGTTCTCGAAGGTCGCCTTGAGCTGGATGGTGCCCGTGGTCGTGTCGACGGTGTTGTTGACGAAGCTCAGGCTGCCCCGAGTCGTCACCGTCTGCCCCTGGGGAATGGCGTCCACCACGAGGGTGCCCCTGGCTCGCTCCACCTTGATCTGATCGAGGAAGCGCTCGGCCACCGCGAAGGTGACGTAGATCGGGTGGATGCGATTGATCACGACGAGCGGATTGCCGATGTCGTTGGCCTTGACCACGTTGCCCTGGTGGATGAGCAGGTTGCCCGTCCGGCCCGCGATGGGGGCCCGGATCGTCGTGTAGCTCAGCTGCACCTTCGCGTTCTCCACCATGGCCGCGTCGGCCTGCACCAGCGCCTTGGCATTGGCGAGGGCGGCGCGATCGGCGTCCACCGTCGCCTGCGCCGTCTTGAGCGTCGTGGCGTACTGATCGTACTGTTCACGCGCGACGAAGCCGCCGTCCACGAGGCGCCGGTAGCGCTCCTCCCCCACGCGGGCGTTCTCGTACTGCGCCTGGTCTCGCACCAGGTTCGCCTCGGCCTGCGCCACCTGCGCCTGATGCTGCCCCATCGTCGCCTGCGCCTGCGCCAGCGCCGCCTCGAACGGGCGTGGGTCCATGGAGAAGAGGACGTCACCCGCCTTCACGTCCCGGCCCTCACTGAAGTGGACCTTGAAGATCTGGCCGCCGACCAGGGAGTAGACGGACACCGTGGCCAGGGGCTGGACGTTACCGATGGCCTGGATCTGCACGGGCACGTCGCGGATCTCGACCGGCGCCGCGGTGACGGCGACGGCGGGGGGCCGAGCCGCCGCCTTGGCCTTGCCCGCGTCATCACTCTTGGAGCACCCGAGCGCGAGCACGGGCAGGCAGAGGAGAAGCGCGGCGAGCAGGCGCCGGCTCATGAACCCGCCTCCAGCGTGGTCGTACGCGTCTGCGGCCGCAACGCTCCCGCGAGCCGCCGCAGAAAGGCGCCGTGCTGGGCGACAAAGGCCAGGTCCGTCGGCTTGAGCCCGGTGAGCAGCCGCGTGAATTGTGGGAAGGCGGCGGGAAACGTAGTCAGGGCGACCATGGCGAGCAGAAAATGGCCGGCATCAAGGTCGGCGCGCAGGAGCCCGCGCGCCTGCCGCTCGCGCACCTGGGCCACGCCCAGGGCGAACGCGGCGCGGCGCTCGGCATCGACGGCGACCACACCCTCGGCCGCGCTCAGCGCCTCCCATTCCATGAGCCGCACCCAATCGAGATCCCGGCAGGCGGCGTCGAACCAGAAGGCGAGGCTTTCCGCGGCATCGTCGGGGGCGGTGACTGCCCAGGCGGACCGCTCGCGCACCTTGCGGGCCAGGATCTCGCGGAAGAGGTGCTCTTTGTTCCCGAAGTAGTGGTAGAGCATGCGCTTGTTGATACGCGCGCGGCGGGCGATGCGGTCGACACGCGCGCCCGCGAAGCCCTTGGCCGAGAATTCCTTGAGGGCGGCCGCGAGGATGCGCTCACGGGTACGCTCGGGGTGGCGCCCAGCGGGATGCAGACGGGGTCTCAGCACGGAAAGGACGGCCATCGGTAAGTAACCAACTAGATAATAACGTCACCCGGCACCTGCGCGCAACCGAAAGCGACTGGATGGACCACTGGCTAACTGGCGAAGTTGCGACCCAGCACCGCTTCACACTTCTTTACACTGGCCACATACCGGCTTCACCGGTTCCCTCGAAGCTCGACGGTACGTGAAAGGATAACCGCGTGGCCCACCGAATCTCCGCCCTGCTCATCGACGACGACGCCCGCCTGGGCGCCCTCGTGACGGAATATCTCGGCAAGCACGATATCGACGTGGCGGTGGCCGCGGACGGCCCCCGGGGTCTCTCCGCGCTCACCAAGCGCCGGCCCGAGCTCGTCCTCCTCGACCTCATGCTCCCGGGCATGGACGGCCTCGAGGTCTGCCGACGGATCCGCGCCACTCCCGATCTGTCCGGCCTGCCCATCATCATGCTGACGGCCAAGGGCGAAGACGTGGACAAGGTGGTCGGGCTCGAGCTCGGCGCCGACGACTATCTCGCCAAGCCCTTCAACCCGCGCGAGCTCGTGGCCAGGGTGCGGGCCGTGCTGCGCCGGACGAGCCCCGCGACGACGCCGCCGCCCCCCAAGCTTCGCGTGGGCCGGCTCGAGATCGACTTTGCGGCACGCGAGGTCACCGTGTCGGGCAAGCGTCGCGTGCTCACGCATCACGAGTTCGAGCTCCTGGCCACCCTGGCGCGGGCGGCGGGCCGCGTCCTCACCCGCGAGCAGATCCTCGACGCCCTCAAGGGGCAGGCGGAGGCCTTCGACCGCTCCATCGACGTGCACATCGCCAAGCTCCGCGCCAAGCTCGAGGCCGACCCCAAGGAGCCGCGACATATCAAGACGGTGCGCGGCATCGGCTACATGTTCGCGCGCGAGGCCGACTGAGTGCGGCG
The DNA here is from genome assembly GCA_035635755.1 of Candidatus Methylomirabilota bacterium. Classification (GTDB taxonomy): domain Bacteria; phylum Methylomirabilota; class Methylomirabilia; order Rokubacteriales; family CSP1-6; genus AR37. The sequence continues at coordinate 11,028 of DASQAK010000140.1, read as the reverse complement.
ACTCTTCGCGCGCATCTACCTCCACTTCCTGGGAGGGCTGCTCGTCGTGGCCGTCGCCGTGAGCCTGCTCTTCGCCTTCAGCGCGCGCGGCGCCTTCGTCCAGGAATCCTCCGGCCGCACCTCTCGTCACGTCGCCTCGCTCGTGGGCGAAGCCTTGCGCGATCCGCCAGCCCTCATGCGCCGCGTGCAGCAGATCAACAGCGAGCTGGAGCTCGACCTCGTGGTGCGCGACCTCCAGGGGCGTGTCCTCGCTCGCGCGGGCACGCAGCCGTCCGCCTTCACCTCCGAGCAGCTCGCCCAGGTCCGCACGGGCCTGCGCATGGTCCAGCCGAACCCGGAATGGTCCGTGGCGAGCCCCGTCCGCGATTCGCAGACGGGCGCGGTCATCGGCACCGTGGAGACCACCGCCCATCGGCGCGCGCGCTGGCGCGCCCTCACCCGCCCCGCCACGATGCTGGGCCTCATGGTGGTCATGTTCGCGGGCGCCGCCGCGCTCCTCGCGCGACGCATTTCCCGTCCCGTCGAGCGCCTCACCAGCGCCGTGCGGCGGCTCGGCACGGGCGACCTCGCCGCGCGCGTGCCCATGGATCAGTGGACATGGTGGCGTCGCCGCAGGCCGTCCAAGGGTGACGAGCTGGCCGAGCTGACGCAGGCCTTCAACGACATGGCCGAGCGCATCGAGCGGCTCGTGGCCGGGCAGAAGGAGCTCATGGCCAATGTCTCGCACGAGCTCCGCTCGCCCCTCACGCGCATCCGGGTCGCCCTCGAGCTCCTTCCGCGCGACGAAGAGGCAGACGCGCGCCTGCGCGACGTGGAGGCCGATCTCGACGAGCTCGAGCGGCTCATCGAGGACGTGCTGACCACGGCGCGCCTCGACGCCACGGGGCTGCCTCCGCATCCCTCGAAGATGGATGCGCGGCAAATCCTGGCCGATCTTGCCGAGCGCGCCGGCCGCGATCCCGCCACGGCCGGGCTCACGGTTTCCCTGGCCGGCAGCGCCGCCGTCGAGTGCGTGGCCGATCCGGCGCTCCTGAAGCGGGCGGTGTGGAACCTCATCGAGAATGCCGCCAAGTACGGGGCGCCCCCCATCACCCTGGCCGCGGAGCGCGAGGGGTCAAACGTCGTACTGTCGGTGACGGACGAAGGCGCGGGCATTCCCGCCGAGGAGCGGGAGCGGGTGCTGGCGCCTTTCTACCGCCTCGACAAGGCGCGCACGCCCGAGGGGCCCGCCCACGGCTTCGGGCTCGGCCTCACCCTCGCCCACCGGGTGGCCGAAGTGCACGGCGGGCGCATCGTCATCGGGCCCGCCAACGGCCACGGAGGCCCCGAGCACGGCTGCCGCGTTTCGTTGATTCTCCCCGCTGGCTGCTAGCAGGCTGCTCAAAAAGGTCCAGATGCGAGGCGTCGCCCCGCCGGTCGAGTTGAGCGGCGGCCTCTGGTCGTCGCGAGAGGAGAGCTGAGTTGATCCGCAGGCGAGGCGTAGTCTCTCTACGTTGAGCCTGCGGTCGAGGGCGACAACGAAGCAGATGGGTCTTTTTCAGCAGCCTGCTGCGCGGTACTTGCGGACTAGCCAGGCGTTGAATTGCACCAGCGTGGTCTCGAGAGGGCCGTACGTCCCGCCGGGGACGAAGCGGGACTGCTTCCCGGCCTGCATGCTCGTGTTCACGGGCACGTCCTGCGCCCAGATCTTGCTGGCGCCCTCGCGCACGGCGGCCGCGCGCTCGGCGAAATCAGGCAGGTCCAGCGTGGTCTGGGGCAGGAGCCATCCCCCGCCCGTGACTCGATCGCTCGAGGCCAGCGTTGCCTCGACACCGAGGGCCGAGATGAGCGTGTAGGAAACGGCGCCGGGGGCGAAGACGAGCGTCAGGCTGGGCGGGATCATGGCGAAGGTGAGGTGCCGGCGCTGGGCGGCCGTCAAGATCTCGAGCGCGGGAAACATCGCCGCCTCGCCCCATCCGTCTCGCATCATGCCGCCGTCCGGCTTGAGCAGCGGCACGCTCCGCACGATCGCGTTGTCCTCCGCCGCCATGGGCGTGAAGGTGACGCCGCCGTCAGCGTGCACGCTGGGGGCGAAGTCGTGGGTGCCGCGATGCACGAAAGGCGGATGATACGCATCGGTGAAATTCTCCACGTGGATCTTCCAGTTCCACGGCAGCGACGTCTTCGCGGGCACCGGAGGCACGCCGATCAGGCCCGCGTCGCGATAGCCGTCCCAGTAGGGCTCGAGCTTGGCGAGGCTCGGGGCCAGGGGCGAGGCGTCGGGGTCGAGGTTCACGAAGATGAAGCCGTGCCAGAGCTCCATGCGCACCCCTCGGAGCCTCACCTTCTCGCGCAGGCAGGCGACTTCCTCGGGGCTCCCCATGTGCGAGGCAGCCAGGAGACGCCCGTGCAGGTCATAGGTCCAGAAATGCAGCGGGCAGCGAAAGGCTCCGCGCACCGAGCCTGACTCGAATGCCAGCACCTGTCCCCGATGCTGGCAGACGGCGCTCATGGCCTCCACCGAGCCCTCCTCGGTGCGCACGACGAGGAGCGGCTCGCGGGCCACCGAGATGCCGAGGTAGTCGCCGGAGTGCGCGATCTGCTCGACGCGCCCGACGCAGATCCAGGACCGCGCGAAGACGGCCTCGCGCTCGAACTCGAAGAACTCCGGCGAGGTATAGCAGCCCCGGGGGAGCATCCCTGCCGATCCGCCGTCGAGCGCCGTCGCCGGCAGCTCATCGAGGAGCCCCTGGACGATCGAACCGTGCGGCAATCGACCCATCCCGTGCCTCCCGGCTCGAGCTTACTCGACCTCGCGCAGACGCAAGACCTCGGCGCGGCCGTCCATGTACTCGCCCATCTTGCGGCCGAGCGTCTTGAAGTGCTCGCTCGCGCGGTGCGCCTCCACGGCCGCCTGATCGGCGTAGCGCTCCATGAAGACATAGGTGCCCGGCGCCTCTCCATGATGGTGGAGGGCGTAGAGCTTGCAGCCCGGCTCATGGGCGTTGACCTTGGCCACCAGCTCCTTGGCCACCCCCTCGAACTCCTTCTCCATTCCCGGCTTCACCTTGATGGTGGCGACCACTCCCAGCATCTCGAGTCCTCCTCTTGAGGTATGCTCCACCCGCGAGAGTCGACACCTTACCACGGGAGGCACGGTCATGGCCCAGGGCGTGAAGATCGACACGGTGCGGTCCTCCTCGAGCGGCACGCCGGGCCGCTCCCTCAACAGCGCGCGGCAGCAGCACTTCATCCTCGACTCGCCGTCGGGACCGAACGAGGCAGTGACGAACGGTGAGGCTTTCCTTGCCGGCATCTCCTCGTGCGGGGTCACCCTCATCGAGAAGTACGCCATCGAGCAGAAGGTGCCGCTCGAGAGCATGGAGGTGACGATCGAGGGCGTTCGCAGCGATGCGGAGCCCAATCGCTTCCAGTGCATCAACGTCTCGTTCGCGCTCAGGGGGGTGAGCCAGGGGCAGGCCGAGGAGTTCGTCGAGGTCTGGAAGAGCCGCTGACCCCTCTACCGCACGGTCGCGGCCGCGACCGACGTGAAAGTCGACGCCCTGGCCGTGAAGGCTTGATCGACTGGCACTCTTGGTTGCCCCCTCACCCCACCCTCTCCCCCGGTGGGGGAGAGGGATTCAATGAGGAGCCCTGTGTGAGTGGCCAGGCCATCTTCCTCCCTCTCCCCCGTCGCGGGGGAGAGGGCAGGGTGAGGGGGCTGGAATTGTGGTTTGCTAGAAGGCGGCGGTGCACGCGACGGGAGACTGGCGGACGACGCTGCCCGTGTAGGTGTTGATCACGAGGTCGAAGCAGCCGGCACCCTGGCGGACGCGCTGCTTCAGGAGACCCGGCTGGAGCCAGCGCTGGCTGATCACGCTCTGCGAGACCTGAACGACCGCCATGTCCCGGGGCCCCGCATATGCCGGCGCCGGACGCAGCCAGGCGCTCATCTGCCGCTGCTCGATGGTCTTCGCGCTCACCCAGTGAAAGCTCGCCCGCTCGGCGTCCGGCTGCTTCATCTGGAGGAGGACATCGCCCGTGGGGCAGACCCGCGCGCCCACCTCCGCGTTGTGGTTCGTCTTGATGCGCTGGATCTCCTGGACCTGGGCGCACTCGAGGTTGGCTTCCCACAGCCGCCTCTGCTCCTGCGCCTGGGCGAGGTCACGCGAATTCACGCCGATCTTCATGGCCTGGACGTGATCGATCCATGTCGGCACCGCGGTGACGATGGTGACGGCGAGGGAGGGATAGAGGAGCATCCATTGCCACCATCGCGTGGCGCTGGTCGAGGAGGAGGTCTTGCCCGTGTCAGGAGCGGTTCCGGCCGCCGCGGTCGAGTGATTGCGCATGGCGTCACCTCTTCGGGTTCGAGCGTGCACTGCTTCCCCCGCGGAAATGCAAGGCGACGGCCAGAGGAGAAGGACGGCGATTCAGCGCCTTGGCTCTGCCATCGCCGGTGAGTTGCCGGGCAAAGTGGTCGGAGCGCGATGGTCGCGCGGCGCAGAATGGGCTGCGTCTACTGAGTTCGGGTCAAGCTACTCCGTGCGGAACGCGTACAGCGTGAGATCATCCGTGCTCACGAGGAGCTTGCCGTCAACTGTAAGGACAGCGCCGAGCGGCCAGCCGTTGAGCATCACGCTCCAGAGCGGCGCGCCCGTGCCCGCGCCGAGAGCATAGAGCCGCTTCGGCCCCTGCCCGGCCACGTACAGCGTCTCCCCTCTCAGGACGGGCTGGACAGAGACGGTGCCCACGCGCGCCTTCCACACGGGCGCGCCCGTCGCGCGATTGAAAGCGATGAGGCTCTCCCTTTCCGCGCTCGCCCCCGCGAGCACCAGCGATGGGAGAAGGGCCGGGGCCATGGGCGCGCGCGAGCTGAGGCTTGCCCGCCAGCGATCCCGCTGCGTCGCCACCTCGACGGCGCGGAGCCAATAGGCGCCGCGGGTCGGATCCTGAGTCGTGACGTAGAGGACATCGTCGGTGACCGTGAGCGGCGCCTCGAGGGCGCTCTCGAGCGGGAGCGTCCATTCGACGCTGCGCGTCCTTACATTGACGGAACCGAGCGTCCGAGAACCCAGCAGATAGAGGTGCTCGCCGCGGAGCGTGTGCGGGTACGAAAGACCGGGGGGCAGGTCGAGATTCCACGCCTCCACTCCGGCCGACGCGGTGACCGCGCGTAGCCGGCGCCCATCGAGCAGGTACGCCGTGTCGCCCGCGACCACCGGCTCGCTCGAGGACTTGACCCGCCAGCGCTCCTTGCCCGTGCCCACCTCCCGCGCGAGCAGGGAGCCGCTCTCCGTGGCCAACACCACCTCGCCGGCGATGGCGAGCGTCTGCGCACTCCCCTTGGCCTCCCAGCGCAGCCGGCCCGTGGCCAGATCCAGCAGCAGGACCGCATCACCATTGCCGAGGGCGATGGCCGAGCCGTTCACCGCCATGGGGCCGATGGGGCCCACGCGCTCGAAGCGCCACCGGGCTTGGCCGCTCGCGAGATCGACCATGGCAAGCTTCGACTCCGTGGTGTTCTGGTAACTGTAGGTCCCGCCGAAGATCGCGGTCGGGCCAAGGACGACGGGGCCAACCGTGGAGTTCGTGGAGAAGCGGCTATACCAGGAGAGGACCTGGAACTTCCACAGGAGGCGATCCGGCTCCTCGCCCAACGCGGAGGACGCCGCGATCAGAGCGAGAAGAACGGCGAGGACAATACGCTTCCGAATCATGTGACGTGAGGCCGAGGATAGCACACTGCCCCCTCACCCTCCCCTCTCCCCCGATGGGGGAGAGGGATGCATGAGGGTGGATTCGGGTTACGCGAGACGCGTCACGTCTTCGGCAACTTTGGGATAGTTGAGCAGCATGCCCGCGTCGTGGCCGGGGAAGCAGAGATCCACCGACGAGGCCTTCGCGCGAACCTTGTCATAGGTCTGCATCCAGCCGATCAGGTCGGTGATGAGGATGCTCGGCGTGTCCTCCTTGATGTTCCGCGCCAGATGCGCGCAATCCGAGGCGACGACGGCCGTGCCCTTGGCCGTGCTTACCGCGAGCGACTGGGTACCGATGGTGTGGCCGGGACCCAGCATGATCTCGAGCCCGTTGCCGATGGTCAGATCGCCGTCGGCGATGACGAGGCGCGGCGTGCCTTCCAGATCCTGCAGCACCTTGTAGGCGAGCGGATCGGCGGTGCCCGCGAAGATCTTCCGCTTGGCCACCGGGTGCTTGGTCCAGAAATCGTACTCCCGCTTCTGCACGTAGAAGGTCGCCTTCGGATACGCCTTGGGGAACATCTCCATGCCGCCCACGTGGTCCCAGTGCATGTGGGAGATGATGACCTTGGTCACGTCGGTGGGCTTGACCCCGATGCGCGCGGCCACATCCACGGGATTGACATAGCCGGTGAGCTTTCGATCGGCAGCCATGGTGACGCCCACGCCCGTGTCCACCAGGATGGTTTCCGTCGACCCTTTCACCACCCAGATGTAGTAGTAGCGCTCGATGTCCTGGTCCCAGCCCTGATTCCAGAGCAGGAAGGCGAGCTTGCTCATGAATGGCCCCGCATACTTGGCCGCATAGATCTCATAGGACGGCTTGGGCTGGGCCCCCGCCGGCGCCACCTGAGCCGTCATGGCTGCGGCCACCGCCGCGCCCGCGCCCTTCACGAAATCCCTCCGGTGCTGGTCCATGATCACGCCCTCCTCATGACTCGTAGACCCGTTTGAGCTCGCCCTCTGCCCACTTCACCGCGTCCTCGGCCTTCATGCCCTGGACGCCCTTGGCGAACATGTCCGTGATGACGTACTTGGAGTAGACCTCCCCCGCCTTGGCATTGGCGGGCCCCGCATAGCCGATCATCCGCGTGCCACGCCCCGTGTAGCGATACGGCTTCATGGCCTCGTCGATGGTGCTCCACAGCGGGTTGTTCTCCCAGTGGGTCGTCGAGCCGACGTTGAAGCCGTACTCGACCTCGAACCACTTGCCGAACTGCTCCTTCGAGTGGACGTGCTTCAGGAACTCCTTGGCCGCCTGGACGTTCTTCGAGTACTTCATGACGGCGTGCGAGGTGACGAGGTGATAGGTGGGCGTCTTGCCGTTCGGGCCATCGGGGAAGTTGAAGTGGGCGACGTCCCGCCACATGGGCTCGCCCTTCTCGTCTTTGATCTTCTCCGGGTTGCGCTTGGCGAAGATGTAGATCGACGCGCCGTTGAGCGTCGAGGAGATTTCTCCTGAGTGGAAGGCGCGATTGTTCGAAGAATCGTCCCAGCCGAGCCCGCCTTCGTCGCACGCGTCCTTCCAGAACGCAGTCATCCACTTCACCGCGTCCACCGTGTTCTTCGAGTTCAGCACGACCTTCCTGCCCGTCTTGTCCGTCTCCACGCCGCCGAAGGTCCACAGGAGCGGATAGGACCAGGTGGGAGCGTCGCCATAGGTGTGGCCGAGCGTCTGGCCGATGGGCTTGCCCTTCTGCTTCAGCGCCGTGCCGATCTTCCGCCACTCCTCGAGCATCCTGGGAGGCTGGGTGGCGCCCACGGAGGCGAACAACGATTTCCGGTACGCCATCTGGTTGCCCACGATGCCGTAGGGGAGGGCGAGCCAGCGCTTGCCGTCTCGCACCGCCGCCTCGGACTGCTCGTAGTAGCCGCCCTGGTCCTTGGCCTTCCACTCGCAAAGATCGCTCACGTCCGCCACGGCCGAGGCATAGAGGTGCGGCCAGTTGTGGAGCATCATGATGATGTCCGGCCCCGCCCCCGTCTGGATGGCCGCCGTGATGCGCGGCTGCAGGTCGTTGCCGTTGATGTTCTCCATGAAGACGTCGGTCTTCATCTGCTTGTTGTACTCGGTGATCTGCCGGCGGAGCTCGACGTCGCCCTCGGGGATGAAGTCCGGCCAGTGCAGGAGATGGATGCGGGCAGGCTGGGCGAAGGCGGGGGCGTGACGGGAGGCCAGGATCCCCTCGAGCCCGCTCGCCGCCGCCGCTCCGCCCGCCGTCTTGAGGAAGGTGCGCCGCTTCATGAGGGTCTCCTTTAATGAAGGGTCCAGACGGTGGCGCCAGACTGGCAGTGGCCTCTACCGCTGTCAAGCGGCTTTGACTTCGAGAAAGGGCAAAGGCAGACTTGGGGCACTCTCAAAGGAGCCCTCATGCCCTCGAACCTCGACGAGCAGTTCCAGACCCTTCACGAGATCGCCCGCGCCGCGCGACGCAACCTGGCCGACGGGCCGTGGGACTACATGGTCGGCGGCACCGAGACGGAGACCACGCTCAGGCGGAATCGCGCGGCCATCGATGCGATCGCCTTCCGGCCCCGCGTGCTGCGCGACACCTCCAAGGTGGACTCGACCTCGACCTTCATGGGTCGGCCCGTGCGCCTGCCCGTCATGCTCGCGCCCGTCGGCTCGGTGGAGAGCTTCACGCCGGGGGGCGGGGCCACGTCGGCCAAGGCCTCGGGCGCTTTCGGGGTGCCGCACATGCTGTCGAGCGCCTGCAATCCCGGGCTCGAGGCGACGGCGGCGGCCGCGGACAACTACCGCGTCTTCCAGCTCTATGTCCGGGGCGACGACGCCTTCGTGGACGATCACGTCAAGCGCGCGCGGGACAACGGCTACACCATCTTCTGCATGACGGTGGACTCGGCCCACTACAGCCGCCGTGAGCGCGACCTCGACAAGCGCTTCGTCAAGCCGTGGCGCCAGGCCGCCCGGGGCATGGAATGGCAGGCCGCGCTCTCCTGGGACCAGGTCAAGCGCTTCAAGGACACCCACGACATTCCGCTCATCCTGAAAGGCATCGCCACGGCCGAAGACGCGGCCATCGCGTGTGACCACGGCGTGGACGGGGTGTACGTCTCCAACCACGGGGGCCGCCAGCTCGACCACGGCCTGGGATCGCTCGACGTGCTGCCCGAGGTCGTGCGCGCCGTCGCTGGGCGCGCCGTCGTCATGGTCGACGGCGGCTTTCTGCGCGGCACCGACGTCGTGAAGGCCATCGCCCTCGGCGCCCAGTGCGTGGGGCTCGGACGCCTCCAGTGCATGGGGCTGGCCGCCGCCGGCCAGGCCGGGCTCGAGCGCGCCCTCGAGATCCTGGAGGAGGAGATCAAGATCTGCCTGGGCCTGCTCGGGGTGACGAGCTATAGCCAGCTCGACGCCTCGTATCTCCGCGAGGCGCGGCTGGTCACCGAGGCCAGCGCGCTGAGCGCCTTCCCCCTGCTCTGACCGGGCGCCGTGATCATGCGGGGCGCGCTGACGCTCTTGATCGCGATGGCACTCATCGCCGGCTGCGCCACCACGATAGAAAAGGGTGAGTCCGCGCTCCGTCAGGGGCGCTACGTCGATGCCGAGCGCTACTTCAACGAGGCCCTGACCGAGGACCCCAGCCGGGTCAGCGCGCTCGTGGGACTGGGCGTGACACAGTACAAGCGCGGCGGGCTCGACCAGGCCATCGAGACGCTGCAAAAAAGCCTGCCCGCGAGGCCCAATGAGCCCACCGCGCGGCTCTACCTGGGTCTCTCCTACCTGATGAAGAACGACGCCGCGCGGGCTGCCGAACAGCTCGCGGCCCTGCGCGCCCTTCCCCTGGACCCACGCCTGGCACAGCAGATCGACCATGCCCTCGAGGTTCTGCGCGGCCCGCCGCTCACCGAGCCGGTCCGCGAGCTCCTCGCCAGCAGCCTCGACACCGCGGCCGAGCTCGCCCGCGAAGCCGAGGAGGCGCGCGCGATGTACTACCCCTACCCGTACGTCGGCTATCCGTTCTTCCCGGGCTACCCGTATCTCGGCTATCCGTATCCCGGGTTCGGCTATCCGCCTTGCGTGCTCGTGAGGCGCGCCGGCCAGCTCGTCTGCATCTGATCAGCTCTTTTTCAGCCGCCTGCTAGCCCTTCACGGCTCCAGCCGTGAGGCCGCCCACCATGTACTTGTGGAGATAGATGTAGACGAGGACCACGGGCAGCGACGCCAGCACGGCGGCCGCCATGAGCTGCCCCCAGAAGGCGAAATCGGAGACCACGAACTCCGAGAGCCCGACCGGCAACGTCCGCAGGCTGTCGTCGGCGATGAAGATCAGGGCGTAGAGGAACTCGTTCCACGAGAGCGTGAAGCAGAAGAGCCCCGCCGCCAGCAGCCCCGGCGCGGCCAGGGGGAGCACGATCCTCCACAGCGTCTGCAGGCGCGTGGCGCCGTCCACCAGCGCGGCCTCCTCGAGCTCCCTGGGTATCGATCGGAAGAATCCCATCAAGAGCCAGGTCACGAAGGGCACCAGGAAGGTCGGATAGGCCAGGATGAGCGTGCCCAGGGAGTTCGTGTAGCCGATCTGGATCAAGGTGCGGTAGAGCGGGATGAACATGAGGCCGGGGGGCACGAGATAGGTGATGAGCACGAGGGCGCCGAAGGCGCGCCGGCCCGCGAAGCGAAGACGCGTCAGCGCATAGGCCCCCGCCGCGCCGATGGCCAGCGAGAGAATGGTGCTCGCCACCGCGGTCACCGCGCTGTTGCGGAGCCAGAGGACGAAGCGCGTCTCCTCGAAGAGATAGGTGTAGTTCTCGAGGGTGAAGGGCTTGGCGATGTAGATGGCCTGGGACATGAGGATCTGCCGTCCCGTCTTGAGCGAGGTGACGACGATCCAGTAGAGGGGCACGGCGACGAGCAGGAGGAGGATGCTCACAGCGAGCCAGCGGAGAATGCGCCCGCTCACGAGGCGGGCTCCTCGCGGTGCAGGTAGCGGACCACGAAGACGATGAGCAGCGCGATGACGGGCAGCGAGTACATGCTGGCGGCCATGGCCATGCCCCAGCGCTGGGACTGGATGCCGAGCTCGTAGGAATACGTGGCGAAGATGTGCGTGGCCGCCCCCGGGCCGCCGCGGGTCATGATGTAGACGATGTTGAAGTCGTTGAGCGTCCAGATCGTGCTGAGCAGCGTGACGATGGCGACGACGCCCTTGATCGACGGCAGGCTCACCCGCCAGAACTGCTGCCACGCGGAGGCGCCGTCCACCGAGGCGGCGTCGTAGAGATCCTGGGGCACCGTCTGCATGGCGGCGAGGAAGGACACGCCGAAGAA
>DASQAK010000139.1:0-6955 GCA_035635755.1 Candidatus Methylomirabilota bacterium | reverse complement strand
CTCCCTTGGGATCCGCGCGCCGGCGGGTGACGCTGACGCCGGCCCTCCACAGACCACGGCTGCCCACCGCCGCCCTCGTGGTGTCGACGATCGCCCACGCCGTCCTCGTCGGATTCCTCGTGGCGCTGTCGTTCTGGGGGCCCTCGTGGCGGGACTCGCGGGTGCAGGTGGTCAACCTCGTCCCCGCCGTGGCCGCCGTCGGCAATCCGGCCGGCCATCCCGCCGCTCAGCTCCCCACGCGCACGCTCCCAAAGCCCGCGTCCCGCTCCGTCGAGCCCGAGCCCGAGCCGCGCGCCCGCGAGGCGCCCAAGGCCGCGGAGCCCGCGCTTCCCACGCGGGCGATGAACCCCCGCGTGGGCGACCGGGAGCTGCCGACGATGAGCGCAGATCGCCGCCCGCGGGCGGTGGGCGAGTCGGCGTCGAAGCCTCAGCCCGCGACGGCGCTCGGCCAGGCCACGGGATCGACGGCCGGGGTCGGCTCGCTCACCATTGACGTCACCGACTTTCCCCACGCCTGGTACCTGCGGCAGGTCCTGGCCAAGGTCCAGGAGCGCTGGCAGAGCCAGAAGCGCGCGAGCGAGCCCGAGCAGAAGCCGCTCGTCTGGGTCGAGATCAATCGGGACGGGAGCATCACGACTCCCAGGATCGAGCGGAGCTCCGGCAACACGTTCTACGATCAGGCCGCCCTCCGCGCCATCGTCGAGGCGAGCCCCTTCCCGCAGCTTCCCGCGGACTGGACGAAGCCGTCGCTCCGCATCCTCTTCAACTTCGAGCTGAGGCGCGGGTGATGCGGCGACGTCCGGCCCAATTACTGTCCGCGCTGGCATGTCTCGTGGCCCTCCTGGCCATCGTGGTGGGCCTGGTGGGACCGCCGGTGGCCCGCTCCCAGCAAAATGCCGATGTGTGGCTCAACGTCATCGCGAGCGGTGCCAAGAAGGTCAACATCGCCGTGCCTGACTTCGCGCTCGTGGGGAGCGCCGACCCCCAGAACTGGGCCAAGCGCCTGGCCGAAGTTGCGGGCGGCGATCTCACCTTCTCGGCGCTGTTCAGCGTGGTGTCTGGACAGCCGGCCCTGCCCACGACGACCGACGGCCTCAAGCCCAGGCTCCAGGAGTTCGCGGCGGCGGGAGCGCACGAGGCACTCCAGGGCATCCTGAGCGTGCGGAGCGACCGGCTCGAGGGCGAGATGCGGCTCTACGATCTCACCTCGCCCGACTTCCGCCTCATCGGGACGAAGAAGATCCAGGTCCACCCGACCGAGCCGCGCCGGCTCGCCCACAAGATCGCCGACGAGGTCGTGCTCCTCGTCACCGGCGAGGCGGGCGTCGCCGACACCAAGATCGCGTATACGAGCACGCGCTCGGGCGTCAAGGAGCTGTGGGTGATGGACTACGACGGCCAAGGCGCCACCGCCGTCACCGCCAACCGGTCCATCAACATGTCGCCGAACTGGAACCCCGACGCGCGCTCGCTCGCCTTCACGTCGTACATGAACGGCTACCCGTTCCTCTATCGTCTCTTCCCCTTCGAGCGGCGCCCCGTGCAGCTTCTCTCGGGACACATGGGTCTCAACACCTCGCCATCGTGGAGCCCGGACGGCCGGCAGGTGGCCCTGACCCTCTCCAAGGACGGCAATCCGGAGGTCTATCTGCTCAACGTCCAGACGGGCGCCTTTCGCCGGCTGACCACCCACACGGCGATCGACACGGAGCCCACGTGGTCGCCCACGGGCCGCGAGATCGCCTTCGTCTCCGATCGATCCGGCACGGCGCAGATCTACGTGATGGACGACCAGGGCACCAATGTCCGCCGCATCACCTCGAGCGGCTTCAACACCCAGCCGCGCTGGTCGCCCAAGGGCGACACCATCGTCTTCACCTCGCGCCAGGGCAACCACGACCTGTGGGCGGTGAGCCCGGACGGCTCGAATCTCCGGCGTCTGACCGCCGGACCCGGAGAAAACGAGAGCGCGACGTGGTCCCCCAATGGCCGGCACCTTTCCTTCCACTCGAACCGTCTCGGAGGCACCCAGGTCTTCACCATGCTCGCCGACGGCTCGGAGCAGCAGGTCGTCACCGGGGGACCGGGACAGTCTTCCAGTCCGGCGTGGTCACCGCGTCTTCCGTGATAGGATTGAACCGATTTTCCAAAGAGAGTTCACCAAAAGCTTGCCAAGGAGGAAGTGACGCTATGGTGCAACGACGCGGTCCCGCGTTCTTGGTGGTGCCACTGCTCCTTCTCACCCTCTTCCTTGCGGGATGCCCGAAGCGGCCCGCCACCACGGGCGCGGTAGCACCGGCTCCCACTGCACCGGCGGCCGCTCCGGCCGCGCCGGCACCTGCCCCGGCCCAGATGCAGCCGGCCCCGGCCCAGCCGGCTCCGGCCGCGGCCCCGAGGCCGTCGGAATTCGCGCTGAACGACAACCTCAAGACCATCTATTTCGACTTCGACAAGTACGATATCCGACCCAATGACGCCAAGGTGCTCGACGGGAATGCGGCGTGGCTCAAGTCCAACGGCGACAACCTGCTCCTGATCGAGGGGCACTGCGACGAACGGGGGACCAACGAGTACAACCTGGCCCTCGGCGAGAAGCGCGCCAAGGCGGCCATGAACTACCTCGTCGCCCAGGGTATCCAGGCGAGCCGGATCACCATCATCTCTTACGGCAAGGAGCGCCCGGTCTGCACGGAAAAGACCGAGGATTGCTGGGCGAAGAACCGGCGCGACATGTCCCTGACGAAGGGCAAGTAAACCCGGACGGGCAGCGCGTGCACAGACGCATCAGGCCAGCGGGGAGCCTCGGGCTCCCCGCTGTTGTTTTCTGGGCCCTTCTGCTCTCGGGCTGCGCGAGCGACGAGTCCGCGCAGCACGACATCGCGCAGCTCCGCCAGGATCTCAACGCCGTCAACCTGGCCGTGCACCGGAGCAAGGGGGAGACGGACACGGTGGTGGGCCAGCTCGATCGGCGAACGCGCGAGCAGGCCGCCGAGAACACCAAGCAGCTCCAGACGCTCTCGGCTCGGCTCGACAGCCTGACCGCCGAGCTCAACAGCCTCTCGGCTCGCCTCGATGAGCTCGCCCAGCGCCTGGACACTCTCTCGCGGCCGGCGGGCGGCGGTTCCCCACCCCGCCCGAGCCCGCCTCCCGCCCCCACTCCGTCTCCCTCCGGCGGGGGACGATCGAGCGGCGGACCAAGCGCGGAGGAAAGCTACAAGGCGGCGTATCTCGACTTCTCCAAGGGCAACTACAGCCTGGCCATCGCGAGCTTCCGCGAATTCGTGCGGCGATTCCCCGACGCCCCGCAGGCCGACGGCGCCCAGTACTGGATCGGCGAGTCCTACGTCGCCTCGGCGCATGCGGCGGCGACCCAGGGCCAGGCCGACAAGGCAAAGGAGGCTCTCCAGCAGGCGGTCCAGGAGTATCGCAAGGTCTTCGTCAACTATCCGCGCGGGGCGCAGGTCCCGACGGCACTCTACAAGGAGGCGCTCGCCCTCGAGGAGCTGAAGCAGGTCAAGCTGGCGCAGGCCCGGCTGCAGTACCTGGTGGAAAACTTTCCGCAGTCGCAAGAGGCGCCCCTGGCCCGCGAGCGCCTGAAGAGCTTAGGCGAGTAGCCGCCTCACGGGGCATCACCCTCGGGGTCATAGCCCTGGTTCGAGCCGAAGACCCAGATGACCGTGACACCTTCCTTCCGATTCGAATAGACCATCACGCTGCGATCCGCGTCCTCGGTGGTGACATCCTGCACCGTGACCGAGGAAGCAAAAGCGGCATCGTCGGCGGGCCACAGGGAGAACCCCACGATCAACACGGCGAGCAAGGCGCTACCAAAGGCCAGGCGCGGATGGCCCCAGACCGGCTTCCAGTAAGGCAGCCACCACGGCTCACGTAGGGGCTTGGAATCTTCTCGCAGGATGCGAGCATGGACGGCGGGCCAGAAGCCACCCCAGGGGGGCTCGGACGGGACCGACGCGGCCTGGCGGATCAGGGCCTTGAGCTTTACCGCCCTATCCCGGATGGCCTGGCACTCGACGCAGCGACCCAGGTGAGCCGCCACGATGCGGGCCGCCTGCCCCTCGAGGGCGCCGTCGGCGCCACGCTCGACTCGAGGCCGGACCCACAGACACAGGAAGCTTCGCATGATCGGCAGTATACCTCTCCCGTTTGGACGGCAGCCAGCCTTGCATATTCCCCTGCCCGGCCATAAGGTCGGGGCGTGGAAACCCCCGTCGTCGTGGAGGTTCCGGGTGGTCCAAGACTGGAGGCCCACCTGGATCTTCCTGATGCTGCCGTGGCCGGCCTCGTCCTGTGCCACCCTCACCCGCTCTATGGGGGCGACATGGACAATCCGGTGATCATCAGGGCGGCGGAGGTCGCCCAGGCGCTGGGAGTGAGCACCCTGCGCTTCAATTTCCGAGGGGTGGGGGACTCGACCGGCGCGCACGATGAGGGCCGGGGTGAGCAGGACGACTGCAGTGCCGCGCTGGCCCTGCTGCGAAGCCGCCTCCCGCCGGCAAGCACTCTGAGTCTCCTGGGCTATTCCTTTGGCGCCCGCATCGCGGCGCAGGTAGGCGAGGGCCGTGCCGACCTCGACGGTCTCGCGCTGGTGGCTCCTCCCCTGGCCATGTACAGCTTCGATGGCCTGTACGCGGGGCGCCCCCTCCTGCTCGCGGCGGGCAGCCGCGATCCCTACTGCCCCGTCCAGGACCTCGTGAAGCTCGCCGAGCGGGTGGGCACCGAGCCACGCATCATCGAGGGTGCGGACCACTTCTTCTTCGGCAAGCTCTTTCCGCTGGGTACGGCCGTCGAGGGCTGGCTACGCGGCTGGGTGCCCGGCCGCGCGAGCTGATCACATCCGGTCGCGAGGCAAGCGCGCCGGCGTGGCCGTGCCGGCGGAGAGGATGATGCGGATGCCTTCCTCGACGGTGAGCCCCGTCGTGATGATCTCCTCCCGCGGCAGCACGATGACGTCGCCCAGGTAGAGATTGTTCGTGGGCACGAAGACGGTGGCCATATCGCGCTTGCCGTCGGGGGTCTCCACGAGCACCTCCGAGGTGACGAAGCCGAAGACGAACGCGCCCTTCCGCGGATGCTCGGCGAGCACCACCGACTTGAAGGCCTGACGCTTCTCCGGGGAGAAGACCTCGAGCAGCTGCTTGATGGACGGATAGATATTGCGGAAGATGGGCACCCGGATGAAGAGGCGCTCGACGCGGGCGAGGATGCGCCGGCCCACGACATTGGTGGCCACCGTGCCCATGAAGAGGATGAGCAGCACCGCGGTCAGGAAGCCCAGGCCGGGGACGCGCTGGCCGAAAAGGCGCTCGTAGCCCGGCGAGAAGAACTTGTCGATGGCGTCCCAGAACACATAGAGGAGCCAGGCGGTGGCCACGGCGGGAACGGTGACGAAGAAACCAGTGATGAAACGTACCTTGATCCAGTTGCGGAGCGGACCAGACATGGTCAAGTCATGACACCACAGGGGTGGAAACAAGTCAAACAATCGCCCCGAAAGTCCGCGCTGGTGACGGGAGGTGCCGTCCGCCTCGGCCGCGCCATCGCGCTCGAGCTGGCGCGCGGCGGCTTCGACATCGCCATCAACTACCACCGCTCGGCCGCCGCGGCCCGCGAGACGGTGGCCGACATCGAGAAGCTGGGTGCGCGCGCCGTGCGCATACAGGCCGACGTGGCGAAGCCGACGGAGGCGCGGCGCCTCGTCGGGGAGACGGTGCGCCGGCTCGGCCGCCTCGACCTCCTGGTGAACAATGCGGGCATATTCCGCCGGACCCCGTGGAACACGGTCACCCCGGCGGAATTCGACCGGTTCCTCGCCGTGAACGTGAAAGGCGCCTTCTTCTGCGCCCAGGCGGCGGCCCGGGTCATGGGCAGGCGCGGGGGGCGGATCATCAATCTGGCCGACGTCGGCGGCCGCCGGGCCTGGCCCGGCTACATCCCGTACGGCATCTCCAAGGCGGGGGTGATCATGCTCACGCGCGGACTCGCGGCAGTGCTCGCCCCCCGCATCCAGGTCAACGCCGTGGCTCCGGGCGCCGTGCTCCTACCGGATGGCTTCCCCAAGGAGACACAGGCGCGGCTCGAGGCCAAGATCCCCATGGGGCGGCTGGGCGACCCTGTGGATGTGGCGGCGGCCGTGCGCTTCTTCGCCACCTGCCCCGACTACATCACCGGCCAGGTCCTCTACGTCGACGGCGGCGCCACTGCCATCTAGGCTCCGGGCCCTCAAGGAGGCCGCGGAGGCCTCCTGAGACTACCGCGCCATCTCCCGCAGGAACTCGGTCATGGAAGGGAAGCGCATCTTGGGATTGTGACGCTTCTCGTCCCCGATGGTGGTGACGGTGCCGCCGTAGTTGTGGCCGGGGAAGACGACCGTCTCGTCGGGAAGGGCGCCCAGCCGCTGGGTCAGCGAGGTGTACATCTCCCCGGGGTCGCTGCCGGGCAGATCGGTACGGCCGCAGGAGCGGATGAAGAGAGTGTCGCCGGAGATGAGGCGCCCATCCACGAGGAAGCACTGCGACCCAGGGGTGTGGCCCGGAGTGTGGACGAAGGTGATCTTCATGCGCCCCACGTCCAGGCTCTCGCCACCCTCGACCTTGACCAGATCCGAGCCGAAGCCTTTGAGGAATTCCCGCTCCGCCTCGTGGACATAGATCTTGGCGGCGGCCTTGCCCAGAAGATCCGCGATACCCGGGATGTCGTGGCCGAAGAGATGGCCGCCGACATGATCCTGGTGCGTGTGGGTGACGAGGACGCCCGTGAGCCGCATGTCGTCGGAGGCGATCTGGTCCAGGATCGCGTCGATCTCCCAGGCGGGGTCCACGGCCACGCACTCCCGCGTCTCCGGGTCCCCGATCAGGTACACGAAGTTCTGCATGGGGCCGAGCTCCATCTGCCGGAGGTAGAGGGACGATGACGGCGCGGTCATGAGGGAGCCTCC
>DASQAK010000138.1:0-30132 GCA_035635755.1 Candidatus Methylomirabilota bacterium | reverse complement strand
ACAGTCTCGTGAGCTCCCAGTCGGTGACAGCCTGGTCGAAGGCCTGCTGCTCGAGACGGCCATGGTGGAGGTAGTGCGTCACCACCGTCTCGCCGAAGGCCTCGCGAGCGACCTTGGATCGCTCGAGCGCTTCGAGGGCCTCGCGCAGGGTCTTCGGGACCTGCGCCAGCTTCGGGTCCTCGTAAGCGTTGCCGTCGTAGAGCTTGGGCGGCTTGAGCTTCTTGTCGATCCCGTGGAGGCCGGCGGCGATCGTCGCCGCGAAGGCGAGATACGGGTTCGCGTCGGCGCCCGGGATACGGTTTTCCACCCGGAAGCCGGAGCCCTCGCCGCACAGGCGGAAGCCGCAGGTGCGGTTGTCCCAGCCCGCCGCGATTCGCGTGGGCGCGAAGGAGCCCGCCTGATAGCGCTTGTAGGCGTTGATGGTCGGCGCGTAGAAGTAGGCGAACTCGCGCGCCATGGCCATCTGCCCCGCCAGCCACTGCTGGAAGAGCGCCGTGCCCTGCCGGCCGCGGCCCGCAAAGAGGTTGCAGCGGCCCGTCTTGTCCCACACCGAGGAATGAAGATGACAGGACGAGCCCGCCGCCCCCATGTCGTACTTCGCCATGAAGGTGATGGAGCCCCCCTGTTGCCAGGCGATCTCCTTGACGCCGTGCTTGTAGAGCACGTGGCGGTCGGCCATCTCGAGCGCCTCGGCGTAGCGGAGGTTGATCTCCTCCTGCCCCTTGCCCCACTCACCCTTGGAGAATTCCACGGGCACCCGTGCCGCCTCCATGCCGTTGCGGATGGCGCGCACAAGCGGCTCTTCCTTGGTCGTCTGGAGGATGTGGTAGTCCTCGAGGTAGCCCGACACGGGCGTCAGGCCCTGGTAGCGCTTCGCGCGCGCCTCGTCGAAGGATTCACGGAAGAGATACAGCTCGAGCTCGGAGGCCGTCTTCACCGTGAAGCCGCGCCGGCTTGTCCGCTCGAGCTGTCGCTTGAGCACCCAGCGCGGCGCCTCCTCGATGGGCTTCCCTTCCTCGGTGTAGACATCGCAGAAGACGAGGGCCGTCTTGGGCAGCCACGGCAGGAGCCGCCACGTCCCCAGATCCGGCACCATCTTCATGTCGCCATAGCCACGTTCCCACGACGTGAGCGTGAAGCCCGGCAGCGGCTCCATCTCCATGTCCACCGTGAAGAGGTAGATGCACGCGTGGACGCCGTCCTCCAGCACGTGGTCGAGAAAGTAGCGGCCGACCACGCGCTTGCCCATGAGCCGTCCCATGCCGTCGGGGAACACCGTGAGCACGGTGTCCACCTCACCCTTGCGGATGAGCGAGTCGAGGGCCTTGGGGTCAGCGTGTTCGGCCAACAAATCTCCTCTGGATGGAATGAGCCTGGCGCGATCGGCGAAGGCCGCGAGCCTGACGAATCTTAGCGGGGTTCAGGGCCGGAGGCAATAGCTGGCCCCGCTATCGCTACTGTATCGCTATGGGAACAGGCGGGATGAGCAGGAAGAGCAGGATGAGGCAGCCGATGCCGACGGCATAGCGAGCGGGCGAGAGGGGAGAGAGATCGTCGAGCGGCGGCTGATGCTGGAAGCCCATGACGAAGAAGAGCAGGAACGCCCAGACGAACCAATTGCCCGACCCGGTGACCGCGCCGAGCACCAGGAGCGCGAGAAATGCCGCGAGCGAGACCTGCCGATGGCGTGCGCCGAAGAGCGCATAGGCGATCCGCCCGCCATCGAGCTGGCCGACGGGGATGAGATTGAGCGCCGTGACGAAGAGCCCCACCCAGCCCGCCAGGGCCACGGGATGGACGAAGACGTCGTGCCCCGGCGGGAGAGGGCCGAAGGCAAGCCATGTCATGAATCGCATGGCGAGCGAATCGCCGAAGACGACCGCGCCCCCCGGAGGAACCGGACCGACCTTCGACCAGCCGAGGCCGATCCAGAGCGCGGGGACGGCCACCAACAAGCCGGCGAGGGGCCCCGCCGCTGCGATGTCGAACAGCGAATTTCGATCGCGCGCGGGCGAGCGCATCCGGATGATGGCCCCGAGGGTGCCGAAGAGAAAGGGCGGCGGCGCCGGGATGAAGTACGGCAGGCTCACCGACGCGCCGTAGTGTCGCGCGGTGAAGTAGTGGCCGAACTCGTGGGTACCGAGGATCCCGAGGAGCGTGAACGCGAAGGGAAAGCCGTTCGCGAGCTTCAGAGGCTCGGTGAACGGATTGAAGTCGAAGAATGCGCCCGAGCCCGACACCACCGTGGACAGGACCGTGAGCACGAACAGGATGATGTTCAGGCGGGGACGCGACGGCGCCTCGACCTCGACGAAGGGCAAGGCGCGCACCCACGTCAGCCCATCGCTGGCCTGCAGGAAGGGCGTATAGCCGAAGGAGCGGAAGCGCGGCTGGAGGCTCGTGATCGCCGCCTCGGGCGACAGGAGGAGCCGGCCGCCGAAGGCGAGGGCGTGCCCCTCCGTCCTCACCTGCTCGACGGCGAGCACGCCGCTGAGCTGGGGAGCGAGCTCGGCGATGGCGAAGGCGGAGGAATCGGCGGACGGCGGGACGGGCCGCCCGCGAAAAGGCCAGAAGCGCATGACTTCACGTTACCACACGGCCACCGCGGCCACCGTCCGGCGGGCCGCCTCGAGCCCGCCCTCGAGGTAGACGACGGCCAGGAGAGCTTCGAAGGCAGTGGCGAGCACCGACTCTTTCTCGCGTCCGCCCGTCTGTCCCTCGCCCCGGCCTACCCGCAGGATGGACCCGAGCCTGACATCGGCAGCCCAGCGAGCGAGATTGGCGCCCGAGACGAGAGCGGCGCGCTGCGGGGTCAATGTGCCTTCGGTGGCACCGGGGTGGAGACGCCAGAGATGCTCGCCGATCACGAGCCCGAGCACGGCGTCGCCCAGAAAGGCCAGCGCGCCATTGTCCGACGTGCCGGGATGCTCGTTGGCGTAGGAGCTGTGGGTGAGGGCCTGCTCGAGGAGGGCGGCGTCGCGGAAGCGGAAGCCCAGGCGCGCGCCCAGGGCGACGAGGGCGTCGGCCCCGGCCGGCACTACGGGTGGAACTTCTTCAGAGCCAGCGTCGCGTTGGTCCCCCCGAACCCGAACGCGTTGGTGAGGGCTACCTCGACCTCCTGCTTGCGCGCCTGATTCGGGATGTAGTCGAGGTCGCAGTCCGGGTCGGGCGTCTCGTAGTTGATGGTCGGCGGGAGGACCCCGTGATGGATGGCAAAGGCGGTGGCGATGGCCTCGATGCCGCCGGCGGCGCCCAGCAGATGTCCGGTCATGGACTTCGTGGACGAGATCGGCACCTTCTTCGCGTACTCGCCGAAGACACGCTTGATGGCGATGGTCTCGAACTTGTCGTTGTAGGGCGTCGACGTCCCGTGCGCGTTGATGTAGCCGACGGCGGAGGGCTCCAGGCCGCCGTCGCGCAGGGCCGCCGCCATGGCCCGCGCGGCGCCGTCGCCCTCGGGATCGGGAGCCGTCATGTGGTAGGCGTCGCCCGTCATGCCGTAGCCAACCATCTCGGCGTAGATGCGCGCGTCCCGCTCGCGCGCGTGCTCGAGGGACTCCAGCACCACGAGCCCGCCGCCCTCTCCGCACACGAAGCCGTCCCGCTCGGCATCGAAGGGCCGGGACGCCTTCGTGGGCTCGTCGTTGCGCGTGGACATGGCTTTCATCTGCGCGAAGCCCGCGATGGTGAGGGGAACGATGATGGCCTCCGAGCCGCCCGCGATCATCACGTCGGCGTCTCCCCGCTCGATGATTCGCATGGCCTCGCCGATGGCGTGGTTCCCCGTGGCGCAGGCCGTCACCACGGACGAGTTCGGTCCCTTGGCGCCGAATCGCATGGCGATGACGCCGGAGGCCATGTTGATGATGATCATGGGGATGAAGAAGGGCGACACGCGGTCCGGCCCCTTGGTCCGGAGCGTCTCGAAATTCTCGAGCAGGGTCTCGAGGCCTCCGATGCCCGAGCCCACGAGCACCCCGAAGCGGGAGGCGTCGACGCGGTCCGTCTGGATCCCCGCGTCCTCCACGGCCATGGCCGCGCAGGCCACCGCATACTTGAGGAAGAGGTCGAATTTGCGGTCGTCCTTCTTGTCGATATACTTGAGAGGGTCGAATCCCTTGACCTCGCCGGCAATGCGCGTGGAATAGCCCGTGGTGTCGAATCGGGTGATGGCGCCGATGCCGGAACGCCCTTCCAGGAGCGCGGCCCAGAATTCCTCGGCGGTGTTCCCGATGGGCGTGACCGCCCCCACCCCGGTCATCACCACGCGGCGCTTGTCCGTGGCCATGGGTGAAGCCGGACTCCCGGCTACTGGTTCTCCTTGATGTAGCTGATCGCGTCTCCCACCGTGGTGATCTTCTCGGCGTCCTCGTCGGGGATCTCGAGGTCGAACTCCTCCTCGAAGGCCATCACGAGCTCCACCGTGTCCAGCGAGTCGGCGCCCAGGTCCTCGATGAACTTCGCGTTGGGATTGACCTCGTCCTCCTCGACCCCGAGCTGCTCGACGATGATTTCCTTGACGCGCTCTTCGACCGGCTTTGCCATGCACACCTCCCGACTACCCGAGTGTATTGAACTCACACGACACATCCCGTGTCCACGGGAGCGCCCCTACATGTACAGGCCCCCGTTGACGTGGATGATCTGGCCCGTGACATACGTGGCCCCGTCACCGGCCAGGAATCGTACCACCTCCGCCACCTCCCGCGCCGCGCCCACCCGCTTGAGCGGGACCTGCCGGAGCAGGCCCTCGCGGGCCTCGTCGGATATCCCGGCCGTCATGTCGGTTTCGATGAGGCCCGGGGCTACCGCATTGACCTGGATATTCCAGTGCGCGAGCTCGCGCGCCGCCGACTTCGTGAGACCGATGACGCCCGCCTTGGCCGCGGAGTAGTTGGCTTGGCCCGCATTGCCCATGGCTCCGGCCGTCGAGGTCATGTTGATGATGCGCCCGCTCTTCTGCCGCATCATGACCTTCGCGCCCGCTCGCGTCATCAGGAACACGCCGCGGAGGTTGGTGTCCATCACCTGGTCCCAGTCGTCATCCTTCATGCGCACCAGCAGCTGGTCTCGCGTGATCCCCGCGTTGTTGATCAGCACGTCGAGGCGTCCGAAGCTCTCCTTGGCCGTCTCGACGAGCCGCTCGCAGTCTTCGCGCTTGGACTGATCCGCCACGATCCCCAGCGCGGCGCCACCCAACGTCTCGATTTCCTTGGCCGCCGCGTCGACACGGGCCGCGTCGCGGCCAGAGACTACCACGGAGGCGCCGTCCTCCGCCAGCAAACGGGCGATGGCGAGGCCGATGCCGCGGGTGCCGCCGGTGACGATGGCCGAGCGGCCGGCCAGCGCCTTGCCGTCTGTCACGCCACCGCTCCGCCCGCGAGCGCCGTCGCCGCCTTCTCGAGCGACTCGGTATCCTCCACGGCGTGGCCGCGGGCGCCGTCGATGGTGCGCTTGAGGAGTCCGGTGAGCACCCGCCCCGGCCCTACCTCGAACCAGGAGGTCGCCCCGGCGCCCGCGAGGGCCTCGAGGCACTCCGTCCATCGCACGGGACTGGCGACCTGGCGGATCAAGAACGGCTTGACGTCCTCGGCGCGGGTGATGGCCTTCGCGTCCACATTGCGAAAGACCGGCACCCGGGGCGCCTCGACGGCCATCGACTCGAGCTCCGCGGCGAGGCGATCGGCCGCCGGCCTCATGAGGGCGCAATGGAAGGGCGCGCTCACCGGCAAGAGCATGCTCTTCTTGGCGCCGAGGCGGGCGGCGACCTTGACGGCCCGCTCGACGGCGCTCCGGTGCCCCGCGATGACGATCTGTCCCGGCGAGTTCATGTTGGCCACGCTCACCACCTCGCCCTGCGCGGCTTCCGCGCAGGCCTGCTCGGCCGCGGGCAGCTCGAGGCCGAGGAGCGCCGCCATCGCGCCGGTGCCCACGGGAACGGCTTCCTGCATGAACTCGCCGCGCCGGCGGACGAGCCGCACGGCATCGACGAAGCCGAGGGCTCCCGTCACCACGAGAGCCGAGTACTCACCCAGGCTGTGGCCGGCGGCCAGGTCGGGCTGGATGCCGCGCTCGTGCAGGGCGGCGGCCGCGGCCACGCTGGCCGCGAGGACGGCCGGCTGGGTATTGGCCGTGAGCTCGAGGGCTTCCGCCGGCCCCTCGAAGCAGAGGAGCGAGAGGGAAAAGCCCAGCGCCTCGTCGGCCTTCTTCCACACCGCAGCGGCGGCGGCCGAGGACTCCGCGAGGGCCCGCCCCATGCCCACGGCCTGCGAGCCCTGCCCGGGAAAGAGAAAGGCGATCTTCACGCAGTGCCTACCAGCGAAGCAGGGCGGCGCCCCACGTGAAGCCGCCCCCGAAGGCCGCCATCAGGACCAGGTCGCCCGGCTTGATCCGGCCGAGGGCCAGGGCTTCCTCGAGCGCCACGTAGACCGACGCCGCGCCCGTGTTGCCGTAGCGGTCCACGTTGACGAGCACCCGCTCCATGGGCACCTTGAGCCGCTTCACGGCGGCCTCGATGATGCGGAGGTTGGCCTGGTGCGGGATGAAGAGGGCGAGGTCGTCGGCCGTGATGCCGTTTCGCGACAGGATGCGCTCCGCGCAGTCGCCGAACATCCGCACGGCCACCTTGAAGACCTCGTTCCCCTTCATGCGGCAAAAGTGCATGCGCTTGTCCACGGTCTCGTGGGTGGCGGGGTATCGGGAGCCGCCCGCAGGCTGGATGAGCAGCTCACCGTAGCGCCCGTCGGAGTAGAGATCGGTATCGAGGATGCCCGCCTCCCCGTCGGAGGCGCGCAGCACGGCCGCCCCCGCCGCGTCGGCGAGCAGGATGCACGTGCCGCGATCCGTGTAGTCCACGATGCGCGAGAGACATTCAGCCCCGATGCAGAGCACGGTCCGATACTTGCCGCTCTCGATGTACTGCGACCCGACGGAGAGGCTGTAGATCGAGCCCGAGCAGGCGGCGTAGAGGTCCATGGAGCCCGCGTTGCGGCAGCCGAGCTGGTGCTGAACGATGTTCGCGGTGGTGGGGAAGGCCATGTCGCCCGTGGTGGTGCCGACCACGATGAGATCGATCTCCCGCGGCTCCACCCCCGCGCGCTCGAGGGCCTGCTGGGCGGCCTTGAGGGCGAGGTCCGAGGTCGCCTCGCTCTCGTCCGCGATGCGGCGCTCGCGGATGCCCGTGCGCTGGACGATCCACTCGTCCGACGTCTCGATCATCCGTTCGAGCTCCTCGTTGGTCAGGATGCGCTTCGGAGCATACGCGCCGACACCGATGATCCGCGCTCGGGTCATTCACGACCTCCTTCCCGTCCTTCGGCCAGCTCCACCTCGGCCTCGAGGGCGGTCTTGATGTGCTCGTTCACGCCGTTCTTGACCCACTCCGCCGCCACGCGCACCGCGTTCTTGATCGCCTTCACCGGGGAGGCGCCGTGACAGATGATGGAGGCGCCGTTGATGCCGAGCAGCGGCGCCCCGCCCATCTCCGTGTAGTCCACGCGGCGCTTCATCCGGTCGAAGGCTCGCCTGGAGAGGGCGGCCCCGGCCAGGGAGAAGACGTTGCGCCCCAGCTCCTCGCGGATCATGGCCGTGAGCATCTCGGCCAGGCTCTCGGAGACCTTGAGGCAGACGTTGCCCGTGAAGCCGTCGGTGACCACGACGTCGCAGCGGCCGTTGTAGATGTCGCGCCCCTCGACGTTCCCGATGAAGTTGAGGGAGGAGGTGCGCAGCTCGTCGAAGGCCTCGCGGGTCAACTCGTTGCCCTTCCCCTCTTCCTCGCCCACGGAGAGCAGCCCCACCCGGGGGTTGTCCTTGCCGACGATGTCCCGCGAGTACACGTGCCCCATGACGGCGAACTGGAAGAGATGGCGAGGCTTGGGATCGACGTTGGCGCCGGCGTCGATCAGGATGGTATAGCCCGCGAGGCTCGGGAGGGCGGCGGCGATGGCGGGGCGGTCCACGCCGGGGAGGACGCCGAGCACGAACATCCCGATGGCCATGGCCGCCCCGGTATTTCCCGCCGACACCAGGGCATCGCACTCTCCCGCCTTGCAGAGCTCGGCGGCCACGCGGAGCGACGAGTCGCGCTTGCGGCGGAGGGCGTGGGAAGGCGGCTCGGCCATCCCGACCACCTGGCTGGCGTGGCGGACGGAGACGGGTAGCTCCTGCGCCTTGAGGCGCCCGATCTCCCGCTCGACGGCGGCCTTGTCGCCGACGAGGACCGAGGCGAGCCCGAACTCACGGGCTGCCGCGACGGCGCCCTCGACCACGACGGCGGGACCGAAGTCGCCGCCCATGGCGTCCACCGCGATCTTCATCGGCCGCGGCTCTCTGGCGTCGAAGCTACTCGCCCTCGATCGCGACGACTTCCCGGCCCTTGTAGTAGCCGCACTTCAGGCAGATCTGGTGGGGCATCTTCACTTCCCGGCACTGCGGACAGATGGACCGCGTGGGCACGGCCATCTTGTAGTGGGTGCGGCGCTTGCGCCCGCGGGTCTTGGAGTGTCTTCGTTTCGGCAGCGGCATGGCGTGATGGCTCCTTGGCGCCGGGCCGGGCGGCCGGCCGGGCGCGTTATCGATGCAGTCGATCCGCGAGCGTCTTGAGCGCGGCCCAGCGCGGATCCCCGGTGGCGGGCGCGCAGGCGCAGGCCACCGCGTTCCGGTTGACGCCACAGGACGGGCACAGTCCCTTGCAATCCTCGCGGCAGAGGGGCTTCATGGGCAGCCCGAGGGCCGCCTCGGTCTCGAGCAGCGCGCCGAGATCGATCTGACCATGGTCGTAGACGTCGCTCTCGAGATCGTCGGCGCCGAGCTCCCGCTCCTCCCCGCGACCGGGGCTGGGGACGAAGCGCGTGTGGACATCGGCCTCGACCCTCGCCTCGTACGGCTCGAGGCAGCGCGAGCACACCTGGGGCATGCGCGCGTCGAGCCGACCGTCCACGAACACGGTGTCGCCATCCCTGGAGATGGCGAGGTCGACATCCTCGAGCCGCCAGGATCGGTCCTGGAACGGCTCCGGAAAGGCCGAGACGCTCTCGATCTGTACGCCTTCCGCGGGAATTTCGGATACCTTGATGACCATGGCTGAGTCTCGCTAACCCTCGACAGAATTTGTAAATTTCCGTAAAACCGGGTCAGTTTACGGGCGGCCTGTCCCGATTGTCAACCTCAAAGGCCCCCCTCCCCTCCCAGCATACGGCCAGAAACCGCGCGCCGCCCTATACTGATCGGGCTGTGCACACCATCTATCAGGGCGATAACCTCGATATCCTCCGCCGCCACGTGCCTGATGGCGCCGTCAACCTCGTCTATATCGACCCGCCGTTCAATACGGGCAAGCCCCAGTCCCACACGCGGATCAAGACCGTGCGCAGCGCCGCGGGGGATCGGGTCGGCTTCCAGGGACAGCGTTACCAGACCGTCAAGATGGGCTCGCGGGCCTTTCCCGATGCCTTTCCCGACTATCCTGCCTTCCTCGAGCCGCGGCTGCGCGAGGCGTATCGGGTGCTCGCCGCCGATGGCACGCTCTATGTCCACCTGGACTACCGCGAGGTGCACTACTGCAAGGTGCTCCTCGACCGGATATTCGGGCGCGAGTGCTTTCTCAACGAGATCGTCTGGGCCTACGACTACGGCGGCCGCCCGTCGCGACGCTGGCCGCCCAAGCACGACAACATCCTGGTCTACGTCAAGGATCCGTCGCGCTACGTGTTCGACCGGGAGGCCGTCGAGCGCATCCCTTACATGGCCCCGGGGCTGGTCGGCCCCGACAAGGCTGCGCGGGGCAAGCTGCCCACCGACACGTGGTGGCACACCATCGTGCCCACCCAGGGGCGCGAGCGCACGGGCTATCCCACCCAGAAGCCGCTGGGCATCCTGCGGCGCATCGTCCAGGCGTCCTCTCGGCCTGCCGACGTCGTGCTCGACTTCTTCGCGGGCAGCGGGACGACGGGGGCGGCCTGTCTCGAGACGGATCGCCGGTTCATCTTGATCGACGACAATCCCGACGCGCTCGAGGTCATGGCCCGACGCTTCGCGGGGGTGCGCGGCATCCGCTGGGTCGGCCTCGAGCCGCGCGCGACCGCCCGCCGGCGCCGCGCTTCGGGGCCGCTTGCTTGACGCTCCTACGACCGGCTGCTAGCATTCGAGCTGGAGGCCCCCCGCGATGGTAAACCTGATCAAGACCGGCTTCCTCCTGATCGTCCTCACGTGCCTGCTCGTGCTCGTCGGCGGAGCGCTGGGCGGCCAGCAGGGCATGACCATCGCGTTCATTCTGGCGCTCGTCATGAACGTCGGGAGCTACTGGTTCTCCGACAAGATCGTGCTGTCCATGTACGGTGCCCAGCCCGTCGACGAGGCGCAGGCGCCTGGTCTCTACCGCATCGTCCGTGAGCTCGCGGCCAAGGCCCAGATCCCCGTGCCGCCGATCTACATGATCCCCGACGACTCGCCCAATGCCTTCGCGACGGGACGCAACCCCTCGCACGCTGCCGTGGCGGTGACGGAAGGCATCCTGCGCATCATGAGCGAGGAGGAGCTCAAGGGCGTGCTCGCCCACGAGCTCTCCCACGTCAAGAACCGCGACACGCTGACCATGACCATCGCGGCCACGCTGGCAGGGGCCATCACCTATCTGGGCCAGATGGCGCAGTGGGGGGCGATGTTCGGCGGAGGGCGGCGCGACGATGAGGAAGGAGGCGGAGGTGGTCTGGGCATGATCGGCGTGCTCATCATGGCCATCCTGGCGCCCTTCGCGGCCCTGCTCATCCAGATGGCGATCTCCCGCTCGCGCGAGTACGAAGCCGACGCGACGGGGGCGCGGCTCGTAGGCAAGGCCTCGGGGCTCGCGCATGCGCTCGAGAAGCTCGAGGCCGCCTCGCAGCAGAACCCTCTCCCGGCCTCCCCGGCCACCGCGCACCTCTTCATCGTCAACCCGCTGACCTCGGGCGGCCTCGCCTCGCTCTTCTCCACTCACCCGCCCATCGAGGAGCGAATCGCCCGCCTCCAGGCGATGAAGCTCTGATCCACCCAGGACGGGGAGCCCGCCCCCGCCGACCCGCTCCTGTCGCATGATCCAGGCCCAGCGTCTCCGCAAGATCTTCGGCGCCACTCGTGTTCTCGACGACGTGTCTCTTGATCTCGCAGCCGGGCAGGGACTGACCCTCCTCGGGTCGAACGGCTCGGGCAAGACGACGCTTCTCCGCATCCTGGCCACGCTGTTACGCCCGACCTCGGGCGCGCTCCTCGTCGCCGGAGTCGATCCCGCGCGCGAGCCGGACACGGCGCGGGCCGCCATCGGCATGGTCGGCCATGGCGCCTGGGTCTACGAGGATCTGACCGCGCTCGAGAACTTGCGGTTCTGGGCGGTGATGGGCGGGCAGGCCGCGGGGCCCGCCACGTTGCGCGCGGCGCTGGAGGCGGTCGAGCTCGGCGGCGCGGCCGAGCAGCGGGCCCGCACCTTTTCCGCGGGCATGAAGCGCCGCCTCGCCCTCGCCCGCGTGCTCCTCGGCCGCGCGCGTCTTCTCCTCCTGGACGAGCCGTTCACGGGGCTCGACCGCGCGGGGAGAAAGTGGCTGGCCGAGTTTCTCCTGGGCTTCAAGAGCCGCGGCGGGGCCTTCGTCGTCGCCACCCACAGCTTCGACGCGGGCCTCGGCGTGGGCGATCGCGTGGCCATTCTCTCGGGTGGCCGCATCGTTCTCGACCGCCCCGCCGTCGAGCTCGGCCGCGACGATCTCCACCGCCTCTACGATGACCTCGCCCTCGGCCCGGGGTCGGTGCCGTGAGCGCCTACCTCCGGCGGGCCTGGATCGTGGTCTGGAAGGACGTGCTGACCGAGCGGCGCAGCAAGGAGAGCCTCAACGCCTTGCTCTTCTTCTCGGTCCTGCTCCTCTTCATCTTCCAGTTCGCGCTCGGGCCGGAGCGCGCGCGCGTGGAGACCGCGCTGCCGGGGCTGCTCTGGCTGGGCTTCATCCTGGCGGGCGTGCTCGGGCTCGGGCGGACCTTCCTCGTCGAGAGAGAGAACGATTGCTGGGAGGGGCTCGTCCTCACGCCCGGGGACAAGTCGGCCATCTATCTGGGCAAGCTGGCCGGCAACGTCCTCGTGATGGCCATCGTCGAGGCAGCGCTGCTCGTGCTCTTCACGGTCTTCTTCAGCCTCGACCTCACCGGCGCGCTGCCGCGGCTTGCCGTGGTGCTGGCCCTCGGCACCCTCGGCCTCGCCGCCGTCGGCACGCTCTTCGGCGCCATCACCGCGCAGGTGCGTGCCCGCGAGCTGCTCTTTCCCGTCCTTCTCCTGCCCGCCCAGGTGCCGGTGCTCCTGGGCGCGGTGAGCGCGACGGAGATCGTCCTAGCCGGGCAGCCCCTGGCCGAGGCCGCGCAGTGGCTCAAGCTCCTGGCCGCCGCCGACGTGGTCTATCTCGTGGTCGGCCTCCTCACCTTCGAGTTCGTCCTCGAAGGCGCGTGAAGGCCTGGAGCGCGTCGAACCGTTGACGAGCCCTGTCTCGTGCCTCTACACTCGACGTCGTCCCGTTGATCCGCGCGTGAAGGAGACTGGGTGCAGGAGAATCCCGTGAACCCCGTGCGGCCCCAGCCTGAGTCCCGAGCGCGCAAGGAGAAGGCATGACGCGCGCGCTTGGATGGTTGGCCGCCGTGGCCCTCGTCATCGGCCTCGGCGCGGCGTTCGGCTATGCGCCGCGCGAGGCCGTGCAGGGCAATGTCCAGCGCATCATGTATCTGCACGTTCCGGCCGTGCTGACGGCCTATCTCGCCTTCGCGCTCGTCTTCATGGGCAGCCTCGGCTTTCTCTTCACGCGCCGCATGGGCTGGGACCGCCTCGCCGTGGCCGCGGCCGAGCCCGGTGTGCTCTTCACGGGCCTGACCATCGTGTCCGGCTCCATCTGGGGCAAGCCGACCTGGGGAACGTGGTGGACGTGGGACGCGCGGTTGACGTCGACGGCCGTGCTTTTCCTGGTCTACGTCGGCTACCTGCTCCTCCGCGGAATGGTGGACGAGTCCGACCGTAGAGCGCGCTATGCGGCAGTGGTCGGCATCCTGGGCGCCGCGAACATCCCCATCGTGCATTTTTCCGTGAAGTGGTGGCGCGCCCTCCACCAGCCGTCCACCATTCTCGGGCCCGAGCCTTCGCCCATCGCCGCCCCCATCGCCTTCACCCTGCTCGTCAACTGGATCGCCTTCACCCTGCTCTTTTTCTACTTCCTCGCGCGGCGCGCCGAGATCGCCCGCCTCGAAGACTCCCATGCCGGATAACTGGGGCTACGTGTTCGCGGCCTATGCCCTGGCCGCGATCGCGCTGGGCGCCTACTGGCGTCGGCTCGCCCGCCGCGTGAAGAGCCTCGGCGGGACCCGATGAGGGCCAAGAGCCCGAAGAGACCATGGAGTCTCGTGAGGTCTTCCAGAGAAGATCTACTTCCATGACCACGCAGCGCAAGTTCGTGGCGGGGGGTCTCGTCATCGTCGCCGCCATCGCTTATCTGATCTGGTCCGGCGTGAGCCAGTCCGTGGTCTACTTCGTGACGCCGAGCGAGCTGCTGGCCGCGCCCGTGGCCAACAAGACCTACAGGCTCGGCGGACTCGTGCTGCCGGGCTCGCTCAAGTGGGACGCCAAGAGCCTCGCCCTCTCCTTCACGCTCTCGGACGGCAAGGCCCAGGTGCAGGTCAGGCACCGCGGCGCGCCCCCGGATCTCTTCGCCGAGGGCCGTGGCGCCGTGGTCGAGGGCGCCTGGGCACGCGAGGGATATTTCCAGGCCTCGCTCATCCTGGCCAAGCACTCGGAGGAGTACAAGGCGCCCCATGACGGCGCCGACCCTGGGTACAAGGAGCTGTTGAAGTCACTCCGAGGCGAAGGCAAATGATTCCTGAGCTGGGCTATGCGGCGACGGTGGTCGGCTTCGTGCTGGCGCTCTACGGGGCGATGGCCGCCGTGATTGGCGTCCGGACCGGCCGGGCCGACTGGCTGCGCACGGGCGAACGGGCCGCCGTCGGCATCTGGATCCTCATCACCGCCTGCATTGCCCTCATGCTCTACGCCTTCCTGACCTTCGACTTCTCCGTGCGCTACGTGGCCATGAACACGAATCGCGGCACGCCCTTCTACTACCGCATCACCGCGCTCTGGGGCGCCCTCGAGGGCTCCATCGTGCTCTGGGCGTGGATGCTCTCGATCTACACGCTGATCGTGGTCGTCCGCTACCGGCGCCGGCAGCCCGAGCTCTATCCGTGGGTCCTCTCGGTCATGCTGGGCATCCTCGCCTTCTTCCTCCTCGTCATGAGCGTTCCCGCCCCGCCCTTCGAGCGCCTGTCGCCCATCCCACCCGATGGGCGGGGGCTCAACCCGCTCCTCGAGGACTCGGGGATGATCACGCACCCCGTGGCGCTCTACCTCGGCTTCACGGGGTTCAGCGTCCCCTTCGCCTTCGCCATGGCCGCGCTCCTCGTGGGCCGCACCGGCGACGAGTGGATCACCATCACGCGGCGCTGGACCATCGTGGCCTGGTACTTCCTCTCCCTCGGCCTCCTCATCGGCGGGTGGTGGAGCTACCACGTCCTCGGCTGGGGCGGCTACTGGGCCTGGGATCCCGTGGAGAACGCGGCCTTCATGCCCTGGCTCACGGGCACGGCGTTCCTCCACTCGGTGATGATCCAGGAGCGCCGGCGCATGCTCAAGCTCTGGAACCTGACCCTGATCATCCTGACCTTTGGCCTGACGCTGTTCGGAACATTTCTCACGCGCTCGGGCATCATCGGCTCCGTCCACTCCTTCACGCAGGGCTCCATCGGCGTCTTCTTCCTGGCCTTCCTGGCCCTGATCCTCCTCGGCGCCTTTTCCCTGCTCGCGTGGCGGACGGATCACCTGCGCGCCCAGGGCGAGCTCGACTCGGCGGTCTCGCGCGAGTCCGTCTTCCTCCTGAACAACCTCTTCCTGATCGCCGCCACCTTCACCGTCTTCTTCGGGACGGTCTTCCCGCTGCTCTCGGAGGCCGCGCGCGGCGTCAAGGTCAGCGTGGGCGCACCCTTCTTCAACCTCGTGAACATCCCCATCTTCCTGGCCTTGCTCTTTCTCATGGGGGTGGGCCCGCTCATCGCCTGGCGGCGCGCCTCGGCCGAGAACCTCAAGCGCAACTTCCTCAAGCCGGTCCTGGCCGGGATCGTGGCCGCGGCCGTCTTGAGACTCTTCGGCGTGGGCAATGTCCTCGTGCTCACGGCCATGGCCCTCGTGGTCTTCGTCGCCGGCACCATCACGCTCGACTACGGCCGCGCCGTCCGCGCACGCCGGCGGAGCGGCGATGAGTGGGGCGCCGCCACCTGGGGACTCTTGCTCAGGCAGAACCGGCGCTATGGCGGCTTCGTCGTCCACCTGGGCATCCTCGTCATCGCGCTCGGGGTGGCGGGATCGCAAGCCTGGTCGCTACAGACGGAGACCACGCTGGAGAAGGGCCAGTCCGTCGAGCTCGCCGGCTATCGCGTGCGCTTCGACGGGCTCTCCGCCTCGGAGGAATCGAACCACTTCAAGGTGACGGGCGCCTTCACCATGACCACCGGACGCTCGAGCTTTGCTGAGCTTCGCCCGGCGCGCAAGTTCTACCCGCAGGAGCAGACGCCGATCGCCGCCGTGGACTATCGCCTGGGCTGGGTCGAGGACGTCTATCTGGTCCTCGGCGACTTCGCGCGCGACGGCTCCCGGGCCACCGTCAAGCTCCAGGTCAATCGCTTGGTGTCCTGGCTCTGGATCGGCGGACTGGTGCTCACGCTGGGAGCGGCCCTCGCCATCCTGCCGGATCATCGGAAGCCCGCGTGAGGCGGCGCTGGCAGCGCTGGGCCATCCCGGCCGCGGTCCTGCCGGTGCTGGCGCTTCTCGCCTATGGATTCTGGACCAACCCTCGCGAGATTCCCTCGCCACTCCTGGGCCGGGCGGCCGCGCCCTTCGCCCTCACCACCTTCGACAGGGTGCCCCTCACTCTCGAGGACCTGCGCGGCAAGATCGTGCTCCTCAACTTCTGGGCCTCGTGGTGCATCCCCGCCTGCTACGACGAGGCGCCGGCCCTCGAGCGCACGTGGCAGGCCTACAAGGACAAGGGCGTGATGGTGGTTGGCGTCAACGTGCAGGACACCGAGGAGCCCGCGAGAACATTCCTGGCTCGCTTCGGCCACTCTTTCCCGAACGCTCCTGATCCCAAGGGCCATATCGCGGTGGACTATGGAGTGTACGGAGTGCCGGAGACCTTCTTCATCGACCGGCGCGGCCGGGTCCGCTTCAAGCACGTGGGCGCCCTCACCGACGAAGCGGCGCGCCAGCGCCTGGACTCGCTCCTCGAGGAGCCCTCGTGATCCCGGTACTGGTGGCCGTCCTCGCCGTCTCCGCGGCGCTCACCGGAATCGCGGGGGCGGCCTCGCCGGTCGACGAGCGCGTTGTCCACGACGTGGCCGCCCAGCTCCGCTGCGTGGTGTGCCAGAACCTCTCGGTGGCCGATTCGCCCTCGGAGACGGCCAACCAGATGCGCCAGATCATCCGCGAGCGCCTCGCGGCCGGCGAGAGCCCGGAGCAGGTGCGCGCGTACTTCGTCGAGAAGTACGGCCAGTGGATCCTGCTCTCGCCCCCGAAGGAGGGCTTCAACCTCCTCGTGTGGGTGGTCCCCTTCGCCGGGCTCGGGGCCGGGCTCGTCCTCGTGGCCGTCGTCCTGAGACGCTGGACCCGGAGGCCCGCGGCCGTCCCGTCGACACCGGTGGATGCCGCGATGCGGGAGCGAATCAGGCGAGAGATGTCCGGGGGACCGCGCCCGTGACGGCTGCGCAGTGGATCGCCATCCTTGCCATCGGCCTGCCCGCGCTCGTGACCGTCCTCTGGCCGCTCGCGCGTGGCCGCGGGCAGCTCGCCAACGCTTCACCGCGCTTCGACGACAGGCTGGAGCTCGAGGAGGAGAAGGCCTCCATCTATCAGGCCCTCGCCGAGCTCGACTTCGACCACGAGACGGGCTCGCTCTCCGACGACGACTACCACTCGCTCCATGACAGGTACGAAGGCCGCGCCGCCGAGGTCATCGCCCGGCTCGACGCCATGGGGCCGGTGATCACGCCGCCTCCACCCGCGCCCGAGCCCGAGTCCGTCGGGCCGGCCCCGTGGACGCGGCGCCCGGCGACGCTCACCGTGGGCGGGTTGGCCATGCTCGCCCTGGGCATCGGGCTCGGCGTGGGAGTCAGCCGCTACACGACGCCGGCGGAGACCATGATTCCGCCCGAGAGCCGCCTGCCCGTGCTCGCGAGCCCGGATCCCGGGCCGCTACTCCAGGGCAAGTCCGGCGCGCCAATGAAAACTATCCCGCCCGAGATGCTGGCGGGGATGCTGAGCGCGGCGCGGCAGAGCTTGATGGAAGGGCGGTACCAGGAGGCGATCGCTGCGTACCAGGCCGTGCTGAAGCGAGACGAGAAGAACGTCGACGCCATGACCCATCTGGCCCTCATCGTGGCCATGGGCGGGCATGTCGATGCCGCGCTCGAGACCTTGGACAAGGCGCTGAAGATAGATCCGAACTATGCCCCGGCCCTCCTCTACCGAGGCCAGGTCCTCTACGAGGTCAAGCGCGACTATGCCGGCGCCATCCAGGCCTGGCAGCGCTTCGTGGCGCTGGCCCCGCCTGGCGAAGATCGCGATCGCGTCACCGGTCTCATCCAGGACGCGCAGCGGGAAGCCAAGCAGAAGACACCCGCGAAGTAGTCGGACAGCTCCCGCAGCGTAGCCTCGCCGCGACGTCACTTCGATATTTTGACCAAAGTCACTGCGTTGACCAGGCTGTTGGCGAGGACGAAGTCGCCCTCCCGCGTGACCGAGGTGTTGCGGACGATGTTGCCGCCACCCGGAAGGGCCCAGGTCTGGAATTTCTCCGTCTGCGGATCGAAGCGCACGACGGTGTTCGGCGTCGTGCCGGACTCGCTGTACCAGATGATGTCATTGATGGCGGAGATGCCGTAGGGCTCGGACTTCGGCCCGCTCGGCGACGGCCACTCGGTCACCTTGCCGGTGGCGGGATCGAGACGACCCAGATACCCGCGCGAGAAGTCCGCGTACCAGACGATGTCGTCGCTCGTGATCGTGATCCGCCGTGGCCGCGACCCCGGATCCGGCAAGGGATATTCGCGAATCTCCAGCGTCTTCGGGTCGATACTGCCGACCTTGTTGGTGCCGAACGCGACGTAGAACACGGTGCCCTTCGAGCTCACGGCCATGCCATAGGGGCGCGATTTCGGCGTAGGCGGGGTGAGCAGCTTGATCTCTCCCGTCTTCGGGTCGAGCCGCCCCACCAAGTTGGCATTCTGCACCGTGAACCACAAGATCCCGCTCTGGTCGAAGATCAGCGTGTGGGGATCCTTGGCCTCGGGGTCCGGCATCTTGTACTCGGTGACCGCACCTGTCTTCGGGTCGAGCTTGCCGACGAGGGCCCCGGTGTTGCCCGTGTACCAGATGTTGCCGTCCTTGTCCTCGACCAGGCCATGCGGCCCGGAGTGCGGCGTCTTGAGGGGATATTCCTTGAAGCGGCCAGTCTTCGGATCGAGCCGGCCGAGCACGTTGTTCATCTGGCCCGTGTACCAGAGCGATCCGTCCCTCGTCGCCAGGGGATCGTGCGGCCGCGACCCGGGCGTGGGCACCTGCCATTCCTTGATCGAGACCCTGGTGGGGCCGGGGATCACCACGCCCACGGGTTTGTCCTTTTCCGGGAAGTTCTTGGTCAGGTACTCCGTGATCGTGGCGGCCTGATCGGCGGGCACGGTCACTCCGTGATTGGCCATCATCCGCATGACGGTGCGCCAGCCCTTGGCCGTGTAGCCGGCGCCGAGACGCGCGTAGAAGGGATGACAGCTATTGCAATGGGCCGCGACCAGGTCCTTGCCCTTGCCCTCGGGCAACTCCTGGCCCCCGGCGGGAAGGGCAAACCACAGCAGTGCCGCTGCGATCAACGAGAGAAGTGATGTCTTCGGCATGATTCCTCCTCCAAGACCAAGGCCCGTTCGGGAAAGGAGCATGATGACAGTTTACTTCACGAAGATCCATTCGGGTTTGAGCAGGGGGAACGCGATGAGCCCGATGATGGCGGCGGCGACGACCAGGAGGGGGTTACTGACCTTCCAACGGAACAGGACCACGAGGCTGACCAGGGCCACGAGTGCGGTGAGCCAGTCGCCGATGGCGATCCGTCCGAGAAGGACGGAGGCGCCGAGGATGGTGCCGATGGCGGCCGCGTACGCGCCCTTGATGAAGCCCTGCACGTTCGGGTTCGCGCGGTAACGCATGAGGATCGGCGCCACGATGAGAATGAGCAGGAAGGACGGCAGGAAAATGCCGATGGTCGCGACGACCGCGCCCCAGAAGCCGGCCACGAGATAGCCGACAAAGGTCGCGGTAATGACGACGGGACCTGGGCTGATCATCCCCATCGCCACTGCTACGAGGAACTCGCGCTCATTGAGCCAGCCCGTCTGCTGCACGAGGCCTTTCTCGAGAAACGGCACGATGACGAGTCCGCTGCCGAAGGTCAGCGACCCGGCTTTCAGGAAGAACGTGAAGAGCTTGCCCAGCATCGGGCCGAGGTTGCCGGAGGCGGTGCCGGCGGCGATGAGAGGGACGCCGGCCAGGAGCGAGGTAGTGGTCGACGTCCCCGTCCGTCTGCGAAGAAGAGAGCCGTAGTAGAGCACGCCGATGATGCCGCACCCGATGAAGAGAAGGGCGACCTCGGCCTGTACCGCAATCGTGATCACAAAGGCCGCAGCCGCGAGCGCCCATTCCAGCCAGTCCTTCATCCCCAGCTTGGTGAGTCGGTAGCAGGAGTGCAGGATCAGGGCGATCACCGCCGGACTCACTCCGTAGAAGATCGCCTTCACCGCGGAAAGGCCGCCAAAGTGAACGTAGAGAGCGCCGAGCACGGTCACGATGATGAAGTTCGGCAGGATGAACGCCCAGCCGCCCGCCCATGCTCCCCAGAAGCCCCCGCGAATGTACGAGATCCAGATACCGACCTGGATGGCCAGCGGGCCCGGCAGCGACTGGCAGACCGCGATGCCCTCGCGCATCTCCTCCTTCGTGAGCCACTTTCGCTCGCCGACCAGCTCCCGCTCCATCTGCCCGACGAGCGCGACGGGGCCGCCGAAGCCGATCAGCCCAAGGCGCAAATAGTAGCGGACGAGCTCTCGGATAGGGACGCGCTGCGCCAGCTTCTCCGGTTCCATCATCGACCTCCGCCTGCGGGTATTTGTAGAGTCCCTTGCGATAGGAGTGCGTCGCTCCGTATCGTGCGGCCTCGGCTCGAAGGGCGGTCCACGCGCGCAAGACCTCGCCGACGCTCCAGGCCTGGGCTGGATCTCGACTTCGCCACGTCGCTCATGCCTTTTCCACGTGGCCTCCGAAGCCGAAGCGCATGGCGGAGAGGACCTTGTTCTGGAAGAGGTCGAGGCCGCGGGACGAGAAGCGCTCGAAGAGCGAGGCGGTCAGCACGTGGGCGGGAATCCCCAGGTCATTGGCGGCCTGGATCGTCCAACGGCCTTCGCCGGAGTCGGCCACCTTCCCCCCGAACTTCTCGAGGCCGGGATCGCCGGCCAGGCTCTGGGCCGTGAGGTCCAGCAGCCACGACGAGACGACGCTGCCGCGGCGCCACAGCTCGGTGATGTCGGCGAGGTTGAAGTCGTACTGGTAGTGCTCAGGGTTCCGGAGCGGCGTCGTCTCGGCGTCGTTTTCGTGGCTGGCCTTCCCGATGTTCGCGTTCTTGAGAATGCTCAGGCCCTCGGCGTAGGCGGCCATCAGGCCGTACTCGATTCCGTTGTGGATCATCTTCACGAAGTGGCCGGCGCCGTTCGGCCCGCAGTGGAGGTAGCCCTGCTCCGCGGTGCCATCCCGCTTCTCCCGTCCCGGGGTGCGGGCGATGTCGCCGCGTCCCGGGGCGAGGGTCGCGAAGATCGGGTCAAGGCGCTGCACGACCTCGGTCTCACCCCCGATCATCAGGCAGTAGCCGCGCTCCAGCCCCCACACGCCGCCGCTCGTCCCCATGTCCACGTAGTGCAGGCCCTGCGGGGCCAGGCGTTTCGCCCGGGCGATGTCGTCCTGGTAGTTGGAGTTCCCCCCGTCGATGAGCGTGTCACCCTTCTCGAGGAGCGGGGCCAGCTCGTCGATTGACGCGTCCACGAAGGCCGCCGGCACCATGAGGCAGGCTGCCCGGGGCTTGGCGAGCTTCTTCACGAACTCGGCGACGGACGACGCGCCGGTGGCA
This sequence comes from Candidatus Methylomirabilota bacterium, assembly GCA_035635755.1. Classification (GTDB taxonomy): domain Bacteria; phylum Methylomirabilota; class Methylomirabilia; order Rokubacteriales; family CSP1-6; genus AR37. The sequence goes on along the minus strand of DASQAK010000138.1, from coordinate 8,869 downwards.
CCCTCCTTGACGAGCGTCTCCACCGCCTGGGGCGAGCGGTCGTACACCACGCACGTGTGTCCGCTGCGCATGAGGCGCCGGACCATGTTGGCGCCCATCCGCCCGAGGCCGACCATTCCGAATTGCATGGCTCTCTCCTTCATTCACCACAAGAATACAAAGAGCAGCAAGGACATCCCGGTTTTCCCCCTCAGGCGGGCGCGAAGGAGTCGAGTCAGCTCCCGCAGCGACCCGCCGTGTACTCCCCTTCCGGGCTCTTGGCGTCCGAGGCCACGAGCCAGCCGCCGTCGGGAGCCAGGACCACGATCACGCCGTAGGCATTGAGCCCGCGCCCGGCCGCGTGCCGCCCGGCCACGAGCCATACCTCCTCGAGCCGGTCGACCCGCGCGGGCTTGAGCGCGTCCACGCGGGGCCGCGCGTTCGGGAGGAGCCGCACCAGGTGCAGGTGGAGCTGTTCCTGCGTGCGGAGGCCAGGCGGATTGACCACGAGCGCGATCTCCTCCTCGTCGCGGATGCGAGCGCGGGCCGCCTCCCAGCCGAAGCGCCAGATGCCATCCGGCCGGCGCCAATCCTCCACGCCCGAGACGGGATAGCGCGGCATGGCGAGGCCGTGGACGAATCCGGCCGGGCACCCGCACATCTTGATGTCGCGAATGGCCACGTACTCCTGGTTCTGGGCCCACACTTCCGTGGTGCGTATGCACGGGTACTCGAGGTCGCACGTCCCCGCCTGGGGCCAGCGGCACCGCGCGCAGTAGCGGGGCGCCGCGGGATCCAGGCACTCGAGCACGATCTCCCGGAGGACATCGCGCGAGGAGCCGGCCGACACACAGCCGGCGGCCACGATGAGGACGAGAAGAGCGAGCGCGCGTCGCAAGGTCCGCCAAGAGTAGCAGACTCCAGCATCATGCGGCGCACCGGCGGTCGAGCGCGCCGCCGACGCCGGTGCTATCCTGAAGCTCGCCATGACGAAGCCCGCCGATGCCGCGGAGCGCATCGAGGCCCTCCGCGAAGCGATCCACCGGCACAACTACCTCTATTACGCCGAGAACCGTCCGGAGATCACGGACGCCGAGTACGATCGGCTGTGGAAGGAGCTCCGCGCCCTCGAGGAAGCGCACCCCGAGCTGATCACGGCGGACAGCCCCACCCAGAGCCCGAGCGGCCGCCGCCAGGAGGCGTTCGCGCCCGTCGAGCATCTGACCGCCATGCTCTCCCTCGACAACGCGATGTCGGCCGACGATCTTCGCGAGTTCGAGGCGCGCCTCCGTCGGGCGGCTCCCCAGGCCAAGCTCGACTTCGTCTGCGAGCCGAAGATCGACGGCCTCGGGGTGGCCCTCCTTTACGAGCGGGGGCGGTTCGTCCGCGGCGCCACGCGGGGGGACGGGCGCATCGGCGAAGACGTGACCCAGAACCTGCGCACCATCAAGACCATCCCGCCCACGCTCCCCGGCCCCCTCAAGGACGCCAGGCGGCTCGAGGTCCGCGGCGAGGTCTACATGCCCCGCGGCGCCTTCGCCAAGCTGAACGCCCGCCTGGAAGAGGGGGGCGAGGCCACCTTCGCGAATCCGCGCAACGCCGCCGCGGGCGCGGTGAGGCAGAAAGACCCCGCGATCACGGCCACCCGGCCTCTGGAGATCTTCCTCTACCACGTGAGCGTTCTCGAGCCGCCTCTCTTCGACACCCACTGGGAGCGGCTCCAGGCGCTCAAGAAGAGCGGCTTTCCCGTCAATCCGCGCTCGGAGCGCTGCCCGGATATCGAGGCGGTCGTCGCCTATGGCCAGCGCCTCGAGGCCGAGCGGGACCAGCTCGACTACGAGGCCGACGGCGCCGTGGTCAAGGTCAACGACCTCGAGCAGCAGCGTCGCCTCGGCGCCACCGCCCATCACCCGCGCTGGGCCATCGCTTTCAAGTTCGCGGCGCGCCAGGCGACCACCACCGTCAAGGCGATCACCATCAATGTCGGCAAGACGGGCGCGCTCACTCCGGCCGCCGAGCTGGGGCCGGTCGAGCTGTCGGGCGTGACCGTGAGCAACGTCAGCCTGCACAACGAGGACGAGATCCACCGCAAGGACGTGCGCGTGGGCGACACCGTACTTATCGAGCGCGCGGGCGACGTCATTCCCTATCTCGTCCAGGTGATCACCACCAAGCGCCCGCCCGATACGGTGCCCTTCCGGATGCCCACGCACTGTCCCGCCTGTGGCGCGCCCGCCGAGCGCCCCGAAGGGGAAGCGATCTGGCGCTGCACCAACGTCGCCTGCCCCGCTCAGCTCAAGGAGCGGCTCTTCCATTGGGGCTCGCGGCGGGCCATGGACATCGAGCACCTGGGCGAGGTCGTCATCGAGCAGCTCGTGGACCGCGAGATCGTGAAGGACTTCGGCGATCTGTACGAGCTGGACGCCGAGCAGCTCGCCGGTCTCGAGCGTCTGGCCGCCAAGTCCGCGAAGAACCTTGCCGACGCCATCCAGGCCTCGAAGCAGCGCGGCCTCTCGCGCGTGCTGAACGGACTCGGCATCCGGATGGTGGGTGAGCGCGCCGCCCAGCTCCTGGCCGTGCGCTTCGGGAACATGGACCGTCTCGAGCAGGCGAGCCAGGAAGAGATCGGCGAGATCCCGGGCATCGGGCCCAAGATCGCCGAGTCCGTGCACGGCTTCTTTCAGATGGACCGGAATCGCAAGACGATCCGCCACCTGCGCGAGGTCGGGCTCGATCTCAGCGAGCACGGCGTCTCGGGCGAGCCGGGGCCGCTCACCGGCAAGACCGTGGTTCTCACCGGAGGCCTCAAGACGCTGTCCCGCGACCAGGCCAAGGATCTGATCCTCCGGGCCGGCGGCCGCGTCTCGGGCTCCGTCTCCAAGAAGACCAGCTATGTCGTGGCGGGCGCGGACCCCGGCTCCAAGGCCGACGACGCCAAGCGTCTGGGCGTCGCCGTCCTCGACGAGGACGAATTCCTCAAGCTCGTCGGGGGCGCCCCGTGAAGACCCTCACCCTCGTGCTCGCCCTCATGCTCGGCGTACCGGCAGCCGCCCACGCGCAGCCCCGTCCGCGCCCGACCCACGACGAAGCCGTGGCCGCGCTCGCGGGCAAGGATCTCGAGGCGCGCCGGCAGGCCGTGGCATGGCTCGGCGAGCTCGGCACGCCTGCCGACTTGCCGGCCATGATGAAGACCCTCCGGGACCCCGACGAAGTGGTGCGGGCCCTCGCCGAAAGCTCCATCTGGCAGGTGTGGAGCCGCTCCGGCGACGCCAAGGTGGACGCGCAGTTCGCGGTGGGGGTCGAGCAGATGAGCATCGGCGACGCCAAGGGCGCCATCGAGACCTTCAGCAAGATCATCCAGGCGCGGCCCGACTTCGCGGAGGGCTGGAACAAGCGCGCCACCATCTACTTCTTGACGGGGGAGTACGAGAAATCGCTGAAGGACTGCGCCGAGGTCGTCAAGCGCAACCCCCAGCACTGGGGCGTGCTCAGCGGCTACGGCCAGATCTATATCCGCCTTGGCCAGCCCGAGCAGGCCCTCGCGTACTTCCAGCGCGCGCTCCAGGTCAATCCCAACCTCGCCCAGGTCGAAGCCATGATCGAAGAGCTCAAGCAGGTGCTCATCGAGAAGCGCAAGGGCACCATCTAGCCGGCGTCGTCTCGTCAACCACAGCCCCCATCAAGGAGGATAGCGCGTGGCCCTTACCGCCCAGCAGATCGAGGACCTCAAGAAGATCACCAGCCCCAGCGTCGCCAATGCCATCGAGACCTTCAAGATCCGCCCGAGGGAAGTGGGGAACGTCTCCTCGGAGATTCGCGGGCTCTTCCCCGAGCTCGGTCCGCTCGTCGGATACGCCGCCACCTGCATCATCCGCGCCGAGCAGGGACCCATCGACGGCCACCGCGCCAGCACCTACGGCTGGTGGGACTTCGTGCTGAGCGTGCCCGCGCCCCGGGTCATCGTCGTCCACGACCTCGACGAGCCGCGCGGCCAGGGCGCCCAGTGGGGCGAGGTGCAGGCCAACATCCATCGCGCCCTCGGCTGCGTCGGCGTGGTCACCGACGGCTCCGTGCGCGATCTGGACGAGGTTCGCGCGCTGAAGTTCCAGTTCGCCGCCGCCCACATCTCCGTCTCCCACGCCAACGTCCACATGGTCGACTTCGGCATTCCCGTCAAGGTCGGCGGCGTGTGGATCAAGCCGGGCGATCTCGTCCATCTCGACCAGCACGGCGTGGTCACCATCCCCGAGGAGATCGCGTCCCAGATCCCCGCGGCCATCGCCAAGGTCGAGGCCGACGAGAAGAAGATCATCTCCACCTGCCAGGCCTCCGGCTTCTCCGTGGACAAGCTCAAGGAGCTCTACAAGCAGATCCGTCCCGGGACGTATTGAGCGCGCGCGATGTCGCCCGAACGTCGGATCCGCTTCGGGGCGCTGCTCCGCCAGGCCAACAACCGCTGGCCGGCCATCGCCGAGTCGGCGCGCATCTGTGACGACCTCGGCTTCGATTCCATCTACTTCATCGACCATCTCCTCGCCCTCCCCGATCCGTCGAGCGACATCCTGGAGTCGTGGACGACCATGACGGCGTGCGCGACGATGACGAAGCGCGTGCGCGTGGGCGGCAACGTGCTCTGCAACTCCTTCCGCTCCCCCGCCCTCCTCGCCAAGATGGCGGCCACCCTCGATCAGATCAGCGGCGGCCGGTTCGAGCTGGGCATCGGGGCGGGCTGGCACGAGCCGGAGTACCACGCCTACGGCTTCGACTTCCCGAGCCCGGGCGTGCGGATCGACCAGCTCGCCGAGGGCATCCAGATCGTCAAGCGGCTGTGGGCCGGCGAGCAGTTCGATTTCTCCGGGAAGCACTACCGGTTGAAAGGAGCCATCAGCCGGCCGCGCCCCCTCCAGTCTCCCCGTCCGCCGATCATGATCGGGGGCGCGGGCGAGAAGAAGATGCTGCGCCTGGTCGCCCAGGAGGCCGACATCTGGAACGCGTCGGCGGGCAACTACGCGCAGCTCGACCACAAGATCACGGTGCTGCGCGAGCATTGTCGAGCCGTCGGCCGCGACTTCGGCAGTCTCGAGCTCTCCCTCCAGGATCTCGTGGTCATCGCGCCCACCGACGCCGCGCTCCAGGCTCCCCTCGAAGACGCGCGCACGCGCCTCGCGTTCTTCGGCGACGTGGACAAGATCGCGACCATCGGCACGCCCGACCGGTGCATCGAGACGCTGCGACGCAAGGTCGCCCAGGGCATCACGTACTTCATCTGTCTTTTCACCGATGGCGGCCAGCCCGAGACCGTCCGGCTCTTCGGCGAGCGCGTCCTTCCCGCCTTTCGCTGACCCGCATGCGCGTCGGCCTGTCCATCGATCCGCCGCTCGCCAGCATTCCCGCCCTCCTCAGCGAAGAAGACGTGGACGTGTACCAGACCGTTTTGCGGGACCCCGGGCGCTTCGGCAACTATGGCGTGCCGGAGCCGGCCGATCGCACCGCGCTCATGGAGGGTCTCCGCGGCCGCCGCGTCTGGGGCGTCGCCCACGGCTCGCTCCTCATCAACCTGGCGAGCCCGGAGGGCCGCATACGCAACTCCTCCGTCTCGAGCCTCCTCGCCGATCTCAAGGTGGCGGCGGAGGTCGGGCTCGACGCCGTGTGCTTCCACGTGGGCTACACGAAGGGGCATCCGAGCGCGGAGGCGGCGCTCACCCTCGCCACGCGCAAGCTGGGCGAGCTGATCGCGCGCATGCCCGCGGGCCCCCGGCTGCTCCTCGAGAACTCCTGCGAGGGCAGCGAGATGGGCCAGACCATCCCGGAGCTGGCGCGTCTCGTGCGAGACGTCGGCGCGCCCGCCGACCGCTTCGGGCTTCTCATCGACACGTGCCACCTCCACGCGGCCGGCTTCGATCTCTCGGGAGAGAGGGCGGGCCAGCACCTGGCCGACGCCCTGTCCGATGAGGGCGTGCTGGAGCGCGTGGTCGCCTTCCACCTCAACGACTGCCAGCTTCCCTGCGGCGCGCATCGCGACCGGCACGCCACGCCCGGCGCGGGCACCATCGGCATGGGCGTGGTCTCGGTCGCGACGCATGCTGCCTTCGCTCCCCTCCCGGGGGTGCTGGAGATCTCCATCGAAGACGCGCGGCAAGGATTGGCCTTCCTCCGGCAGCATGGTGCGATGAACGCCTAGGGAGGGCTCTCCCGCTCCGTGCTGGACTGGAGTGGTACCATACACGTGATGAGCCTTCTGCCTACCTCCTTAGTACGCCAGGCCAGCCTGTTCGGCGCCGAGGAGCCGAGCTACGATCCGGCGCTACGGGGCCTCGAGCGGACGTCTCTCGGTGCCGGCGCGTGGATCGATCACCTGCCGGAGTGGGTCCGTGGCCACGAAGCATTGCTGGAGATCCTCTGGACGACGACGCGCTGGGAGTCGCATCGACGGCCCATGTACGACCGGATCGTCGACGTGCCGCGCCTGGTCGCCTCGCTGCCGGAAGACGGGCTGGGTCATCCCCTGGTGACGGAGATGACCGCCACCCTCGCCGCTCACTACGGCCGGCCTCTTCTCCCGGCCTCGCTCGCCGCCTACCGCAACGGCCGCGACAGCGTCGCCTTCCATGGTGACCGCCTGGGTCGGGCTCGTCAGGACGCGATCGTCGCCATCATCGCGCTCGGAGCGCGGCGGCGCTTCCTCTTGCGACCGAAAGGCGGCGGACGCTCGCGCGCGCTCGACTTCGGCGGAGGCGATCTCCTCGTCATGGGCGGGACCTGTCAGCGCACGTGGGAGCACGCCATCCCGAAGGTGGCCCACGCCGATCTCCGGATCAGCGTGCAGCTCCGCTCGGCGCCGCCCGAGCCGCCCGTCGAGTCCTGACCTCGTCCTCGCGGCTCAGCGGAGCTTCAGGTCCTCGTACGGCGAGAGGTACGGGTGGCCCGGGATCGTGGGCACCTCGGCGAGGCGGGGTCCCACGCCCGTGAGCACGACCGGCTCCACGATCGGCGCGAACATCGCGCGCTCGTGCATGAGCTGCTGGATCTTGTGCAGCATCGACTCGCGGCGCTTCCTGTCCATCTCCGCGGCCTGGTCGCGGAACAGGGCGTCGATGTCCGGGTAGCCGCCGTACGAGCGGAGCCCGCCCGAGACCACGAAGGCCTCGATCCGGGTGGCGGCGTTGCCCGCCGTCCCGCTGCCCACGCGGATCAGGTGCTTGAACTGCTTGTCCTGGTCGGCCTTGTAGAAGGCCGCGCGCTCCATCGGACGCAGCCGCGCGCGGATGCCGATGGTCTGAAGCCCGTTGATGACGGCCTCGGCCTCGGGCGCGAACACGACGTCGGTGGCGACCTCGACCGCGTCGAAGCCCTTCGGGTAGCCGGCCTCGGCCAGGAGCTGCTTGGCCCGCTGCGGATCGTGCGGGTGCGCGGGCGGGGCCCAGTAGAAGTCGTACTCGCGGGGAATGATGCTCGGCGCCGGCTTCCCGAACCCGAGATACTCCGCGTCGCTCAGCGCCTGGCGGTCGATGGCGAGGTTGGCCGCGAGGCGCACGCGACGGTCCGCCCACGGCGATTTCGGATCCCACTGCTGCGTGAACACCAGCCACTCCGTGAAGGTCGGGTAGGTGACCTTTAGGGTAAGCCCCGGCGTCCGCCTCGCCTCCTCCCCGTGCGGGCCGCGGAGCGATTGCGCCACGTCGGCCTCGCCGCGCTTGAGCATGGCCAGGCGCGTGGTCTCCTCGGGCACCGACTTGAACACGAGGCGCTTCACGGCGGGCATCTTCCGCCAGTAGCCGTCGTAGGCCTCGACCACCAGCTCGATACCCGGCGTGTAGGACACGAAGCGGTACGGCCCCGCCCCCACCGGCGCCTTCTTGAAGGCCTCCTCGCCCACGCGCTCCGTGTAGCCCTTGGGGACGATCCAGGCAGCGCCCGTGGCGGGCGTCGCGTAGAAGGTCATGAAGTCGGGCCACGGCTGCTTGAACCGGAATCGCACGCGGTGCGGATCGACGATCTCGACCGCGGCCACCCGCACCTTCAGGGTGGTGGCGCCCGCCCCCTTGTAGCGCTCGAACGAGAACTTGACGTCCTCCGCGCTGAACGCGTCGCCATTGTGAAACTTGACGCCCTTGCGCAGGACGAACTCGTACGTGAGCCCGTCCTTGGAGGCCGTCCACGACTCAGCCAGGCTGGGCGCCCAGGCATTGCCCGGCATCGGCTTCACGAGGGCGTCGTGGAGAGCGTACAGCATCATGAACGGGGTGATGACGCCCGGCGTCTCGGCGGGATCGAACCACGTCGGGGCCAGGGTGACGTTGACGGCGATGGTGATCTGTCCCTTGGGAACGTCGGCGGGAGGCGCGAAGACATGCGCCGGGAGCCCGGTGACCAGGGCGATCACCACCGCGAATATCAGCGAGACGCGACGCGGGGTCACGGCGGAAGCATGCACCTCGAGCCTCCGCGGGCGATCCAGGCCGTCACGCGGTGGCGGCCTTCAGATCGTCGAGCTGGCGGCGGACGCCCGCCACCATCGAGGCCAGGTCAGAGGTGAGCATCACGAGGTCGAAGCCGCGCTTCACCGCCCCCGCCGCGAAGGCCGCGCTCGCGCAGTGCATGCACGCCTTGATGCCGTGCTTGTGGGCGGACTCACGGATGCGGTCGCAGGTAGCCACGTGCACGGGGTCGGGATTGTCGCCGCGCGGGGCCATGCCCAGGGCGAACGAGAGATCGGAGGGGCCGATGTAGACGGCGTCCAGCCCCGGGCTGGCGCAGATGGCGTCCAGATTGTCGAGCCCTTCCTTGGTCTCGATCATGGCCATCACGACGATCTCGTCATTCGCCTTGGCGAGGTAGTCGGCGCCGCCGTAGTGCACGGCGCGCACCGGGCCCGACGAGCGCATGCCCA
>DASQAK010000137.1:0-2314 GCA_035635755.1 Candidatus Methylomirabilota bacterium | reverse complement strand
CGGATCAAGGCCATCGATCCGACCATCGAGGCCGTCATGATCACGGCCTACGCCTCCCTGGACACGGTGAAGAACGCCCTCACCCACGGCGCGTTCGAATACCTGATCAAGCCGTTCAGCCGCGTAGATCTCGAGGAGACGGTGCGGCGGGCTCTCGCGCGGCGCCAGGCGGAGCTGGGCAAGAGCAACCAGCTGTCCACCCTCGTCAACGAGATGCGCGCCCTGTCCACCAAGACGCGCACCCTCGAAGAGGAAGCGCGGCGCGAGCAGGTCGAACAGTCGCTGCGCGTCACGCAGCTGTCGATCCTGCGCGAGATCTCGCGCGGCATCCTGGGCCAGCTCGAGCTGGGCGAGCTGACGGAGGGCATCACTACCCAGCTCAAGGAGTCGCTGGGCTACGACGAGGCGTCGGTGCACCTGGGCGATTCCCTGCCCGACGGCGTCCAGGCCGAGGGCGCCATCGTGTGCCCCATCCATGACGCCGGGGCTACCGTGGGCTTCCTCATGGTCGCCAACCGGTCGAGCGCCCGGCCCATCGATCCCCGCGAGCGCGAGCTGCTCGACATGCTCGCCGATTCCCTCGCCGTGGCCATCCGCAACTCGCGCCTCTACACCGAGGTGGCCGAGACCAAGCGCTCGCTCGAGCGCCTCGTCAAGTCCGCGGGCGACGCCATCATCTCCTTCGACCGCAAGGGCAGCATCACGGGCTGGAACCCGGCCGCCGAGAAGATCTTCGGCTATACGGCGGCGCAGGCGATCGGCAAGTCGCTCCGCGGCGTCTTCCCCGATCAGTACGAGCGGGCCGCGCGCTTGGCCCTCTCCGGGGAGAAGCCCGTGGCCGCCTTCGATCTCAGCGCGAAGCGCGCCGATGGCAAGATGCTCACCCTCGCCGTGACGCTGTCCGGGGTGGCGGGCCGCGAGGGCAAGATCGACGGGCTCCTCGCCATCGTGCGTGACATGACCTCCCAGCGCGAGCTCGAGACGCAGATGCACCAGTCCGAGAAGCTCACCGCCCTCGGGCAGGTGGCGGGCGGCATCGCGCATGACTTCAACAACCTGCTCCAGGCCATCCTCGGCTACTCGCAGCTGATGGGCAAGAACTTGTCCAACTCGGAAGTGGTCAAGCGCGGCCTCTCCGTGATCGAGACGGCCGCCACCGGCGGCGCGGAGACGGTGCGGCGCATCCAGAAGTTCGCGCGGCTCCGGCCCGACGAGCCCTTCATCTCGGTCGAGCTCAACCAGGTTGTCCAGGACGCCATCGCCATCACGCGGCCGCGATGGGAAGAGCGCGTGGCCAAAGGCGGCGTGCCCCTGCGACTCGACCTGCGCCTGACCCCGCTGCCCGCCGTCATGGGCCGGCCGTCGGAGCTGAACGAGGTCATCACCAACCTCATCCTGAACGCCATCGATGCCATGCCGCAGGGCGGCACCCTCAGCATCTCCTCACGCCCCGAGGGCAGCGAGCACGTCGTCCTCTCCGTGGCCGACACGGGCACGGGCATGCCCGAGCACGTGCGCAAGCGCGTCTTCGATCCGTTCTTCACGACGAAGGGCGAGGTGGGCACGGGCCTGGGGCTCTCGGTGTCCTACTCGATCGTCCAGCGCCACAGCGGGGAGATGCGCGTGGAGAGCGAGCCTGGACGCGGCACCGCCTTCACCATCGTGCTGCCCGTCGGTACGCCCGAGACGGAGCAGCCGCGTGTGCTCGGCGAGGCCGAGAACCTGCGGCGGGGACGCATCCTGCTCGTGGACAACGAGATCCCCGTCATGCACATCCTGGGCGAGATGCTGAACGAAGTCGGCCATCACGTCCTGCCCGTGTCCAGCGGCACCGAGGCCGTGCGCGTCTTCGTGCCCGGCGGCTTCGACCTCGTCCTGTGCAACCTCGGGATGACGGGGCTGACGGGCTGGGACGTGGCGGAGCGGGTGCGCACGGCCGACCCGACCGTGCCGGTGATCTTCATCACGGGCTGGGGGCTACAGGCAGAAGACCGGGAACGGTGCCGTCAGCTCGGGGTGGAGACCGTGCTCTTCAAGCCCGTGCGCCCCGCCGAGCTCCACCACGCCGTGCAGGACGGGCTCGCCGACCGCGAGCGCCGCAAGCCGCGCCCCGCCTGAGCACGCCACGCTGACTCTGTCTGCCCTACAAGTCAGACAGGGCCCAAACCCCAACGGGATTCGAACCCGTGTTTACGGTCCGCCACGCGCTTTCATCGCAGTAGCGAGTAGTTACGGCGTGTTGAGTCAACATCGCAGCCGCCGGCAATAACCTGCCGGAAAACAGCAAGCGAAGCGCCGCTGTTGGACGGCCAGG
>DASQAK010000136.1:0-11231 GCA_035635755.1 Candidatus Methylomirabilota bacterium | reverse complement strand
GTCGCTCCGAGGAGCCAGCGGCCGGGAGGCTGAGCGGCGACGATTCCCACCGCGACGAGCAGGAAGCCGGCCATCAAGAGCGATCTCATGGCGTGCCGCCCAGCCAGAACACCGCGAGACTGCTCAGATAGAGGAAGTAGCGCAAGAGACTCCAGGTGGTCCGCGTCTCCCTCATCGGCGCTCTCCAATCGTGGCGTAGAGACCATCGAACAGGATCAGGCCCTGGGCCAGCGCCTCGTGATCGTCCTTGACGGCGGCGAGAAGGCCGCGCAGCACGAGGTCGAGGCCACGCGCTTCGTCGCGCTGGAACTTGCCGTCGCGGAGATCGGCCTCGTGAACGATCTCCGCGATGGCGAAGAGGCGACGGTCCCGCATTCCCGAGCGGTGCAGAAGGGTCTCGAAGGTGCAGTGATCCCCGTGATGGCCGAGCTCCACGCCGGCCATGTCGTAGGGGATGCCATCGTCCGGCAGCTCGTCGGGCGCGGTGAAGACGAATTCCGCCCCGGGATCGAGAAAGCGCTTGATCAGCCAGGCCGAGGCGATCCGATCCACGTGCGGGCGCGGCCGCGTGGCCCACCGGCGATTCTTCAGCGCCTCGAGGTCGAGGCGTCCGGCGGGGCGGGCGCCGGGCTTCGTGGGGCCGGCCACGCGGCGCTCCGCCTGCTCGCGAGCGCGGACGGTTTGCTGACGGCCCGAGGCATCGAAGAAGTCGATCTCGCCCAGCCTGTCCATCTCGCGGGCCAGGCGCGCCAGCTCCCCGGCCGCGCGTGGCCGCTTGGCCGCGCCGAGCTTGCGGTAGCGGTCGGTGAGGGCGGCGTAGTCGGCGTTCCTCGCTTCCTGGAAGAGGCGGACCACGTCGGCCGGCTTCATGTTCTCCACCCGATCCACCTTGAGCAGAGTCGCCTCGCCCCGGTCCTTCTGGACTTCCTGGGCGAGCCATTGAAACTGCTCGTAGCGATCCGGTGAGAACGGAAGGAGATAGGCGCCGCTCTTGAGGGCGACGGCGCCGAGCGCGCGAAGCTTGCGCCAGGTCCGCACGCGGAGGCTCGACGGCTTCGGCGGGAGGCTGAGGAGGAGGAGGAGCCAGGGTTGAAACATATGTTGCATACTACAACAGGTGTTCTATCTGTCAAGAGGCTCTTGAGACTGGCCTGTGTTGCCGGTCTGAACATTCGGCAGGGCGATGGCTTGACATACCACTCCTCAGATGTTTAGTATAGGAGTCCGCCTTACGATGGAAGGGGAAGGGGGACGACACACATGAATCCGCTAGACCGGTTGCTCCGCGATGAGATGAATCGGCTGCTCGACAGGCTCGGTGCCTCGACCAAGAGAGGCGTGGGCACGGCCTCTGCGCGCCACCTGCCGGAGGTACGTGAGCGATTGGACGCGGCCGAAGCGAGGCTGACGGCAGCTCGCCAGGCGTTGCTCGCGCAATACGAAGAGTGGCAGGGCGCCCTCGGTGCCTGCGAAGACCTCTGGGCCCTCGCGCAGCTCGAGCTTGACGAAACGCCGTCAGGGAGTCTCCGCGCCGCCTAGCTTCCGAAGAGCCGCTTGAGCAGCCCCGCCGGGGGTGGCGGCGCCGAGAGCCGCGCGGTGGCGTGGGCCGCGCGATGCCCCTCGAATCGCTGCCAGTAGTCGGGCAGCTGCTTCGCAAGAAAGACCTGACCGCGCAGCGCCCGGTCCCGCTCGCCGCTTCCTCCAGCCTCGGCCCGCGCCAAGGCCGCGCGGCCCTCGGCGGGCATCTCCGCGGTGAACGCCTCGCGCAGATATCCCAGCAAGTCCGCGCTCAGAAGCTGGAATTCCGCGCGATCGGCCTGGCTATCGCTCGCGGGGGCCGCGCGCTGGTGCCGCTTGCGGAGCTCGACCAGCAGTTCCAGCGCCGCCATCTCGACTGCTTCCTCGATTCGCTCCGCAAGCTGCGCCTCGATGCGCTCGAGGAGGCCGCGGGGATCGTTCGCCCCGTGGCGAAGACCCTTGGTGTGAAAGGGGTTATCCATTCACTGCGATGGAAACATGCGCTTGAGCCCGGCCGCGAGCGACTCGGGGGCGATGCCAAAGTCGGTGTAGAAGCGCATGGGATCGGTGATGTTGTCCTCGCCGAGCATGATGAGCTGATCCGTCGTGACGGGAAAGAACGGGAGCCAGCCGAGGGCACGCGTGGCCGCGCCCACGAGGCCCAGAGGGACATGGACCTTGCGCACCCGCGGCCGACCGATGGCGGCGCCGATGAGGTCGAGCAGCTCGACGAAGCGATAGGCTGCGGGCCCGGCGGCCTCGTAGGTTTGGCCCACCGCCACGGGAGTCCGGAGGGCGCGGACAAACCCCTCGGCGACGTGCTCGACGGCGACCGGCTGCAATCGCGTCTCGCCGCTGCCCAGGACGGGCACCACGGGGGCTCGCCGCACGAGGCGGGAAAGCATCGAGACGAGCTCATCGCCCGCGCCGTAGATGAGCGAGGGACGGAAGATGGTCCACTCGAGCGCGCTCGCGCGCACGACCTCCTCCGCTTCCCACTTGGTGCGGTGGTACCGCGCGCGCGCGTCCGCCCGAATGCCGAGCGCGCTCATGTGCACGTAGCGCTTGACGCCCGCTTCGTGAGCCACCCCCAGCATGTTGGCGGTGGCCAGGGTATGGAGGCGCTCGAAGGTGATGCCGCGTGTCCTGTGCTCGCGGATGATGCCGACGAGATGGATGACGGCCGCGCATCCTTCGACGGCCTCGGCGAGTCCCTCGGGCTTGAGGACGTCGCCGGGTACCCGGTCGATCGATTCGAATCCACGCAGCTCCGCCTCGGAGCCCCGGCGGACGAGACAGCGGACGAGGAAGCCGTGCTGCAGGAGCGCGCGCACCACTGCGTGGCCCACGAAGCCCGTCGCGCCGGTGACGAAAATGCGTTGCATCAGGGACGAATCGTAGCACGCGCCCGTCCGATTTTCTCCTCGGGCGACGCGCCGGGGCCGCTATCATGGTGTCCATGGGGCGACGCGCCGCCGTGATTCTGCTCGTCGTGCTCCTCTGGCCGGGCCTGGCCTCCTCCCAGAGCCTCGACTGGTCCGATCTCGATCGGGCGATACGCGACACCGTTGCCGCGGGGGATGCTCCAGGCGCCGTTGTCCTCGTCGGGCAGGGTGATCGCGTGCTCTATCGCAAGGCCATCGGCTCGCGTGCCCTCGTGCCCGCGGTGGAGCCCATGACGCCCGACACCATCTTCGATATCGCATCCCTGACCAAGCCCGTGGTGACGGCGCCCGCCGTGATGGCGCTCGTGGACGCGGGCAAGATCGATCTTGATGCTCCCCTCGGGCGCTACCTCAAGGAGTTCAAGGCCCCCCGATATGCCTGGCTCACCGTGCGTCGTGTCCTCACGCACACTGCGGGATTCGCCGACGTGCCGCCGGGCGACGTCGTCGCCAAGGGTTTTCCTGAGGCGATGGCCGCCCTGGCCGCCACGGCGTGGGAGCCGTCGCCCACCGCGCCGTTCCGCTACAGCGACACCGGCTTCATCGTGCTGGGCGAGCTCGTACGCCGGGTCAGCGGCAAGCCGCTCGACCGCTTCGCGCGCGAGCGCATCTTCCAGCCGCTCAGCATGCGCGATACCACCTTCGACCCGCCCGCGGCTTGGCGCGCGCGCATCGCGCCCACCGAGCAGGTCAACGGCACCATGCTCCGCGGCGTCGTCCATGATCCGAACGCCCGCCTGCTCAAGGGGGTGGCTGGGCACGCGGGCGCCTTCTCGACGGTGGACGACCTCGGCCGCTTCTGCCGCATGCTCCTCAACGGCGGCACCCTCGCCGGGCGACACGTGCTCTCCGCGACCTCCGTCCAGGCCATGTTCGCGCCCACTGCCGCGGGTGAGGCCACCCGTGCCCTCGGCTGGGACATGGCCTCGGGCTTCTCGCGGCCCCTGGGTTCGTTCTTTCCAACGGGCTCCGTCGGCCATACCGGATTTACGGGCACCTCCATCTGGATGGATCCCCCGAGCAAGACCTACGTGATCATCCTCTCGAACCGCGTGCATCCCATCGGCAAGGGCTCGGCCATCGAGCTCCGCCGCCGCGTCCACGCGGTCGTGGGTGCCAAGCTCTTCGTGCCGGACGGGGAGCCCGTGACCACGGCCGTGGACGCGCCGGTGCTCGGCCAGGCGGCCACGGGAGAGGCCCCGAGCGGACGCACGCGCACCGGACTCGATCGGCTCGCGGCCGCGGGCTGGGCGCCGCTGGCCGGCAGGTCCGTGGGGCTCGCCACCAACCAGACCGGCGTGGATGCCCAGGGGCGGCGCGGCGTCGACTTGATGGCGGCCGCCGGTGTCTTCAAGCTGCGCGCGCTCTTTTCCCCCGAGCACGGCCTCGACGGCACGCTGGATGCCACGGTGCCCAACAGCGTGCACGGGACCACGGGGCTGACGGTGTGGAGCCTCTACGGCAGTGACCGCCGTCCCACGCCGGCCATGCTCAGGGATCTCGACGTCATCGTCTTCGACATCCAGGACGTGGGCGTGCGCTTCTACACGTATCTGACGACGCTGGTCTACATCATGGAGGAAGCGGCGCGCAGAGGCGTCGAGGTCATGGTGCTCGATCGGCCCAATCCCTTGACGGGGCGGATCGTGGAAGGTCCGGTGATGGACCCCGACCTGCGCTCGTTCACGGCGCCCCACACCATCCCCGTGCGCACGGGGATGACCATGGGTGAGTTCGCGAGGATGGTGGTCGCGGAGCGCAAGATCCCCGTCAAGCTCTCGGTGGTGGAGATGGATGGCTGGGAGCGCTCCATGTGGTTCGACCAGACGGGGCTGCCGTGGGTCAACCCCTCGCCCAACATCCGCTCTCCGCTCGAGGCGCTCCTCTACTCGGGCGTGGGGCTGCTCGAGGCGACGAATCTTTCGGTGGGGCGGGGCACCGACACGCCCTTCGAGGTCGTGGGAGCGCCCTGGATCACCAATCCGGCCGGCCTCGCGGACGCGCTCAACTCGCTCGGGCTGGCGGGCGTGCTCTTCCAGCCCGTGAATTTCCAGCCAACCGCGAGTGTCTATGCCGGGCAGATGGTGGGCGGGGTGCGGCTCGTCGTGACCGACCGCGAGGCCATCCGGCCCGTCTCAGTGGGCCTGACCCTGGGGCGGATGCTCCTCGATCGCTATCCGGCTCAGTTCCGGCCGGCGGCCATCCAGAACCTTCTCGTGAACCGCTCGACCATGTGGAGCTTCCTGCGGGGAGATTCCCTGACGCGCTTGCAGAAGTGGGCGGAAGCGGACCGAGCCAGCTTTCTCCAGCGGCGCGCGTCATATCTCATCTACAAGTAGTTCCCCCTTTGGCGACTAGGGACGCTCCGCGACCTTGACGGCATCTGATCGCCTCACTTTGTCCCCACTGCCCTTGGGAACGGTGATGAGCTCCGGGTTGCCGTCGCTCACATAGCGCTCCTGAGGATTCCGATCGAAGTAGGAGAGCCAGCGTGCCAGCTCGCTCTCCACGGCCTGGATGCGTGGCAGGTGATAGGGATCGAAGGTCCGCGCGAAGGGCGACGACGCTGCGCCCCCCGCCACCATGAGGATGGCATCGTGGCGGTAGCTGTTCTGCCCTTCCGCCCCCTCGATCGTCCAGCGAATGTTCGACGGGTAGGAGCCCATGGGCAAGGCGAGCGTCCGGATGCGATAGGAGGGGACGTGCCGCTGGATCCACTCCTGGGCCGTGGCGATCTGCTGACGCACCACGCGCTCGGGATACTTGGCGAGATTCGCGTGCCAGAGCGTGTGATTGCCGATCTCGTAGCCTCGGCTGGCCAGGTACTGGAGCTTGCGCGTGGCCAGCTCCTTCTGGTTGAAGAGACGGTTGGGCGGATCGGCGCCTGGGAGCACGAAGAAGGTTGCCGCGTGGCCGAACTCCGGGTGCCGTCGCTCGAAGGCCTCGAGGATCCCCACCGCGCAATCCGGATCCACGATCCACTCTCCGTTCTTCTCGATCAGCTTGAACTGTCCCGGAGAGGAATCATCGAAGGTGAGGATGACGGGCGTCGTGCCTCGGGGGATCGCGACCTTGCGATCGAGGAAGGCGTTCAGCGCCACCAGCCGGTAACCCCGCTCCCAGAGACGCTCGAGGTCGCGACGGAAATTGTCCGGCGTGCGGGTCCAGCGCTCCTCGGGCTGGTCGATCTTGTGGTACTCGAGGATCATCACGCGCCCGAGCTCATTCGGCGGGAGCTCTCCGGCCGCGACGGCGGCCGGCCAGGCGAGGGCACAGGCGAGCAGGCAGGCGCGGAGAGAGCGGGTCACGGGCTGGGTGTAGCCCTCGCGGTGGACGTCGCCTTGGGCGGCAGGGCTGAGCCCGTGTAGTCGTTTTTCGGGTTCCAGAGCATGTAGCCGACGGCCCCGCCGTCCTTGGCCCCGCGGAGCTGGGCCTTGATCTCGGCAACGCCGAAGATGCGCTTGTCGAAGGCGTAGTCCTTGAAGTCCTGCAGCCACGGCCGCACCACGGTCGGCGCGGGCGCGGCGCGCTTGCGCGTCAGCCGCACGCTCTCCTTGACGATCTCGTACGGCTGGGCGACCGGGTTGCGCACACCCGGGATACCGCGATGGTAGCCCGAGGGATAGACCATGGGGCAGATATAGTCGAGATGCGCGGCCAGCTCCTCGACGCGCTGGCCGATATCAGTGTCGTTCTCGTTGAAAGCGGTATAGCCGAAGACGTCGGCGGCGACGAAGACGCCCAGGGGGGCGAGCTCGCGACGGGCCCGGGCGAGGAAGGCCGCGATGGCAGGCAGCCGCGTCTGCGAATTGTTCGCCTGCGAGTACTTGGCCGCCGAGAGCTTGCCATCGGTGGGGAAGCGGACGTAGTCGAACTGCACCTCGTCGAAGCCCTTGGCGGCCGCTTCCTTGGCCACGGCGATGGCGTAGTCCCACACCTCTTCGCGGAAGGGATCCACCCAGGCGAGCTTTTCGTTGTCGATCCAGGGCTTGCCCGTCCGCGTGTCGATGATGGCCAGGTCGGGACGGTGCTGGGCGAGGATGTTGTCCTTGAAGGTGACGATCCGGGCGATGGTGTAGATGCCGCGCGACTTGAAGCCCGCGATCATGCCGTCGAAGTCCTTGATGATGACGGGCCCCTGCGCCCCCGCCTCCAGGGCCAGGGGCACCTCGGTGCGATACGGGATGAGGCCCCGATCGCCCTTGACGTCGATGACGACGGCGTTGAGCTCCGTGCGTGCCACCAGCTCGAGGACCCGCTCGCGAATGCTCTTGTCCCCGATCCCGTAGTAGGTGAGATAGGCGGCGCGGACAACCTTGGGAGCGAGGGTGACAGTCATTTCTCCCTCGCCCGCCGGAAGCCGGCGGGCCGCGTAGCCCGGTGTCTTGATGATCACGGCGGAGCCCGGCTTGATTGGCTCGGTCGTGAAGCGCCCTTCCTCGTCGGTGAGAGTCTCGGTGCCGGCCGCCCAGACGGAGACGCCACGAAGCGGAATGCCCGTTTCCCCGTCGCGCACCCGACCTTGCACTCGGCGCGCGGGGGATTCGGGGGCCGGCGGGGGGTTGAGCTTCGCGGGCTGCACCGGCGCGTCAGACGCGGGCCGCGGCATCGACTCCGTGGGTTGGGTGGTCCCGGCGGCGACCTGGCGACGGAGGGGCGGGGAGGGGGAGAGAACGACCCAGCCCGCGGCGGCGACCACGGCGAGTGTTCCCGTCACGAGCGCTCCGTACAGGAGGGGACGCCGTCTGCGCTCGAGGGGCACCGGAGTGAGATCCATTTCCTATCTCCGAATCTAAGGGGCGAAGGCGATCAGCTCAAAGCTTTTTCTGTATGCCGCGCTACAATGCCCGCCATGACCTCTCGACCTGGTTACATCTGTGACGCGGCGGTGCAGCGCTCATTCATGGTTAACGGCATCTCCCTTCACGCTCTGGAGTGGGGCCAGCCTGGTCGCCCCGCCCTCTGCTTCCTCCACGGCGGCTCCGCCCACGCTCACTGGTTTGACGCAGTCGTCCCGGCCTTCGTTGACAGGTTTCACGTCATCTCCCTCGACCAGCGGGGACATGGGGAGAGTGGCTGGGCTCCCGACGGCAAGTACGGGACCGAACAGTTCGCCTCCGACCTGCGGGGAGTCATGGATGCCATGGGGTGGGGTCGCATGGTCGTGGTCGGCCACTCCATGGGCGGCCACAACGCCATGGGCTTCTCCGCCTGGTACCCGGAGCGCGTGCGGGGGCTATGCGTGGTGGACAGTCGGCCCTCGCTGCCCGCGGAGCGCCTCGAGGCCATGCACCGGCGAGGACATCGCGGCCCGCGCAGGCACGAGACGCTGGCCGCGGCCCTCGCGAGCTTCCGGCTCCTCCCCGCCGAGACAACCGCCGCGCCCGAGCTCCTGGCGCATCTGGGCCGCCAGGGCATCGCCGAGCGCGATGGGCGATTCCTCTACCGCTTCGATCCCAACGCCAATGGCGCGAGGCGTCCCGTGGATGGCTGGGCCCTACTGCCCAGAATCCAGGCGCCCACCCTGCTCGTGCGCGGTGGGCTCTCGCCCATCATGCCCGCCGAGATGGCCGACCGGATGGTCACGACCATTCGGAACGCCAAGCTCGTGACCATCCCCGGCGCCTATCATCACCTGGTGCTCGACGCCCCCGAGGCCTTCACCCGTCTCCTCGACGACTTCCTGCGGGGGCTGCCCGACTAAGTAGCTCGGAGGGGGTCGCGGCGCGGGAGCTCGGCGGGCTAGACCTTTTCGAGGCGCACGGCGCAGACCTTGTATTCGGGGATCTTCGACGAGGGGTCGTGAGCGGAATTGGTCAGGAAGTTCGCGGCGGAGTCGGACAGCTTGACGAAGGGGACGAAGATGGCGCCGGGCCGCACCGCCTCCGTGACATGCGCGAAGCCCTGGAGCTCGCCACGACGGGAGACCACACGGAGCGCCCCGCCTTCGCCCATGCCCATCCGGCGGGCGTCCGCCGGATTGATCGCGATCTCCAGGCGCGGCGCCAGCTCGAGGAGCCCCTGCACCCGCCGCGTCAGCGTGCCGCCGTGCCAGTGATAGAGGAGCCGGCCCGTGTTCAGCACGAACGGGAACTCTGGATCGGGGAGCTCGGCCGCCGTCGCCCCCTGGCTCACCGGGACGAACCGGGCGCGACCGGTCGGGAAATCCTCCGCGTAGAGAAAGCGTGTCCCGAGATGATCCGGAGTAGGGCAGGGCCACTGGATCCCCCCTGACTCGAGCCGGGGATAGCTGAGGCCGGCGATGGCCGGCCAGAGCCGCGCCATCTCGTCGAAGATCTCCGAGGGATGGGCGAAGTCGAAGCCCATGACAGGGACGCCAAGCCTTCTCGCCACCCGCTTGGCAAGCTCGCAGCTGATCCACCAGTCAGGTCGTGCCTGCCCTGGCGCGTCGATGGCCTTGCGCACCCGCTGCACCCGTCGCTCGGAATTGGTGAAGGTGCCGTCCTTCTCGGCGAAGGCCGCGGCGGGCAGAAAGACATGGGCGAGCTCGGCCGTCTCGTGCATGAACAGATCCTGGACCACCAGGCAGTCGAGCTGGCGCAGGGCCTTGTCGGTATGGTGGAGATCGGGCTCGGTCAGCATGGGGTTCTCGCCCACCACGTACATGGCGCGGATGGTGCCGTCGAGGCAGCCCTCGGTCATCTCGGTGACGACGAGCCCGGTCTTGCCCGGCGGCCGGACGCCCCACACGCGCTCGAAGCGCGAGAGGCTCGCCGGCGAGTAGTCGGCATAGCCCGGCAGATTGGTGGGGACGGCGCCCGCGTCGCCGCAGCCCTGGACATTGTTCTGGCCGCGCAGCGGCGAGATGCCGGAGCCCGCGAAGCCCATCTGGCCGGCGGCCAGCGCGAGATTGAGCAGCGCGTGCGCATTGGCTGTCCCGTTCGTGTGCTGGGTGATGCCCATGCCCCAGATCAAGCACGAGCCCGAGAAGGCCGGCCGCGCATACCAGCGCGCCGCCCGCGCGATATCCTCGCGCGGCACGCCGGTGATCTCCTCCGCGTGCTCGAGCGTGTAGGGGGCGAGGGAGGCGGCCCAGGCCTCGAACCCTTCGGTGCGCGAGCGGATGAAGTCGAGCCGGGCCAGCTCCTCGTCGAGGATGAGCTTGGCCATGGCGTTGAAGAGGGCCACGTCCGTGCCAGGGCGCTCCTGGAGCCAGAGATCGGCCTGGTCGCACAGCTCGATCCGCTTGGGATTGATCACGATGAGCCGCGCGCCCCGGCTGACGGCCTTGCGGAGCCGGATGGCGATGACGGGGTGGTTGGCCGAGGCGTCGGCGCCCACCACCATGAGACAGCCCGCCTCCTCGTAGTCCTGATAGGAGTTGGACGTGGCCCCGGAGCCCATGGAGGTCAGCATGGCCTCGACGGAAGGGGAGTGGCAGAGCCGCGTGCAGTGGTCGACGTTGTTGGTGCCCATCATCACTCGCGCGAGCTTCTGGATGATGTAGCCGTCCTCGTTGGTGGCCTTGGCCGAGGCGAAGGCCCCGAAGCGCCCGTGATTGCGGGCCAGGCCATCGGCGGCGGCCTCGAGGGCCTCGTCCCAGCTGACCTCGCGCCACGCGCCGTCCCGCTTGACCATGGGCACGGTGATGCGGTCGCGCGAGTGGACGAAGCCCGTGCCGAAGCGGCCCTTCACGCACAGCGTGCCGAGGCTCGAGTGATTCTCGGGCACGTCGTCGGCCATCACGGCCAGCCGGCCGTCCTCCCGTACCCTGAGCCGAATCCCGCACCCGACGCCGCAATAGGGGCACGTGGTCTCGATCTCGCGCGTGATGGGCGCGGGGATTTCCTTGGGGCGGAGCGCTCCGGTGGGGCAGGTCGCCACGCACTGGCCGCACGACGTGCAGATGGAGGATGACATGAGGCCGTCCGCCGCCACGCCCACTCGCGCGTCGTGTCCGCGACCCACGAGCGAGATGGCGCCGATGTGCTGAACCTCGGCACAGGCGGTGGTGCAGCGGCCGCAGAGGATGCAGGCCTCGCGATCCAGCACGAAGAAGCTCTTGGAGTCGTCCACCGCAAACTGATGTCGCGCAGCCGCGCTCGGCCGGGCGAGCGCGTGACGTGAGGCGGCCTCGCCGAGCTGGCCGAAGCCGTCCCGCTCTCGGCTCGGTGTCAGCATGGACCAGGTCAGATCGAGCACGGCCCGCCGCGTCCTGACGGCCTCGGGGTGCTGGGTGTCCACGATCATCCCGTCGCGCGCGGGCAGATGGCAGGCGGCGGGCAGGCCACGCTGGCCTTCGACGTG
>DASQAK010000135.1:0-7479 GCA_035635755.1 Candidatus Methylomirabilota bacterium | reverse complement strand
GCCCGCTCGAGGGTCGCGATGAGGGGCAGCGTCCGCTTGCCCTCCTTGAGATCGGCGCCGATGGCCTTGCCGAGCCGTCCCTGGTCGGCCACGAAGTCGAGCGAGTCGTCGCTGAGCTGGAAGGCGATGCCGATGTCGAGGCCATAGCGCGTGAGGGCTTCGACCTGTTGCTCGGCGGCCCCGGCCACGAGGGCCCCGATCCGGCAGCAGGCCGAGATGAACGACGCCGTCTTCTGCGTGATGATGCGGAGATAGTCGGCCTCGGAGGTGCTGCCGCTGCGCTTGCACTCGAGCTGAAGCACCTCGGCCTCCGTCATGGAGACGGTGGCTCGCGCCAGGGTCTCGAGCACGGCGGCGGTGCCATCCTCGACCATGAGGGCGAAGGACTTCGAGTAGAGATGGTCGCCCACCAGGATGGAGGCGTCGTCGCCCCAGCGGGCATTGGCGGAGGGCCGCCCGCGCCGCAGGGGGGCCTGGTCCACCACGTCGTCGTGGATGAGGGTGGCCGTGTGGAGCAGTTCGACCACGCAGCCCATGCGCACGGCCCGGGGCCCCGAGTAGCCGGCCACGCGGGAGGCCATGAGGAGCAGGATGGGGCGAAGGCGCTTGCCCCCGGCCCCCGCGATGAAGTCGCCCATCTCGCGGATGAGGGACACGGGCGAGTCGAGCTGGCGCGCGATGGCCTCCTCGATGGCGCGCATCTCGGAGCCAACGGCAAGGACGACGCGCTCTTTCAGGAGCGCCTCGAGATCGGTCGGGGCGGTCATGGATCTGGTGGAGCGTCCGTCAGCGGACGACGACACGGTCCTTGATCTTGACCTGGTTGCCGGAGGCGACGCTCTGGAGCTCGACCACGGAGAACTTCTCCTTGACCTCGGTGACGCGGCCCGTGGCCACCTCCTCGTCGAGCTCGCCCAGAAGCTCGCCGGTGATCGGATGGACGATGGCGATCTTGTCGCGCCGCACGCTGACCTGCGCCCCGAGCTTGACCCCGTCCTTGCCGTTGAGATCGATGACGACGCGGCTCGTGTCGACGAAGACGACGAAGCCCCGATTGGTCGGGGGGGCCGCGGCCGCCGGCTGCGTGCCGCCCTTGCCTGTCGTGTTCGTCGCCCCCTTGGCCGGCGGGGCGGTCGGCTCGGTGGCCACGGCGACCTTTTGACGCGGGCTGATGCGGCCGCCTCCGGGCGGGGCGCCGTACTTGGACACGATCTCCGGCGGGGCGATGAGGCTCGACTTGCCGAACACGAGGGTGCCCATCGTGGTCGGGATCTTGTCCTCCTCGACCCAGACGTACTCGGGCTCGCTGGCCACGTCGGGGAAGCGCGGATTCTTGATGAGCAGCCACTTGGGCTCGGCCGCCCTGATCTCCACGCTCGGATCATCGACCCGGGGCAGGCCCACCATCTCGCGCAGGCTGGCCCCACCGCAGGCACTGAGGGCAACGGCGACGACAACGAGGGCGATGGCGAGACGTGGTGGCACACCGATGCTCATAAGCCCTCTGAGCATAGCAGATTCGACAGGATCAATCCTCGGCCCGGGGCTCCCACGGGAAGCGCTGCTCGCCCGTGCCGTCGGCGCGCGTGATCGCCATCCGCCGAGAGAAGAGCGCCGTCCCCGTGACGGCCGAGACCCAGGTGACGTCGAGGTAGGTGACGCCGCGACGCTCCAGGAGAACGGGCACGAGCCAGCCCGTCACCTCGAGCGGCTTCCCCAGGGCCACCGCGCGGTCGGGACGGACGAGGAGCTCCTCCGAGCGCGTCTTGCTGTTGAGGAGGATCTCGCTGACATGGCCGGGGTCCACGCTCAGGAATCGCTTGGTCTGGTCCATGGCCAGGGCGAGCATGAAGGCCACGCGTCTCAGGTCCGCCTTGTTCGAGGTGAGGTCGGTGGGCGGGGCGACCGCGACCTTGATCCGGCCCCGCGTGATGCGCACGCCGTCCTCCGGCTTGGGCTTGTCCCTGCCCTCGACGGGGACGAAGAGCGCCTCGGAGAATCCCTCCTCGACGCGCTGCACCTGCGCGTAGCCCAGGATCTCCTCGTACCGGCCGAGGACCTTGCCGTTGAAGGGATGCCGGAATTCCCCGCCCTTGCGGAAGACCGAGAACTCCTGCCCGAGCAGCAGGCCCTGCTTCTTGCTCAGGTCCATGTAGAGATGGTCGCCGTCCACCTGGACGACGACCCCCTCCACGGGCGGGAAGGCGCCGACCACGTCCTGGAGCATGAGGCCGAAGGTGGCTCCGACCTGGTCGGCGATGCCCGCGGCGGCAGGCGGAGCGATCGCGAGCAGCGCGGCCAGGGCCGCCGCGGCGGCCCTAGAAAACAATGGACGGCTGATGCACACCGAAGACGGTCCGCAGGGAGTCGCAGATCTCGCCGAGGGTGACCCGCGCCCGCACCGCGTCGAGGATGAGGGGCATCAAGTTGTCCCGGCCGCGCGCGGCTCGGTCAATGGCCTCGAGGGCCCGCGCGGCGCGGCTTGCGTCGCGGGAGGCGCGCAGACGCCCGATACGCTCGGCCATGGCCTGACCTACCGCGGGGTTGACCTCGAAGAGATGGCCGGGGGGCGGCTCGTCCATGACGAAGTCGTTGACGCCCACCACGGTGCGCGCCTTGGACTCGACCTCCTGCTGGTAGCGGTAGGCCGATTCCTGGATCTCGCGCTGCATGAAGGCGATGGCGCTGACAGAGCCGCCGAGTCCATCGATCTTGGCGATGTAGGTCTCCGCTTCCTCCTCGAGACGCCGCGTGAGGGCCTCCACGGCGAAGGAGCCGCCCACGGGGTCCACGGTGTCGGCCACCCCGGACTCGTGGGCCAGGACCTGCTGCGTGCGCAGGGCGGTCCGCACGGCCGCTTCCGTGGGCAGAGCCAGCGCTTCGTCCATCGAGTTCGTGTGGAGCGACTGGCAGCCGCCGAGGATCGCGGCGAGGGCCTGCACGGTGACCCGGACGATGTTGTTCTCGGGCTGCTGAGCGGTGAGCATGCTCCCCGCCGTCTGCGCGTGGAAGCGCAGCATGACCGAGCGCGGATCGCGGGCCCCGAATCGTTCGGTCATGATGCGGGCCCAGAGGCGCCGGGCCGCCCGGAACTTCGCCACCTCCTCCAGGAGGTGGTTGTGGGCGTTGAAGAAGAAGGAGAGCTGGGGCGCGAACTCGTCGACGCGGAGTCCGGCCGCCTGCGCCGCCGTGACATAGGCAATGGCATTGGCGAGGGTGAAGCCCACCTCCTGTGCGGCCGTGCATCCCGCCTCGCGCATGTGGTAGCCCGAGATCGAGATCGTGTTCCAGCGCGGCACCCGATCCTTGCAAAAGGCGAACATGTCGGTGATGAGCCGCATGGAGGGGCCGGGAGGGTAGATGTAGGTGCCGCGCGCGATGTATTCCTTCAGGATGTCGTTCTGCACTGTTCCCGAGAGCTTCTCGGCGGGGATCCCCTGTCGCTCGGCCACCGCGATGTAGAGGCACAGGAGGATAGCCGCCGTGGCGTTGATGGTCATCGACGTGGATACCCGATCGAGCGGGATGGCCTCGAAGAGCTCCGCCATGTCCTCCACGCTCCCGATGGAGACGCCGACCTTGCCCACTTCGCTCCGGGCCATGGGGTGGTCGGCGTCGTAGCCCATCTGCGTGGGCAGGTCGAAGGCCACGGAGAGCCCCGTCTGCCCCTGCCCGAGCAGGTAGCGGTAACGCTGGTTGGTCTCGGCCGCCGAGCCGAAGCCCGCGTACTGGCGCATGGTCCACAGGCGGCCGCGGAACATCGTGGGCTGCACGCCCCGCGTGTAGGGGAACTCGCCGGGGAAGCCGAGGTCGCGGACATAGTCCTGGGCGGCGGTATGCTCCGGGGTGAAGAGCCGCTCCAGGGGTGCGCCGTCCGAGCCCGCGAAGAGGCCGGGGCGATCGGGCGTCTTGTCGAGGGCGGGCTTGAGCATCCGCGCCTCCCACGCGCGCCGCGCGTCCTCGATCAAATCCTTGCCTTCGGGGAGCCGCGTCTTCTCGTCGGGCGTCATAGCGGAATATTCCCGTGCTTGCGCGGCGGATTGGAGTCGCGCTTGGTGTGCAGGACCTCGAGGGACTGGATGAGACGGCGCCGCGTGTCCCGCGGCTCGATCACCTCGTCCACGTAGCCGCGCTCGGCGGCCACGTACGGGTTGGCGAACTTCTCCCGGTACTCGCGGGTCTTTTCCTCCTTGAACCCGGCCGGATCCTTGGCCGCGTCCATCTCCCGCCGGTAGAGGATGTTCACCGCTCCGTCCGGTCCCATGACGGCGATCTCGGCGGTGGGATACGCGAGGTTGAGATCGCCCCGGATGTGCTTGGAGGACATGACGTCGTAGGCGCCGCCATACGCCTTGCGCGTGATGACGGTGAGCTTGGGTACCGTTGCCTCACAGTACGCGAAGAGCAGCTTGGCCCCGTGCTTGATGATGCCGCCGAACTCCTGCGCGGTGCCGGGCAGGAAGCCCGGGACGTCCACGAAGGTCACGAGGGGGATATTGAAGCAATCGCAGAAGCGCACGAAGCGCGCGGCCTTGAGGGAGGCGCTGATGTCGAGGCAGCCCGCGAGGTGCGCGGGTTGATTGGCCACGATCCCCACGGGCCGGCCGTTGAGCCGCCCGAAGCCGACGACGATGTTGGGCGCGTAGTCCGCCTGCACCTCGAAGAAGTATCGCTCGTCGAGCACGGGTCGGACGATGGCCTTGATGTCATAGGGCCGGTTGGGCAGATCGGGCACGACGGTCTGCAGCTCCTCGTCCGCGCGGTCGGCGGGATCCGTCGTCGGGCGGACCGGCGGGTCTTCCGTATTGTTTTGCGGCAGAAACGTCATGAGCTCGCGGACGAGGGCCAGGCACTCCTCCTCACCCTCCGCGGCGAAGTGGGCGACGCCCGAGGTCGTCCCGTGGGTCGCGGCCCCGCCCAGCTCCTCGAAGGAGACTTCCTCGTGGGTGACGGCCTTGATGACGTCGGGGCCGGTCACGAACATGTACGAGGAATGCTTGACCATGAAGACGAAGTCGGTGATGGCGGGCGAGTACACGGCTCCGCCCGCGCAGGGGCCCATGATGGCCGAGATCTGCGGCACCACCCCCGAGGCGAGCGTATTACGCAGGAAGATGTCGGCGTAGCCGGCGAGGGAGACGACGCCCTCCTGGATTCGCGCGCCACCCGAATCGTTGAGCCCGATCACGGGCACGCCCGCCTTCATGGCGAGATCCATGATCTTGCAGATCTTGCGCGCGTAGGCCTCGGAGAGGGAGCCGCCGAACACGGTGAAGTCCTGGGCGAAGACGAAGAGGGGGCGGCCGTGGATCCGTCCGGAGCCCGTGACCACGCCGTCGCCGGGAATTCGCTGCGCCTCCATGCCGAAGTCCTGGCTCTGGTGCACGACCAGACGGTCCACTTCGGCGAAGGAACCCTTGTCGAGAAGCAGCTCGAGGCGCTCGCGCGCCGTCTTCTTCCCCGCCTTGTGCTGTCGCTCGATGCGCTCCACGCCACCGCCGAGCTCGGCGGTTTCGTTCCGGCGATGGAGCTCTTCGAAACGATCCTGGAGGGACATGGGAGCAGGCTCCTCGAGGCGCCTGGTGAAGCGCGCCTCAGACCTGCGGGCAGTATAGGGGCCGGGCTCCGGGAAAGTCAATGAATGCGCGAGCTTTTCCACGTCTCGTTTGACTGGCTCGGGCGCCTCTGCCATACTTCGCCCCGATGACGCCGATGGCCCAGACCGTGCTGGTGCTCTGTGCCGTGGTCCTCACGGTGGCGATCGTGGCGACGCTGCTGAGCTTCAAGCGGACAGCTGCGCGCGCCGAGATCGTGCTGCAGCTGGTCGAGCGCGAGATCAGACCCCTGGCGAGCCAGATCGAAGGGCTCGCCGGAGACCTGCGCGTGGTGGCGCAGACGACCAACGGAAGCGTCCAGCGGTTGAACGGCATCCTCGGCCGGGTCGAGGACATCTCCTTGAAGGTCGCGCGGATCATCGGTGTGGCGAATAGCCTGACGTCATTGAGGGGCATCAGCGGTGTGGCCTCGGGCGCCAAGACGGGTCTCAGCGTTTTTCTCTCGCGGCTCACGAAATAGCAGGCGAGGAGGACAGAGGTCATGGCGGACGAACGTGGCGGGGACGCGGCGGGCTACCTGGGCTGGTTCTTTCTCGGAGCGGTGGCGGGAGCAGCCGCGGCGCTCTTGCTCGCTCCCAAGACCGGCACGGAGACGCGCGAGCTCCTGAGCGAGCACGGCCAGGAGTGGTTCAAGAAGGCGCAGGATGTGGCGGAGGAGGCGCAGGGTCGCGCGGGCGATCTCTTCGACAAGGGCCGCGAGTACGTCGAGGAGCAGCGGAACCGGCTCCTCTCGGCCTTCGAGGCGGGCCGCTCGGCGATGAAGGAAGAGATGGGCAAGCAGCACAACGACCACTAGCCGGCGGCTCAGAAAGGGCCCATCTGCTTCGTTGGCGCCCTCGGTCGCACGCTCAACGTACAGAAAGTACGCCTCGCGTGCGACCTTCGGGCGCCGCCTCGCATCTGGGCCCTTTCTGAGCCGCCGGTCGCCACTGGAGACCCTGTAGCTCGATGCCTGAAGTAGAGGTGCCGAATCCGGAGGAGATACGCGAGAAGGCCGAGAGCCGCTTCGGGCGGCGCGTGGCTCTCGTCACGGCCGTCTACGCCGTCCTCCTCGCCATCGCGGGGCTCGGCGGGAGCAATGCCACCAAGGAAATGCTCCTTTCCCAGCAGCAGTCGTCCGACCAGTGGGCCTTCTACCAGGCCAAGGTCATCCGCGAGCACCAGTACCGGGCCCAGAAGATGCGGCTGGAGGCTGACCTGGTCGAGCGCGGCCCGTCGCTCAGGCCCGAGGCCCGCCAGAAGCTCGAGGCCCTCCTCAAGAAGTACGAGGAGGAAGAGAAGCGCTACAACGCGGAGAAGAAGGAGATCGAACAGGCGGCCAAGCGCCTCGAGGCGACGCGAGACCGCTTCCAGACCAAGGATCCGTATTTCGACCTCGCCGAGGTCTTCCTGCAGATCGCCATCGTCATGGCCTCGGTGTCCATCCTGTCCCGGTCACGACCCACGTTCTTGTTCAGTCTGATCCTGGCCGCGATCGGCGTCGCTCTCGTCCTGAACGGCTACACGCTCCTCTTCCGCCTACCCTTCCTCCACCACGCGACGCACTAGTCCTTGGCAGGTGGCTCAAAAAGGTCCAGATGCGAGGCGGCGCCCGAAGGTCGCACGCGAGGCGTAGTCCTCACCCAGCCCTCGCCTCGCGGCTGACGCCACTCAACTCGAAGTGCCACGTACGTTGAGCGTGCGACCGAGGGCGCCAACGAAGCAGATGGGCCTTTTTCAGCCGCCTGCTAGTGTCCTGTCCCAGAGATACGATGACAAAATCGAGCCACGCTGGCCAAGATCTCGTCGGCCGTCTTCGTCCACACGAAAGGCTTGGGAGCCGTATTGTGGAGAGCGATGTACTCGAGGATCGCCGCCTCGAGGG
>DASQAK010000134.1:0-10387 GCA_035635755.1 Candidatus Methylomirabilota bacterium | reverse complement strand
CCCTCGAGGCGGCGATCCTCGAGTACATCGCTCTCCACAATACGGCTCCCAAGCCTTTCGTGTGGACGAAGACGGCCGACGAGATCTTGGCCAGCGTGGCTCGATTTTGTCATCGTATCTCTGGGACAGGACACTAGCAGGGTGCCGAAGAACTCGCAGGCGGCTCAAAAAGGCTCAGATGCGAGGCGGTGAGGGCGGCGGCACCCCGAGGCGTAGTTTCCACTCAGCCCTCGCCTCGTGGCTGCGCCCCTCAGCTCGAACTGCCACGTACGTTGAGCGGGTGCCGCTGCCCGCGCCAACGAAGCAGATGGGCCTTTTTCAGCCGCCCGCGTTACCCCCGACCGACAAAAGGCATCTTCGTCGCCATCACCGTCAAGAACTGCACGTTGGCATCGAGGGGGAGGCTTGCCATGTAGGCGACCGCCCGCGCCACGTTCTGGACATCCATGGTCGGCTCGATCTCGACGGTCCCGTTCGCCTGCGGGACACCCTTGGCCATGCGCGCCGTCATCTCCGTGGCGGCATTGCCGATGTCGATCTGCCCGCAGGCGATGTCGTATTTCCGCCCGTCCAGGGAGGTCGATTTCGTCAGCCCCGTGATCGCGTGCTTCGTCGACGTGTAGGCGACGGAGAACGGTCGCGGCGCATGCGCCGAGATGGAGCCGTTGTTGATGATGCGGCCCCCGCGAGGCTGCTGGCTCTTCATGATCTTCATCGCCTCTTGCGTGCACAGGAACGAGCCCGTCAGGTTGGTATCGACGACCGCCTTCCACTTCTCGAACGGAAGCTCCTCGAGGGGCACGGGAGGGGCACCGATGCCCGCGTTGTTGAAGAGGAGGTCGAGCCGGCCGAAGACCTGCTTCGTCTGCGCGAAGAGGGCCCGGATGGACTCGGGGTCACTGACATCGGTCGGTACCACGAGCGTCTTCGACCCGGGAGACTTCGACTTTCCCTCCGCGGCTGCCGTCTCCAAGGCGTCCTTGCGGCGCCCGGCCAGGACGACAGAGAACCCCTCCTGCAAGAGCGCCAGCGCGGAGTGCTTGCCGACACCGCTTCCAGCTCCTGTGACGATCGCCACCTTCTCGGATGAGGCCATGTCCTGGTCTCCACCTTTCTGGATCAGCTCCCTGATCCGCCACGTCGATGCGGCCGCCGGCCTGCCGGGGCCGAGCTTCCCCCTGGGGCCCACAGCCTAGCGCAAGACGACGGATACGTGCAGTCCGGATTCGGAGTGGCGTCAGAGCGGAGGCGAGGGCTGCCCGGACCGCGGGTCGAGGCCC
This sequence comes from Candidatus Methylomirabilota bacterium, assembly GCA_035635755.1. Lineage (GTDB taxonomy): Bacteria > Methylomirabilota > Methylomirabilia > Rokubacteriales > CSP1-6 > AR37. The sequence continues at coordinate 9,107 of DASQAK010000134.1, read as the reverse complement.
GCCTCTCAGCAGAGGCGCCGGCACCGGAAGGTGCAGCGCCTCTGCTGGCGAACCGGCTAGCGCCGGCCCGACGGGTTACTAGCGATCCATCGCGAGCGGAGCCTCGGCGCGACGCGAATCCTCGCCCTTGCGCTGCCACCGGGCGGCCACGAGCCCCTTCAGCTTCTCCCGCTGCTCCGGCGTGAGCTGGGCCTTGGCCTGCTCGTCCGTGCGGATGGCGGCAAGCTGGCTGTCCGCGCGGAGCCGCTCGATCTCCCGCACCTTGGCCTCCACCTTGCCCATGTCCACCGGATCGCTCTGCCGCAGGCTCACGAGATCGAGCTGCGCGATCCGACGATCGGCGGCGGCGCGGATGGCCGCGCGCCGGGAGTCCATCCCGAGCTTCTTGAGCGTCTCGACCTGCTGCGGCGTCAGGCTCAGCTCCTGGCGGTGACGCAGCGCGAAGCCGATGACGGAGCGCCCACGGCGCGCGTGCCCGTGCCTCATGTGCCGCTGCCAGCCGCCGAAGTGGCGGTGGCCCTGCATCGCCGAGCGATCCATCGAGCGGCCCGCCTGTGGATGCGCCGCCGCCGCGATGTCAGGCGGCGCCGCCGCCACCGGCATCGTCAGCCCCAGCACCAGCGCCAGCCCTCCCAGCACCCCTTTCACTCTCATGACGTCCCTCCTGGGGATTCTCCCCGTCTCGTCTCGTGGTCCTGTTCTCGCAGGCCGAGAGCGCCTGCTCTCACGGCCGAGCATGCGGAGGGCGCGTGAACGCCGTGTGTGCCACGAGTAAATAACTGTGAAGGGAGGGAGCGCTTCGCGGCGCGGAGCTAGGTGACGAGGGACTTCAGGAACTCCGCGTTCGTTCCGGTCAGGCGGAGGCGCTCGAGCAGCGCTTCCATGGCCTGGATCGACTTGGTGCCCGCCAGGGCGCGGCGGAGGAGGTGGATGCGCTTCAGCTCGTCCTCGGTGAAGAGCAGCTCTTCGCGGCGCGTGCCGGACTTGAGGATCTCGAAGGAGGGGAAGATGCGCCGGTCGGCCAGCTCCCGCGTGAGATGGAGCTCCATGTTTCCCGTGCCCTTGAACTCCTCGAAGATGATGTCATCCATACGCGAGCCTGTGTCGACGAGGACGGTGCCCACGATGGTGAGCGAGCCGCCCTCCTCGAGCTTGCGGGCGGCCCCGAAGAAAGCCCGCGGCATCTGGAAGGCGCGGCTGTCGATGCCGCCCGTCATGGTTCGCCCGCGCGAGGTCAGCTCATTGTTGTAGGCGCGGGTCATGCGCGTGAGGGAATCGAAGAGGACGAGCACATCCTGTTTCTGCGCCGCCATGCGCTTGGCCTTCTCGAGGACCTGCTCGGTCACCTCGATGTGACGGCGGTAGGGATTGTCATTGCTGGAGGCGACGATCTCCGCGGATTTGCCGATGTTCACGCGGAAATCGGTCACCTCTTCCGGCCGCTCGTCGACGAGGAGAACGACGACGGCCACCTCAGGATGATTCGTGAGAACGGCCTTGGCGATCTGCTGGAGGAGCACGGTCTTGCCCGTCCGGGGTGGGGCCACGATGAGCCCGCGCTGGCCCTTCCCGATGGGTGTGATCAGGTCCATGGCGCGCATGGACAGCTCCGAGGGAACGGTCTCGAGCCGCAGCCGCTCGAAGGGCTGGATCGCGGTCAGGCTCTCGAAGCCCGAGGGCGAAGGTGACGGCGCGGGCATACGCGACGGGGCTGGCCCGCGTGGCGGGCCGGGCCCGCGCTGGTCGAACTGCGGGCGCTGGCCCGGCCGGCGTGATCGGCGCGATCGCCTGCTCATGCTCGGGCGCTCTCGTGGATCGCTACTACCACGGGCGAAGCCATCGATCGATGGAGTACGCGCCCGCCCCGCCGACGAGGACGGCCAGGGCCATTCCGATGAGGGCGAGGTTCATCTCGTAGCCGTGCCCCTTCCCTGGCGTGAGCGACCAGTTGATGAAGAAGCCGTTTTTCCAGTGCACCGTGAAGATGGCCACGAGCATGACGATGATCAGTCCCACCGCGGCCGGTCGCACGAGCAAGCCGACGATCATGGCCAGCCCGCCCAGGAACTCGGTCAGAGCGGCGAGCACGGTGAGGGGGGCGGGGACGCCAAGCGCCTGCTTGAAGTAGGCGATGACTCCGCGCAGTCCGGGCCCGCCGAACCAGCCGAACACCTTCTGGGCGCCATGGGCGAAGAAGATGACCCCCAGCACGACCCGCACGATGAGCAGCGGTCGGGAGGCGAAGGTGCCGAGGAGCATGTCCATGATGCTCTCCTCCTGGACCGGAAGGGCGATGCGGGAGCCTCCCCAGCACATGCCACGCGCGCCGGGAGCCGATGCGTCGGCTCATCGGGCGGACGGTAGGCTCCTCGCCCGTCCTTGTCAAGTTTTCCACTCTAGTGGGTCTTGAGCGCGGCCATCCGTCTCGAGAGCTCCTCGGGAGGCACGTCCTCGATGTGCGTGGAGATGTGCCAGATGTGCCCGAATGGATCCTCGAGCGTGCCGTTCCGATCTCCGTAGAACTGATCCTGCACCGGCCGCACCACCTTGGCGCCGGCGGCAATCGCCTGGCTCGCCACCGCATCGACCCCTTCGACATAGAGGTGGATGCCGACGGGCGAGCCGCCGATGGCCCGCGGGCTTCGGGCGCCGAAATCCGGGAACTCATCGGCGAGCATGATCACGGAATCGCCGATCGTGATCTCTGCGTGGCCGACTTTTCCGTTCGGATCGGTGTGACGCATCAGCTCGGTCGCGCCGAACGCCTTCTTGTAAAAGTCGAGGGCGGCCGCCCCATCGTTGACGATCAAATACGGCGAGACGGTGGGGTGGCCTTCGGGAACGGGTCTCACGCTCTTGCTCATCGTTCCTCTCCTTACCGGATCCGGGGGGAGCGCCGGCTGTCGCTCCTCCCCCGGGCCCCCCCACCAGCTTGTGGGATTTCACCGTACTTCTCCTTGTGCTCCGTGGAATGCATCAGCGCCTCCGCCGTCCAACCGGCAGAAAGGAGGCGCGCGATGCGAAGACTCATGCGGATCGTCGGTCTGGCTCTTGCGGTCTCGCTGACGGCAACCGGGTGTTTCGTGGTCGTCGATCGCCCCCATCACGGGTGGCATCGTCGGTGATAAGAGCGGCGGCCCGGCACCCCGTCGGGCCGCCGTCACTTCTTGCGATAGACGTTCAGGCCGACCTTCTCTTCCCGATCCGGAATCGTGACATTGCCCTCGGTGGAGGCGATGATGATGGTCTTGCCGGACGAGGACGGGCCGAACTCCTTCGTCAGGTCTACCGTGATGGTCAGGATGTCACCGGCCACCGACATCTCAACATTCTTCATCTCGATGTCTCCTGTGATAGAGGCTGCTCGCGTCTCGTCTTTGCCAGGCCGCCGTCACTTCGGCTTCGGGGCAAAGAGCAGACACCAGCCTTTCGGATTGATCTTGCCGCCGACCAGCTTGCAGCCGTCGGGAGGGGTGAATTGCAGGCATTTCTCGCAATCCTGTCCCTTCTTGGGCGTCTCCTGATACTGCACCTGTTGCTTGGTGGCCTTCTGTTGGGCGTCCGCCGGGCGGCCCTTGAAAAGAAACGGCCCGGCCACGGCCACGGGCACGATCATGCCGCATGCCTGCAGCAAGCGCCGGCGAGAGATCCTGCGTGTCATGGTTGAGACTCTCCTCCCTCCACTGCCTGGTTGACCGAAGCGCTGGGGACCCAGACGGGGCGTCCTTCTCTAAGAGTAACCGAAACGTCTACTCCATGCCGTTCCCTCTTGGGCGACCCGGATGATTTCCGTCCGGCAGCCCCCGGCGCGCTATTCTAGGCGGCGGCAATGCCGCTCCCCATCGGGCTCCGCGCGCTCCGCCACCCCGACTATCGCCGCTTCTTCACAGCCCAGTTCGTGGCCCAGACGGGGTCCTGGATGCAGACGGTCGCGCAATCATGGCTCGTGCTCCAGCTCAGCCCGTCGCCGTTCAAGCTCGGGCTCATCGGCTCCCTCCAGTTCGCGCCCATCCTGCTCTTCTCCATCGCCTCCGGCGCTCTCGCCGATCGCCTCCCCAAGCGCCGGCTCCTCATGTGCACCCAGACCGCCCTCGGCGGCCTCGCCCTGATCCTGGCCGCCCTCGTGGCGTCCGGCCGCGTCGAGTACTGGCACGTGGCCGTGCTCGCCTTCACCAGCGGGCTCGTCAATGTGCTCGAGCAGCCGGCGCGGCAGTCCTTCGTGGCCGAGATGGTGGGGCGGGGCGATGTGGCGAGCGCGGTGGCGCTAAACTCCGCGTCGTTCAACGCCGCCCGCATCATCGGGCCCGGTCTCGGCGGGCTCATGATCGCCCGCTTCGGCGTCACCCCGGCCTTCGTGGTCAACGGGCTCGGCTTCGCGGTGACGGTGGCGATGCTCTCGCGGCTGGGCACGCGCGGGCTGCCCCGCGCCCGCTCGGGCCGCGGGGTCGTGGACGAGATCCTCACCGGGCTCCGCTACGCCATCCGCACCCCCGAGATTCGCCTGATGCTCGGCCTCCTCTTCCTCGTCAGCATCTGCGTGTTCAACTTCACCGTCTATGTTCCCCTGGTCGTGCGCACGGTGCTGCACCTGGGCGCGGAAGGCTTCGGGCTCCTCATGGCCTGTCTGGGCGTGGGCGCGGTCACGGGCGCGCTCACCGTCGGCGTCCTCGGCGCGCGTCAGCCGCCCACGACCATGCTGTTCGGCGCGGCCGCCCTCGCATGCGGCGGGCTCCTGGCGCTATCCACCGCGCGCGTCTTCTGGTTCGCCGCCGTCGCGTTGTTCCTGACGGGCCTCTTCGGGATCGTACTGGTGGCGAGCTGCAATACGGCCATGCAGCTGGCCGCGCCTGACGAGCTGCGCGGGCGGGTGATGAGCCTCTATACCCTCGTGTGGGGCGGCGCCTTCCCCATCGGCGCATTCATGGTGGGCAGCATCTCCGAGCACTGGGGTGTGGGCCGCGCCCTGCTCGTGAACGGGATGGCCGGGCTGACCGGAGCGGCGCTTCTTCTCGCCTGGTGGACCTCTCGCGAGACGGCCGGACGGGCGCGTGAGGCCTGAGTCATCTGGTCGAGCGACGCCGCAGCGCCTAGCATTGGCCTATTCGCGAGACAACGCCACCCTCACCCTGCCCTCTTCCTCTCCGAGGGAGAGGGATTCATTTTGATCCCTCGCCCCCGCAGGGGGAGAGAGCCGCGGTTCGAGCTGAGGGGCGAAGCCCTGAGGTGAGGGCTGAGTAGATAGGGGGGAGACCACGATACGGTACGCGCGCTCGTGACTAGTTTGCCCTAGGAGTGCGGCCCGAGAAACTCCCGGACGATCCGCAGGAACTCGTCCAGCCGATCGTGATGAAGCCAGTGCCCCGCCGCCTCGAGGCCGATGCTCGTGGCGTGGCGGAAGAGCCGGTCGCGGCCATCGTCGGCGGGATTGCCGGCGCGGCTCTCCTTCCCGTACAGGAGAAGCGTCGGACAGGCGATGCGCTCCCAGAGGACCTGGATGTCCCGGCTGCTCATGTCGTAGGGAAACCACGCGCGCACGTAGTTGTCGAACTTCCAGCTGTACGTCCCGTCCTCGTTCTGGTTCACGCCGTGGCTGGTGAGGTGACGGGCCTGCTCGGCCGAGAGATGCGGGTTCTCGTCCTGCATGCGCCGGAAGGCATCCTCGATGGAGGCGTAGCGACGGGGCAGCCGGCCCGCCAGGCCGCGCTCCTCGCGGATCCACTCGTCCATCCGCTCCGCGATCGTCTTCGACCGGTGGGTGGCGAGGGCGCGCGCGGAGGGCCCGAGCCCCTCGATGGCCACGAGCTTCGCCACCGCCTCCGGGTAGATGCCCGCGTAGCGGAGCGCGATGTTGCCGCCGAGGGAATGGGCGACGATGGTGACGGGCGCGAGCTGCTGCTGGTGGACGAGCTGGGCGAGATCGTAGATGTACCCGGCCATGGTGTAGCTGCCGTCCGGGGACCACTCGCTGTCCCCATGGCCGCGCAGATCGGGCGCGATGATGTGCCAGTCGTCACGGAGAGCCGCCGCCGTCCAGTCCCAGTTGCGGCAGTGGTCGCGGCCGCCGTGGAGCAGGATCAGGGCCGGCCGCTCGGGATTTCCCCAGTCGACGTAGTGGAGACGCAGGCGCTGGGAGAAGTACGTGCGCGAGGTCGGACCCGACTCCCGGTCGCTCAGGACGCGCGCTCCTTCTCCATCTGCACCAGCATGCGGCGCAGGATCTTGCCGGAGGGCGACTTGGGAATCTGCTCGATGAACTCGAGGTGCCGGATGCGCTTGTGGGGAGCCACCCGCTCCGCCACGAAGGCCATGATCGCCTCGCCCGTGGTCGCCTTGGAGGCGGCGTCCGGCTTGAGGACCACGAAGGCCTTGGGCACCTCGCCCGCTTCCTCGTCGGCCTTGCGGATGACCGCGGCGTCGAGGATGGCGGGGTGCGTGAACAGCAAGGCCTCGAGCTCGGCGGGCGCCACCTGCATGCCCTTGTACTTGATCAGCTCCTTGGTGCGATCGACGATGTAGAACCATCCTTCCGGGTCCACGTAGCCGACGTCGCCCGTGTGGTACCAGCCCTCACGGTCGATGGAGTCCGCCGTCTCCCCGGGCTGATTCAGGTAGCCCTTCATGATCTGCGGCCCGCGGATCAGGAGCTCGCCTTCCCCGCCCGGCCCCGCCTCGTCGCCCGTGACGACATCCATCAGCTTGACTTCCGTGTTGGGCACGACAAAGCCGATGGACCCGGGCTTGCGCGGCGCGTTCTTCGTGGGGCTCAGGTGCGTGACCGGGCTCGCCTCCGTCATGCCATAGCCCTGCACCACGGGGCAGCCCAGCTTCGTGGACAGCTCCTGCGCGATCTCCTCCCCGAGAGGGGCCGCGCCCGAAAAGACCAGCCGCACGCTCGAGAGATCGAACTGGCTCACGGCCGGATGCTTGACCATGCCCAGCACGATGGGCGGCACGAGGGGAAGGATGGACACGCGGTACTTCTGCACGGCGGTCAGGAACTCCTGGAAGTCGAAGCGCGGCATGCTGACGATGGTGGCGCCCTGGCACAGCCCGAGCTTCATGATCACGACCATGCCGTAGATGTGAAAGAACGGGAGCACGGCGATGACCACGTCGCCGTCCTTGAAGCCGTCGAAGTCCTTGAAGCCCTCGGCCTGGCACAGGTTGGCCACCAGGTTGTGGTGGGTGAGCATGACGCCCTTGGGCAGCCCCGTCGTCCCGCTCGAGTACGGCAGCACCACCACGTCTTCCCGCGGGTTGATCTTCACGACAGGCGGAGTCGGCGGCGCCTCGAGCAGCTCGGCGAAGGGCCGGGCGCCGCCGGCGGTGCCGAAGACGAAGACCTCCTCGATCCCCGCCGCCGCGGCTGCCTCCTTGGCCTTGTCGAGGAAGGGCGGGACCGTGATGAGGAAGCGGGCGCCCGAGTCCTTCAGCTGCTTTGCCAGCTCGCCCGCGGTGTAGAGCGGATTGACAGTGGTGTTGATGCCGCCGAGGGAAGCGACGGCGTGGAAGATCACGGCGTACTCGGGCAGGTTCGGGCTATAGGTCGCGAAGACGTCGCCCTTGCGAAAGCCTCGCCGCGCGAGACCCGTGGCCACGCGACGAATGCTGTCGGCGAGCTGGCCGAAGGTCAGCGTCCGCCCCGTCGGCCCGTCGATCAGGGCCGGCCGATCGCGGAGGCGCTCGGCATGGCGCAGCACATGGTCGGTGATCGAGACCTCGGGCACCAGAACATCCGGCCATGGGCTCTTGACGATCATGCCGGCCCGCGCCTCTTCCACACGGCGTCAGCGAGGGGCATAGATCGCGAAGGCCTTGTTCGAGTTCATCACGTAGGACTCGACGTAGCCGTGGTAGTCGGGGCTCTTGTGCCCCAGCGCTTCCATGGCGCCCATGAGCGCCCACCAGTTCAGCACTTCCTGCTGCCCACGGTCCACGACCTCCGCCTCCGTGACCTTGTGCCAGGCGTCGAAGTCGCCCGCCACGAGAGCCTCGTAGAGCCTGCGGTCATTGTCCACGTCGGGATAGACGAAGTAGTGCTTCGGGACCAGGAAGGCGTGCGACCAGCTGGACGAGGCGACGAGCGCGACCCTCCACGGGCTGCGCGCCAGCGCTCGAGCGACGGCGGCGCCCACTTCCATGCAGCGATCGGGCGAGGGGCTCGGCGGGTCCAGGTCGCTCTCGGGAATGCTGATCGTGCCGACGGGATAGACGCCGCCGCGGTTGACGTTCACACGGCTGCCGTAGCAATTGATGGCCATGGCCACCAGCGGATAGGGCCAGCCCTTGCGCTCGTAGTCGAGGTACATGACGCCGTTGAGAAACGCGTGGCTGAGTCCTTCGTAGTGGAGCGGCTTGTACGAGTACGCCATGTCGATGTGCTCGTGGGTCAGAAGCTCACGCACGAGCCACTTGGCGGCGTCACGCTTCCCGGGAATGCGGATGACGGCGTCGGCCCCCTCGCCCCACGCGTTCGGCGCCGGACGGCTCGCCGGCGCCGCCTCGGACGCCGAGAGACCGCCGCCCTCTCCCGTGGGGGCGGTGCTCGCGACGCGCTGGTGGGGCCGGTACGGATGCACCTCCATGTCCTCGTAGGCGTAGACGCAGAAGGCCGGCGTGATGTCCTCGTGGAAGTTCTCGTACTGGTCATCCCCCCACATGAGGACGAAGTCAGGCTTGAAGTCGTCGAGCGCCTGGCGGAGCGCCTTGAGGTGCTTGACCAGAGCGGCGCGATGCCCTGGCGCCGCGGAGCGGCCCTCGTCCGCGCCCCATTCCTGCCGCATGGGCGCGGGCCAGTTCTCGGGCTTCTTCCAGGTATCCGGCACGTCGGGGCGCGTGAGCGTGCGCCGGAGGATGCCCGCCATCGCATCGTCAGCCCCCCGGAGCGGAGGGTAATGACTGAGTCCCAGACCCAGGATCTGTCCCATTTCGAGTCCTAGCCTTTCTTTGGATCGGGTAGGTAGAGGCGGACGTAGTGATTGTCCACGACCTCACCCTTGGCGCCAACGGTGAAGTTGGAGGTGATGAGCCCCGTGGCGCCGGCAAGCGGCCCCAGGCCCTCCGTCACTTCCCAGATCACCGCGCCCCGCTGCACGCCATCGACCGGG
>DASQAK010000133.1:0-3047 GCA_035635755.1 Candidatus Methylomirabilota bacterium | reverse complement strand
CTGGAGGCTCAACGTGCGGAGGGTTTGCAGCGCCTTCACCTGCTTGGCCTGGGCGGCCACCTCGTGCTTCTTCCACGGCGGCTCGCCCTTTCGCTTCTTGCGCCCGCCGGCCTTGGCGCGCAGCTTCCGCGCCAGGTCGAGAACCTTCTCGCGCTCGCGCAGCAGCCGGTCGACGGTGCCGAGCTCGCGCATAACCGAGCGCCGGAGGTCGGCCTCCTTTTCCTCGGTGAACTCTTCCTCGGGGTAATCGACCAGGTCCTTGATCGGCACCAGATCTTTGCGCAGGTCGTCGCGGACGGCGCGGATCTTGTCGAGCGCGAGCGTGGTGGAGAGGATGGCGCGCGTCGATTCGTCCTTGCCCTCCTCGATGCGCTTGGCCAGCGTGATCTCGCCCTCGCGGGTGAGGAGCGACACGCGCCCCATCTCGCGCAAGTACAGGCGGACGGGATCCTCGGTGCGCCCGACGGGGCCCGGCGTGAGATCGATCCGTCGCGGCTCGACGGGCTCGTCGTCGTCGGGCTCGGGATCGGGCGCCTGGCTCGCCCCTTCGCTGGGCAGCCGTCCCGCCTTGGCCGCGTCCACCACTTCGATGTCCATGGACCCGAAGAGCATCATGATGTCGTCGAGCTGATCCAGCGAGACGATGTCGGAGGGCAGGGCGTCGTTGACCTCGTCGTAGGTCAGGAAGCCCTTTTCTTTCCCCTTGGCGATGAGCTTGTCCAGCTCCTGCAGCTTTGGTTCGTCCGCCATGCTCGTCGGCTCTCCTGATGGGGGGTGTGTGGTCATCGACCGGTGACCATGCCTCTGACGGCCTGGGCCAAGTCTTGTAGATTCCGGAGCTCGGCCTGGAGGCTGGCCACTGCAGGATCGCCCGTCGACTGGGCCTGCGTGATGGCCAGGCTCAACTCCCGGATCCGCTGTTTCCGGCGTCGAATATCGTACCGCTTCTGCAGCTCCGTCACCTGGATATGTATGTCGGTCCACTCCCGCTGGTCGAGGAGAAGCGCGGCCAGGAGGCTCCGCTCCGCTTCCCCGGGCAGCTCGGCCATGAGGGCCTCCGGGGCCATGCCCTCGGGGGCTCGCCGCAGCGCGCCAAGAATCGCCCGCAATCCTGGGTGGGCGATATGCACCTCTTCAAGATACGGCAGAAGTCCAGTTCTCGCCTCTTCCATGTGAAGGAGCATCAGGAGGAGGTCGCGCTCGGAGAGGCTGGGGGGAGGCCAGGCCTGGGCCGAGCCAGAGGGCCCGGCGGGGGCGGCCGTGGTCTTTCGCGAGCGGGCGCCCTGGAGCTGCTGGGCCTCGATCCAGAGCTGGGTGGCATCGACGCCGAGCTTGCGGGCAGCTTCCCGGGCCAGCGCCGTCGCCTCCTCGGCATTCGGCACGCGGGAGAGGATGAGGGAGACGCGCGCGTGGGCAGTCGAGCGGCCGCGGGGCGTGGTCAGATCTTCCTCGCCGAGCGCGCGCTCGAGGACGAAGTCGAGGATGCTCCGGGCGGCGTCGAGACGCGAGTGGAGCGCTTGCGCGCCCTCGGCGCGGAGGAGGCTGTCGGGGTCGTGGCCCTCGGGTAGGACGGCGACCTTGATGGGGAAGTAGCCCGTCTTCTCGAAGGAGCCCGTGCGCGAGACGGACCAGCCGAGGTTCCGGAGATCCATCACGTCGGTCAGCATTTCCTCGAGACGGCTCGTGGCCTTCTGCCCCGCCGCGTCGGCGTCGAAGACGCTCACCACCTCGTCGGCATAGCGGCGAAGCAGGGAGAGCTGGGCAGCCGTAAACGCTGTGCCGAGAGCGGCCACCGTTTCGATGAAGCCGTGCTGATGCGCCATCAGGCAGTCGAGATAGCCCTCGACGACGACGGCGCGGTTCTTCTGGCGCATGCCCTCGCGCGCCACGTCGAGGGCATAGAGCATCTGGCCTTTGACGTAGAGCGGCGTCTCGGGGGAGTTGAGGTACTTGGGCTCCTCGGCGCCCATGGCACGGCCGCCGAAGGCGACCACGCGCGCCTGCAGATCCCGGATGGGGAAGAGGAGGCGGCCGCGGAAGCGGTCGTAGAAGCCGGGGGCGTTCTGCCGCGGAAGCGCCAGGCCCGCCGAGACTAACTCAGCGTCGGTCACGCCCTCCTTGGCCATGTGGCTCAAGAGCGCGTTCCAGCCGTCGGGGGCATAGCCGAGACCGAAGCGGCGCGCGACTTCGAGGTCCACGCCGCGGCTCTCGATATACGCCTGAGCCTTGGCGCCCTCCTTGGCCCAGAGGGCGTCCGTGTAGAATTGGGCTGCCAGGGCCATGACCCTGCGAAGCCCCTCGAGCTTGCCATCGGTCTCGGGCGATCGCTGGGTCGGCAGCTCCACGCCCGCTCGCTGCGCCAGGGCCCTCACCGCTTCCGGGAAGGCCAAGCGGTCCTGGCGCATGAGGAAGCCGAAGGCGTCGCCGCCCACGCCGCAGCCGAAGCAGTGGAAGATGCCGCGCTTGGGATTGACGGTGAAGGAGGGGGTCTTCTCGGTGTGGAAGGGACAGAGGCCCTTCCAGTTCTCGCCGGCGCGCTTGAGGTTCACGGACTGGCCGACGAGCTCGGCCATGTCCAGCCGCGATCGGATCTCGTCGAGGATCTGGGAAGAGAAGCCGGCAGACATCAACTTTGTCCTAACACAGCGACGGTCGCGCCCGCTCCGCCTTCATGCTGCTCGCCCGGCCGGTGGCTGGTCACCAGCGGGTGGGACCCAAGTAGCTCCTCGACCGCGCGGCGGAGCGCTCCCGTGCCCTTGCCATGGATGATTCGCACGGTTGCCAGGCCCGCGAGGAAAGCATCGTCCAGGTGCTTCTCGAGAATGTCGCGGGCTTCATCAGTGGTGCGGCCGATCAGGTGCACCTCGTCGGCAACCGTCGTCCCCTCACCCTGCCCTCTCCCCCGGTGGGGGAGAGGGTTAGAATCGCCGCGGCTCCATTTCCCTCTCCCCTCAGGGGAGAGGGTAGGGTGAGGGGTGGTCCCTTCTGCGTTGGCGCGCCCCACGACTCGCAGAGCCTGCGCGGGGACCTTGACGGTCACCGCGCCC
>DASQAK010000132.1:0-8903 GCA_035635755.1 Candidatus Methylomirabilota bacterium | reverse complement strand
CCAACTCCTCGATGGACGGCTATGCTCTGCGGAGCGCGGATGCCGGGGGCGCCTCGACGACGGCTCCGGCCCGGCTCGAGATCGCCGGGCGCATTGCCGCGGGGCACGTGGCCGACAAGCCGCTCACCGCCGGACAGGCCTTCCGCATCTTCACGGGTGGGCCACTGCCCGAGGGCGCCGATAGCGTCATCCCGCAAGAAGAGGTCACGACGGAGGGGACGACGCTCCTCGTGCCTCGGCCCGTCACGGCCGGCGAATTCGTCCGGCCCCGCGGCGAGGACATGCGCGCGGGCGAATCGGTGCTCGAGCGCGGGCGCCTCATCGGACCGGCCGAGCTCGGTCTCCTGGCCGCCCTCGGCCATGCGCAGGTCCGGGTGGTGCGGAAGCCGCGCGTGGGTATCCTCTCGACGGGAGACGAGATCGTGGACCTGGGCGGACGCCTGGGCCCCGGGCAGATCCCCAATTCCAACACCTATTCCTTGACGGGACAGGTCATCGAGGCGGGGGGCGAGCCCGTTCCTCTCGGCGTGGCGGCCGACCGGCTCGAGGAGATCGAGGCACGGTTCCGCTGGGGACTCGGCTGCGATCTCCTGATCTCCTCGGCGGGCGTCTCCGTGGGCGAGCACGACTTCGTCAAGGCCGCCCTCGAGAAATTGGGAGCCGAGCAGCATCTCTGGCTCGTCAACATGCGCCCCGGCAAGCCCATCGCCTTCGCGACCATTCCGTCGACGGGTAAGGGAGCGCTGCCCGTCTTCGCGCTTCCCGGCAACCCGGTCTCGGCCATGGTCACCTTCGAGCTCTTCGTGCGGCCGGCCCTGCGTCGTTTGGGTGGTCACGCGCGATTGCAGCGGCCGATGGTGCAGGCGCGAGCGCTCGCAGCCATTCCCAATCTGGACCGGCGGCGAGGTTTCCTGCGCGTGACGCTGACCGCGGACGAGTCGGGGGGCTACGGGGCGAAGCTCACAGGAAGCCAGAGCTCAGGGATACTTCGCTCCATGGTGGCCGCCGACGGTCTGGCCGTGATTCCCGGCGACAGCACGGTGGAGGCGGGAAGCACCGTGCCCGTCGTCCTCCTTCGCGACGTTCGCTAGCCATGCGAGGCGATAGGGCGCTACGTGAACAGCTCGCCATATTCCTCGGCACCCAGGCGCACATGTCGCTGGGCGACGCGGTCAAGGGCTTCCCCCTCAAGGACATGAACGTCAGACCGCCGAACGTGCCGTACACCTTCTGGCACCTGCTCGAGCACATCCGGATCGCGCAATGGGACATCATCGACTTCATCAAGAATCCGGACTACGAGGAGCTCAAGTGGCCGGAAGGCTACTGGCCGGCCAAGAACGCCAAGGCGACCAAGAAGGACTGGGACGAGACCATCGCCAGGTACCAGAGCGACCTGAAGGAGATGATCGCCCTCGTCAAGAATCCGCGGACCGACCTGCACGCGAAGATCCCGCACGGCGACGGCCAGACGATTCTCCGGGAAGCGATCCTCATCGTCGACCACAACGCCTATCACATCGGGGAGTTCGCGATTCTCCGGCAGGTCGTGAACAACTGGAAGTAGAACAGCCTCCGCTACCCCTTCCTTAAATAGAGGGTCCAGAGGGTCAGCCACCCGCCGCCCAGCATGGACAGGAGCGTCACCAGGCTGCCCACGGCCAGGGTCGCGCCGTTGGTCAGTCCCTGGGTGACATTGCAGCCTTCGGCCACGATGGCGGAAGCGCCCATGAGAAGCCCACCCGAGAAGATCTTGACGAGACTCGAGCTGGGCGGCAGCTTCCAGCTGAACTCGCCCGAGCTCCGGGCGGCGATGAACGCCCCCACCGGCAAGCCGACGAGCATGACCATGCTCCAGTTCACGCGGTTGGGGAAGCCCACGAGCGGGTAGGTGAGGATCTCGCCGGTATTGACGGCGAAGGTGAGCCCGACGGGCGGTCCGCCGAGGCTCGAGGCCCACCAGCCGGCCGCGATGAGGAGACCCGCGGCCACGCCGGTGGCGGGCCAGGGCCACTTGCGGTGCTGCGGCTCGCCCGGCGCTCTGACCATCCAGATCGCGCCCGCGATCGCGAGCACGAGGATGACGAGCCAGGGCGAGACGCCGAGCACGGTGGCGAGGGTGGGTGGGGCGCCGCCGATCGTGATGGCGGGCGCCTGGAGCGACGCGCGAACGGGCGCGAGGGATCCCAGCCGCGCGGCGGTGGCGCCGAGGGCGAAACCCAGCAGGATGATCCACGCGCCCACCGCGCCCTCGCCGGTTCGATACCAGGTGCTGCCCGAGCAGCCCCCGCCCAGCATCATCCCCGCGCCGAAGACGAGGCCGCCCGTGATGTTCGAGAGCCAGTGAAAGGGCCGAACGGGGATTTCGACGAATCCTCCCGCCTGCAGCGCCTGCACGCCAACCATGGCGACGAGCAAGGCGAGCGCGTAGGCGCGCAGGATCGTCGCGTCGCCCATGAGCACCATGTTGGAGAGCGCGCGCACGAGACAGAAACCGCCGCGCTGGGTGACATAGCCCCACAGGCCGCCCGCGGCCAGCGCGGAGAGATAGAAAGGCCACTCCATCTCGCTCATGCGCGCATGCTAGCGAAAAGGCCTGATTGAGTCAAAAATGGCGCGCACTTGCGCCTGAGGTTTGACTTGGCGTGGAACCGGATGCTACGGTGCCCAATCATGGCTGGTCTCCTTTTTCACGCGATCATCTGCGCGGTGGTCGGCCTCATCGTCGCCGGCTGCGCGAGCGGAAGCAAGAACGTGGCGCCCTCGTCGGGCCCCGCGGAACGCTCCGCGGCGGAGCGGCCCCCGCGTCCCGCCACCCTCGAGGACGTGAGAAAAACTCAGGAGACGCAGACGCAGGAAGTCGGGCGCCTGACCGGCGAGGTCAAGGCCCTCGATGCCCAGCAGGCTTTTCTCGTGACCGAGCTCAAGAGCCTCACCGAGCAGCTCGCCAAGCTCAAGGCCTCCGTCGACGACGCGCGTCTCGCCGTGGAGGCCATCCAGCGCGCGACGCCCGTGACCCCTCCGCCCACGCCGCCCCCCGCGTCCTTGTCGCAGCCGCCGCCGCCCATGCTCCCGCCCGCGGCGCCTCCGCGCGCGGCGGCCGCGCCGCCCGCGGTTCCGCTCCGCAATCCCGACGCGGACCGCATGTTCGCGGCGGCCCTCGCCAAGCTCCGCGCGGGTGAAGATGGCCAGGCCGCCCTCGAGTTCACGGAGTTCGTCACGCAGTTCCCCAATCACCCGCAGGCCGCGGCCGCCCAGAACTGGATCGGCGAGGCCTTCTTTCGGCAGCGCGACTACAAGCAGGCGGCCGTGGAGTTCCAGAAGACGGTGGACAACTACACGCAGACCACCCAGGTCGCGGAAGCGCTGCTCAAGATCGGCCTCTGCAAGCGCGCCATGGGGGACGCGGCGGGGGCGCGCGCGGCCTGGGAGCAGGTGATCAAGCAATATCCGCGGAGCGAGGCGGCCACTCAGGCGCGCGGACTTCTCGCGGGCCGCACGAATGGCGGCTCGCGCGTACGGTAAGGGCGGTTTGGAGGGGTTTCGAAGGTCGTTTGCTATACTGGTCGGCACTGCGTCGTGATCATGGACATTAAATGAGCGTCACGCGAGAGCGTATGCAAGGTGAGACAGCCGCGGCGGCGATGTGCATCACCCGCGACGAGATCTCGTACCCTGCGAATTTGCGGGAGATTCCCCTGCCGCCCGAGCGCCTCTGGGTGCGCGGACGCGTGGAGGCGGACGATGCTCTCGCGGTCGCGATCGTGGGCGCGCGCGAGGCGACGCCCTATGGTCTCGGGTGCGCCGAGCGTCTCGCCGCGGATCTCGCGGCCCGCGGGATCACGATCATCTCGGGGCTCGCGCGAGGCATCGACAGCGCCGCCCACCGTGGCGCGCTCCGAGCGGGCGGCCGCACCATCGCCGTGCTGGGCTCGGGCGTGGATGTGATCTATCCGCCGGAGAACCGGCGGCTCGCGCTCGAAGTTGCGGAGAGGGGCGCGGTGGTGTCTCAGTTCCCGCTCCGCACGCCACCCCTCGCGGGCTATTTTCCCGCGCGCAATCGCGTGATCGCCGGGCTGTCGCTGGGCGTGGTGGTGGTGGAGGCCGCCGAGAAGAGCGGCTCGCTCATCACCGCGGGCCTCGCGGGCGAGCTCGGGCGCGAGGTCATGGCGGTGCCGGGACCGTTGACCAGTCTCATGAGCCGGGGTGCCCATCGCCTCATCCAGGACGGGGCGGCCCTCGTGCAGGGATGGGAGGACGTGGTCGGCCAGCTTCCCCTCCGCTTCCGCGACCAGGTGAAGCCGTTGGCTGTCCCGGTGAACGCGAGCGGCCCTGACCGTCTCGTCCACGGTCAACATGCCGAAGGACATGGCGAAGGTGAAGAAGCAGGCAATGACGAGGGCCTCTTCCTGCTGCGAGTTATCGGGCGAGAACCCGTGGGCATAGACCAGATCATCGAAAGGAGCGGATTGGCGCCCGGACGGGCCTCCGCGCTTCTCATGACGCTCGAGATCGAAGGGCGGATACGGCAGCTCGAGGGCAAGCGCTTCGTGGCTGCCTGAGTGTGGTTCGAGCTGAGACGCTGCCGACGAGCCGTAGGCGTGGCAGTTCGAGCTGAAGGGCAAAGCCCTGAGGCGAGAGCTGAGTGGATCAGCGGCGAGGCGAGTGCTGAGATAGCACGAAAGGACAGAGAGTGGCCAAGAAATCGCTAGTGGTCGTGGAGTCGCCCACGAAGGTCAAGACGATCCAGAAGTATCTGGATTCGACCTTTGTCGTGCGGGCCTCTATGGGCCATGTCCGCGACCTGCCCAAGAGCAAGCTGGGCGTCGACGAGAAGAAAGGCTTCAAGCCCGACTACCGCGTCCTGCCCGCCAAGAAGAAGGTGCTCGACGAGCTGAAAAAGGCCGCCGAGAAGGTCGACGCGCTCTACATCGCCACCGACCCGGACCGCGAGGGCGAGGCGATCGGCTGGCATCTCGCGCAGGAGCTGGGCGTGCCCAAGGCCAAGACGCATCGGATCATGTTCAACGAGATCACCGAGCGCGCGGTCAAGGCCGCCTTCCTGCACCCGGGCAAGATCGACATCAAGAAGGTGGACGCGCAGCAGGCCCGGCGCGTGCTCGATCGGCTCGTCGGCTACAAGCTCTCGCCGCTCCTCTGGGAGAAGATCCGGCGCGGCCTCTCGGCCGGGCGCGTTCAGTCGGTCGCCGTGCGCCTGATCACGGAGCGCGAGCGCGAGATCCAGGCCTTCGTGGCCACCGAGTACTGGTCGCTGCACGCGCGGCTCAAGGGCAAGAACCCGCCCGATTTCACGGCTACCCTCCGCGAGGTCAAGGGCGAGAAGGCGAGCCTGCCCTCGGAGGCCGAGACCCTCAAGGTCATGACGGGGCTCCACGGGGCCACCTGGCGGGTCAAGAGCGTCACGCGCGGGGAGCGGAGACGGAATCCCGCCGCGCCCTTCATCACCTCGACGCTCCAGCAGGAGGCGAGCCGCAAGCTCCACTTCACGGCGAAGAAGACCATGATGCTCGCCCAGCAGCTCTACGAGGGCATCGAGCTCGGCAGCGAAGGCGCCGTGGGCTTGATCACCTACATGCGCACCGACGCCGTGCGGGTGGCGCGCGAGGCGCAGGACGAGGCGCGCACGTGGATCACGGGGCGGCTCGGGCGCGAGTACCTGCCGGACTCCGCGCCCACCTACAAGGCCAAGAAGAGCGCCCAGGAGGCCCACGAGGCGGTCCGCCCGAGCGAGGTGACGCGCGAGCCGAAGGCCCTCACGCGGTTTCTCTCCAAGGACCAGCTCGCGCTCTACCGCCTGATCTGGGAGCGCTTCCTGGCCAGCCAGATGCTGCCCGCCGTATACGACACGGTGTCGGCCGACATCGAGGCGGGCAGGTGCCTTTTCCGCGCCCAGGGCTCGACGCTGAAGTTCGCCGGCTTCATGGCCGTCTACGTCGAGTCGCGCGAGGAGTCGGAGACGACGCCGGAAGAGGAGCAGGAGTCCGTGGTCCCCCCCCTGACCGAGGGAGAGATTCTCAAGCTCCTCGCCCTCGATCCCAAGCAGCACTTCACCCAGCCGCCTCCGCGCTTCACGGAGGCCTCGCTCGTCAAGACGCTCGAGGAACAGGGGATCGGGCGGCCGTCCACGTACGCGCAGATCCTCTCCACCATCCAGGACCGCGAGTACGTCCGGCGCGAGAAGGGCACGCTCTTCCCGACCGAGCTCGGCATGCAGGTCAACGACATGCTGGTGCCGTACTTCCCCGAGATCATGGACATCGAGTTCACGGCCCAGCTCGAGGAGTCGCTGGACAAGATCGAGGAAGGTAACGCGGACTGGGTCAAGACGGTGGAGGCCTTCCACAAGCAGTTCGTGAAGGACCTCAAGCGCGCCGGCAAGGGCATGGACAACTTCAAGGGCGGTGTGGACACGGGTCAGCCCTGCCCGGACTGCGGCAAGCCTCTGGTGGAAAAGTGGGGGCGCTTCGGCAAGTTCCTCGCCTGCTCCTCCTATCCCGAATGCAAGTACACCAAGGACCTGGGGGGGCGGGAGAAGCCCGCCGACGAGCCCACGGAGGAGAGCTGTCCCACCTGCGGCAAGCCCATGGTGATCAAGCACGGCCGCTTCGGCAAGTTCATCGCCTGCTCCGGCTATCCGGAATGCAAGACCACGAAGCCCGTCACGCTGGGCATCGCGTGCGCGGAAGCCGGCTGCGATGGCCAGCTCGTGGAGCGCCGGAGCCGCCGGGGCAAGACGTTCTACGCCTGCAACAAGTACCCCGACTGCAAGTTCGTGGCGTGGGCGCGCCCCATCCTGGAGCCGTGCCCGACGTGCGGCGCCCCTTTCCTCACGGAGCGCGTGGCCAAGGGGGGCAAGCGCACGCGCACGTGCATTCGCGGCGAATGCGGCTATCGCGCCGAGGTCGTCCCCTCGGTTGCCTGAGAGGTCCGGCATGCCGGACGCCGTCGCCCAGTTCCTCCAATATCTCGATCACGAGCGCGGAGCCTCGCCCCACACGTTGCGCGGCTACGCCGCCGATCTCGCTGAGCTCCGCGCCTTCCTCGCCCGCCAGGGCGTGACGGAGCTGGCCTCCGCGGATGGGCGGGCCATTCGCGCGTGGCTGGCCTGGCTGCACGACCGCAAGCTTGCCAAGAGCTCGATCGCGCGCAAGCTCGCCACCGTGCGGAGCTGCTTCAAGTTCCTGGCCCGGCGGGGCGTGGTGGAGCTGAATCCCGCGCGGCAGGTCCGGAGCCCCAAGCTCCCGAAGCGCCTGCCTTCCTTCCTTCCCAAGGACGAGTCCAAGGAGCTTCTCGATCTTCCGCGCGAGCACTCCGAGGCCGGCCTGCGTGACGGAGCCGTCCTCGAGCTGCTCTACGCCACGGGGCTGCGGGTTGCCGAGTGCTGCGGCCTCGATCGAGACGACCTCGACGGGCGGCAGGGCACCGTGCGGGTCATGGGCAAGGGAGGCAAGGAGCGTGTCGTCCCCGTGGGGGACGAGGCCCTGCATGCCGTGGACAGCTGGCTCGCCGTGCGCGGCGAGGAGAGGGGGCCGCTCTTCACCAACGCGCGCGGCGGGCGCCTGACCACGCGGAGCGTCCATCGCATCGTGAAGCAGCGGGCCCGCGCGGCGGGCATCGACCGGCGCGTGACGCCCCACACCCTTCGACACAGCTTCGCCACGCACATGCTGGGCGAGGGCGCGGACCTGCGCCTCATCCAGGAGCTGCTGGGCCACAGCCGGCTCAGCACGACGCAGCGCTACACTCACGTGAGCCCGGAGCACCTGATGAAGGTCTACGACTCCACGCATCCGCGGGCAAACTAGCGTGATGACGCCCACGAGCGATGCGTTTCACGCGACCACGGTCGCCTGCGTGCGCCACAAGGGCCGCGTGGCCCTCGCTGGTGATGGCCAGGTCTCGATCGGGCAGACCATCGTCAAGGCGGGCGCGCGCAAGGTGCGGAAGGTCTATCACGGGCGGGTGCTCGCGGGCTTTGCCGGCGCCGCCGCGGACGCCTTCACGCTCTTCGCGAAGTTCGAGGCCAAGCTCGAGGAGCATCGGGGGAACCTGTCGCGCGCCGCCGTCGAGCTCGCCAAGGACTGGCGGATGGACCGCGTCCTCCGCCGCCTGGAGGCGCTCCTCGCCGTGGCGGACGCCGAGGTCTCCTTCATCGTCTCCGGCACGGGCGACGTGATCGAGCCCGACGATGGCCTGATCGGGATAGGCTCGGGCGGGCCGTACGCCCTGGCCGCCGCGCGGGCGCTCTGCGCGCATTCCGACCTGGCGGCGGAGCAGATCGCCGAGCAGGCGCTGCGCATCGCCGCCGGCATCTGCGTGTACACCAACGACCATATTACGGTGGAGAGCCTGCAGCCATGAACGGGTCGCCGGCGCTGACTCCGGTGCAGATCGTGGCGGAGCTGGACCGCTATATCGTGGGCCAGCACGCGGCAAAGAAGGCAGTGGCCATCGCGCTCAGGAACCGCTGGCGGCGCCAGAACCTTCCCGCGGAGCTCCGCGACGAGGTCGCGCCCAAGAACATCATCATGATCGGGCCGACGGGGGTGGGAAAGACGGAGATCGCGCGGCGGCTCGCCAAGCTCTCCCAGGCGCCCTTCATCAAGGTCGAGGCCTCGAAGTACACGGAGGTCGGCTACGTGGGACGCGACGTCGAGTCCATGATCAGGGACCTGACCGAGCTCTCCGTGACCATGGTCAAGGCCGAGATGGCCGCCGCGGTGCGGGAGCGCGCCGAGATCCTCGCCGAGGAGCGCGTGCTCGATCTCCTCCTCCCGCGCCGGCCCGGGGAGGCCTTCTCGAGCGGCACGCTGGAAGAGATCTCCCCCGATGCCTCGAGAGACGCCACCCGGGACAAGCTGCGCGCCCAGCTCAAGGCGGGC
>DASQAK010000131.1:0-2349 GCA_035635755.1 Candidatus Methylomirabilota bacterium | reverse complement strand
GCGGCCGAGATGCCGCTGCTGCTCGACGGAGGCGGGCTCCGTGTCGCCCTGGGTGACGATGAGGCGGCGGAGGGTGCCGCGATACTCGCCCGGCACGTCCTGCCAGGCGGGCTGGCCCTTGTGATCGCCGAAGTTGACCTGCCGGCCCGGCTCCGGCTCCGCCAGGAAGATGCCCCAGCGGTACTCGGGCATCCGGATATAGTCGAACTGCGCCCAGCCCTTGGCGTCCACGCTCACGGCCGTGCGGAGGTAGGTCTCCTTGGCCTGGAAGCCGAGCGGTCCCATGTCCTGCCACCACTCGAGAAACTTCGGCTGCCAGTCCTCGAGGGCTCGCTGGAGCCGCCGGTTCTCGTGCAGGCTGACGTTGTTGGGGATAAGCGAAGAATAATCGATGCCGGCCATCAGACTCTCCTTCGATCGAACTCGCTGCGCTGGCCCGTGCCGTAGACGCGAAGCGCGCCTTTGTCCCCGACGGCGTTCGGGCGCTGGAAGATCCAGTTCTGCCAGGCCGAGAGGCGGCTGAAGATCTTGCTCTCGAGGGTCTCGGGGCCGCCGAAGCGGAGGGAGGCCTCCATGCCGGTCAGCGCGTCCGGCGAGAAGGCGGCGCGCGCCTCGATCCCCACGCGCACCTCGTCCTCCCAGTCGATGTCGTCGGGCGTGAAGGTGACGAGACCGGCCTCACCCGCGGCCCGCGCCTCGAGATCCTCGCCAATCCTCCGCTTCAGCTCGTCCACCCGCCCCGGCTCGTCGAGGAAGCGACTGGCCAGTCGGCTCAGGCCATTTACCATGGGATAGGCCCCGAAGTTCATGCCGGTCAGTCGAAGCGTCGCGGGCTTCTCGGCGCCGCCCTCGCGCGTGCCCTCGAGCATGTAGGAGCGGTCCGCGGCCAGGGCCAGCTCGAGCAGGGTGCCCGTGAAGCAAGAGCCGGGCTCGATGAGGGCGAAGATCGAGCGCGATGAAACGTCGAGGCGCTTGAGCGTGCGCTTCAGGTAGAGGCGTATCTCACGGACCAGCCAGTCCGCGGCGTGGTCCTGCAGCGCGCGGTCATGGGCTTCGACGAGCTCCACGCTGCCCTGCGTCTTGAACACCCAGATCCCGATCTCCTCCTCGTTGGCGCGGAGATGGAGGATGAGATCGTCGAGCTCGCGCGCGACCCGGAGCGGCCAGAACTGCGCGCCGGCCGCGTGAATCGCTTCGAGGGAGGCCGGGGGTGACGCGGGCGGACCCTGCACGGTGATCTCGGATACCCCGCGCGATCGATCCACGACGCAAGCAATCGAGCTGTAGGTGATTCGATCGCCCTCGATCGTGCGCGGGAGCGGCGTGAGCGCGATGCCGGGGGCGCTCTTCGGCCGGTCGCTCCGCGCGGCGAGCTCGGCGGCACGGCGCTGGACCGTCTCGTCGAGCTTCGAGCGCGGCACGACCTCGTCCACGAGACGCCACTCGACGGCCCGCTGGCCCTTGATCCCTTCCTCGAGCGTGCAGAAGAAGTCGGCGCGGTCCCGGCGGACCTTGCGTTTGTCGACGAGCCGGGTCAGTCCGCCCGTTCCGGGCAGCACGGCCAGGAGCGGCACTTCGGGAAGCGCGACGGTGGTCGAGCCGTCGTCGGCCATGATGATCCAGTCGCAGGCCAGGGCCAGCTCGTAGCCGCCGCCCGCGCACGGACCGTTGACCGCGCAGAGATAGCCCTGGCGCGACTCGGCGGTGGCCTCCTCGATGGCGTTGCGCGTCTCGTTGGTGAACTTGCAGAAGTTGACCTTCCAGCCATGCGAGGACTGGTTGAGCATGCGGATATTGGCCCCGGCGCAGAAGATGCGCTCCTTGCCGGAGGTCAGGATGACGGCGCCGACTTCGGGATGCTCGAAGCGCAGCCGCTGGATCGCGTCGTACAGCTCGATGTCCACGCCGAGGTCGTAGGAGTTGAGCTTGAGCTCGTACCCTGGCCTGAGCCCGCCGTCCTCCTTCACGTCCATGGCCAGGGTGGCCACCGGCCCATTGACGGAAACCTTCCAGTGCCTGTACTTCGAGGGCTCGGTGCGGAAATCGACCATGATCCTCGTGGCGTCGTCAGCCATGCTCGCCAGTTCTCCCCTGGCCTGCGCTTAGCCCAGGATCACCCAGAGCGCCTTGGCGCTCTTGGGTCCCAGGTTCTCCCAGCCATGCGGCGTCCCACCATCGAGATAGGCGCTGTCCCCCGCCTCGAGCCGCTGGGCCTCGCCATTGTAATGGAGGGCGACCTTGCCTTCGAGGACGTAAAAAAGCTTCATCTGGCCGGGATTGATGACGACCTTGTCCGTCTTGACGCCCTTGGCGCGTGGGCCGAGCGTCGAGACGACCGCGCGGATCTTG
>DASQAK010000130.1:0-40815 GCA_035635755.1 Candidatus Methylomirabilota bacterium | reverse complement strand
CGTCGCTCTACGGGGCAGCGCGCGATGCCTTATCACGCCGAATCGTCCTTCCAAAGCACTCGGGACAGCATCGACTTCACTTTCAGCAAGTGTTACCCATGTTCCCGGTTAACTCTGTCACCTATCTTCCCGGTTGCTCAGGAGCGCCTGCGGCGGGCCGGCGATATAGGGCTTGAGCGCGGCGTAGACGGCGAAGAGGGTCGGCGTGGGAACGGCGTAGCGGGCCCCGAGGTCGACGGCGTGGCCCTGGAGCGCCTCGAGCTCCAGTCGCTTGCCGTGCGTCAGGTCGTGGTGGAGCGACGAGTAGGCGTTGGCGCCGAGGGCGTCGAGGTTGCGCATGTTCACGTCCACGATGTCCGGTCCGAGATCCACGCCGGCCGCCTGGGCCAGTGCCGCCATCTCCTCGAGCAAGAGCCGATAGAGCCGGCGTGTCTCCGGCACCGCGCGGAACGCGCCGGCCGGGCAGCGGGTCAAGGCCGACATGCCCGACTGCGCCACCAGGAAGACGTATTTCTGCCAGAGCGTCCGCGCCACGTCCCGCGACAGCTCGCACGGGATGGCCGCCCGCTCGCATGCCGCGAGAAAGGCGCGGACCCTCGGCGAGTCTCGACCATCCATCTCGCCAAACTGGATCTTGCCCAGGAGAAAATGCTCAATGACCCCGGGCCCCGCGATGGTGGCGAAGACCAGGGCCACGCCCCCCAGCACGTGCCCAGGGCCCATGATCCGCTCGAGCTTCTCCTCGTTGTCGACGCCGTTCTGGATGGAAAGGACGCCGGTGTCCGGGCCAACGACGGGAAGAAGCGTCTGGGCCGCGCTCTCCGTGTCGAAGGACTTGACGCAGAAGAGGACGAGGTCGGCGGGCGGGTGGCCGTCGAGACGCTCGACGGCGGGCGCCTTCACGGTCCAGCTTCCCTCGGTGGCGGAGGTGACGGACAGTCCCTTCGTCTGGATGGCCCGCAGATGCTCGCCGCGGGCCACGAAGGTGACGTCCTCTCCCGCCCGCGCGAGCTTGGCGCCGAAGTAACCGCCCGTGCCGCCCGATCCCATCACGATGATCCGCATCTGGCTCTCCGTTCTGTGCGCCCGGCGCGAGGCGTGGATGCCACGCTGAGACCGACATGTCCGACGCGTTCCTCGAGGTGGCCGTGGACGCGGCCACGCGCGCAGGCGAGCTGCTTCGCTCCCGCTTCGGCAGCCTCCGGCACGTCGCCTACAAGGGCCCCACCAACCTCGTGACCGAGATGGACGGCCAGGCCGAGGCCCTCATCGTCGAGATGATCCGGCGTCGCTTCCCGGACCATGCCGTCCTCGCCGAGGAAAGCGGCGCGAGCGGCGGCGCGACGCCGTACCGGTGGATCGTGGATCCGCTCGACGGCACCACCAACTACGCTCACGGCGTGCCGCTCTTCGCGGTGTCCATCGCCCTCGAGGTCGAGGGCCGTCTCGAGATCGGCGTGGTCGTCGACCCGAGCCGCGACGAGCGCTTCACGGCTCGCCGCGGCGGCGGGGTCTTTCTCAACGGCCAGCCCCTCTCGGTCTCTGACACGTCGAGCGTGGGGACGAGCCTGCTCGCCACCGGGTATCCGTACGACATCCGCTCCGCGCGCGAGAACAACCTGACCGAGCATGACGCCTTCGCCGTCCGCTGTCGGAGCATCGGCGCCATCGGATCGGCGGTGCTGAGCTTCGCCTGGGTCGCCGCGGGACGCCTCGACGCCTACTGGGAGCCGCGTCTCAGCGCCTGGGACATCGCCGCCGGCGCCGTCCTCGTGGAGGAAGCGGGCGGGCGCGTCACCGATACCAATGGCGGCCCGCTCGACCTCGCATCTGCCAGCATTCTCGCCTCGAACGGCCGCATCCACGCCGAGATGCTGGAGACCCTGAAGACCGTCAAGGCGACGCGCTCCCATCCCACGCGCGATCAGGAGCCGAGCGCGTAGCATCGACCTCCCACGCGCAGCGCGCCCCGTCCCGTGTCCGCATCGGGTTCGACCCGCTCCAGCAGCTGATAGGCGGCGGCGCGGCTGAAGCGCGCCTCGAAGGCCCCGCCCTTGACGCGACAGTACGGCACCTCGCCCACTCCCAGCCTGAGCGTCTCCGGATCGAGTCGCTCCCGGGTGAGGTCGTTCAGGGTCACCGCGAAGCCATCGCCCTCGGGCTCGAAGCGGACCACCGCGTACGGCGCGTCCTCGACCACGACGGGGACGCGAACCGCCCCGATGCGAATGCAATACCCTTCCGCGTCCCGCTCGAGGGCGGCGCGCAGGCTCGAGACAATGCCCGGGTGCGTCACCTCCTCGTCTTCGTGATACCAGGCGCCGTCCTTGTCCACGCGGAGGCGCGGGAGGGTCCACGTCGACGGATCGGCGGGCGTCATGGGGAGAAGGCCGCCGCGCAGAAGGTGACGGCGCCCGCGGGGTCCGGCCACTGGCTGTAGCGGAGGAGCTCGCCGCGCGCCCCGGGCAGCGCGCGCAGGAACGCGTAGATCGGCGAGAGCCCGCAGATGCGCCGGCGGTCGCCGTCGGCGGCCACCGAGTCGAAGAAGGCGCCCGCCTCGCCCGCCATCACCGCGTCCAGCATGCGCCGGTCCTCGCCCGCCACCTGCTCGAGGAAGGCAGGCGTGTTGGGCTCGGCGTCGCCGAAGCGCGGGCCCACGTGCGCCAGGTCCACGCCGGCGATGACGCAGACCTTGCGCTCCGTCGCCTGCAGCGTCTCGCCGAGGGCGTCGAGGAAGCGCGGCACCCGCGGATCGGACTCCGGCTCTCCCTCTCCCGAGATCGCCTCGTGGAGGAAGGAGGCGAGAACGGGCAGGATGGAAAACGGCCGCTCGCCCAGGAGCCGGCGGAGCACCACGGCCTGGAACTCGACGGAGTGCTCGGCCCGGTGGGCGGTCTCCGAGGCGAGAAGATCGTGGCCGTAGCGCCGCTGAAGCGCCTCGAAGAAGTCGCGGTCCACCGCCGCCGCGCCGAGCGGCGTCTCGTACGGCTTGAGGGTGGCCACGAATGGCTCCGCCATGCCCGCGTGACACGTCCCGAGGATGACGAAGAGATCGGCATCCGAGCGCTCCAGGAGCGCGCGGTAGGCCCACCCATACGCCGGTCCGCCCCGATGGAAATCGATGTGCGGCGCGATGAGACCGGTGAGCGTCCTCGATGTGCCGGGGCGAGGTTGAGGCGCGCCTGGACCCTCGCGATGAGTGAAGAAGCCGTCTATCTGGCTCCGGAGGGCATCCGCCCCGCCCGCGTAGGCGCCGCCGGCATGGGCCGCCGGCCGGCTGGGGCGCGCCAGCCAGTCGCCCTCGATCCGGCCCTTGCGAAGGGCGAAGCCGGCGCTTTCGAGGAAGCCCGCCTCGTCGAAGCGCTCGAGGACCTTCGCGATGTCCTCGGGCCCCGGCGCCTCCTCGCCGCGCCGACGCGCCAGGATGTCACACATCTCGGCCACGGTGTGCTCGCCATCGAAGAGGGAGACGAGATCCAGGAGGGGAATGGGGAGCAGCGCGACCTGGTCGGTGAAGCCGCCGGGATCCCGGAGCCCGACCAGACGCTCGCCGTCCTGCTCCACGGGAAAGGCCTCGAGCGCGCGCAGTCGGGGCCTCTCCAAGTCTTCTCCCACCGCGAGCCTATTGCTCGAGGTACTTCAGAGCTGATGCCGCATAAATCCGTGCCGCCTCGACGAGTTCCTGCACCTCGACGTATTCGTCGACCTGATGCGGGATCAGCCGGTTGCCGGGGCCGCACGTGACGATGGGAATGCCGAGCTCCATCCTGAGAATGGTCCCGTCCGTCGATCCCGGCACGCCGCCGTAGCGGGGCGCGCGGCCGGTCGCCTTGCGCACGCCGTGCATCATGGCCTGCGCGATGGGCTCGGCCTTGTCCACGGAGGTCGCGAGGCGAAACGCGTTGACGGGCTCCCATTCGAGCTTCACGCCGGGTACAGCGGCCTCGGCCTTGCGGCACAGGGCCTCGAGCTCGCCCCGCATCCCTTCGGCGTCTATCCCGGGCGTGAGCCGGACGTCGAGCGTCATCTCGGCCAGGGCGGGAATGACATTGGACTGGGGCGCGCCGACTCCGCGCGGCGGGCCCTGCACGATGGTCGGCGTCACCGTCGGGGGCTTGAGGTGGCGGGACTTCTGGCAGAGCTTGCGCAGCTGCTTCTCGAGGGCGGGCACTTCCCTCAGGAGCGCGCCCAGCGCGGTGATCGGATTGGCGCCCGCCTCGGGCATGGCGCCATGGGCCATGTGGCCCCGGGCCCGGATGCGCGCCCACACCACCCCGCGCTGCTCGAGGCAGAGCTCGTTCTCTTCCGGCTCGCAGATGATGGCGGCGTCGAGCTCGCGCCCGGCGGGCGTCTCGACGAGATGGCGGACGCCGATCATTCCGTCCTCCTCGTCGACGAGGGCGCCCACGACCAGCTTGCCGCCCGGCGTGACGCCCGCCCGCTTGAAGGCGGCCAGCGTCACCATGGCCGCGGCAAGCCCGCTCTTCATGTCCGCGGCGCCGCGCCCGTAGATCCGTCCGTCGCGCAGCTCGCCCCCGAAGGGCGGCCACGTCCACTCCGCGGCATCGCCTTCCGTCACGACATCCGTGTGGCCTTCCAGGAGGAGGCAGCGGCGGCCGGGGCCCTTCTCACCGATCCAGGAGAGGACATTGGGGCGGCCGGGCGCGACCTCCTGCACCTCGACGGGAAGTCCCTCGCGACGGAACCATCCCTCGACAAAAGACGCGACCTCGGCTTCGTTCGCCCCGGTCTCGCCGGGACGATAGACGCTGGGGATGCGGACGAGCGCGCGCGTGAGCTCGACCACCTCATCCGCGCTGATCTGACCGAAGACGCGGTCGAGGGCACGCACCGGGCGGGCGTTACTCCAGGGGGAAGGACAGGATGATGGCGTCGAGGCGGATCACGCGGTGCTCCTCGCCCGCGATGTAGAAGAAGTGTCCCTCGACCTCTTCCGGATTCTCCTCGAAGGCAACCACGCTCTTGATGGGCGGCATCTCGCGAAAGGCGTTGGCGCCCTCGTCGAAGCCGTCGCCGCGGCCCACGACCTCGGCATAGCGGATGGGCGAGCCTTTCGGGCAATGCACGCGCACATCGGCGGGAGGCTCGGCCAGGATGCGGACGAGCAGGTTGATGCCGAAGACCTGAAAGGGTATCGGGTTCATGGCGCCATCGTACCATAGCTCGCACAGGGGCAATTTGCTTCGCCAATTCCATTCAGCTCTCGCCTCGCGGCGGGGCCGCTCAGCTCGAAATGCCACGTTCTCGGTCGCCCGCAACGCTCAACGTACATACAGGTACGCCTCGCGCTGCGGGCTCCCTCGGGCGTGGCCGTTCGAGCTGAGGGCGCAGCCCGAGGCGAGGGCTGAGTGGATCTGCCTCGCAACTTGCCCCTGTGTCCCATCCGGGAGACCTGTCGGGATCAGGGCGCGATCCCGGGGAGGGCGCCCTGATCGCCGGGTTTCTCGATCCCCTCCAGCTTGGCCTCCACGCGATGCAGCGCGCTCGCCGCGTCGTCGTACTTGTTGCGCGCATGGGTGAGATGGCGGCCCACCACGTCGAAGGCGTCGCGGAACTTGTCGAGGTCCCCGCCCAGACGGGCGAGCCGCGCCTGAATGTCCTGCGCGCTCCGCTCGATCTGCAGCCCCTTGAGCCCGAGGACGATCACGCGCAGGTAGGCGTAGAGGCTGTTGGGGGAGACGGGAATCACGCGCTTGGACGTCGCGTAGACGGCGGGCGCGTCCTCGTCGATGGCGTCGTCCCGGAGGATGGCCTCGAAGTAGACGTTCTCGGCGGGAATGTACATGAGGGCGAAGTCATACGTGCCCTCGTCGGGCAGGATGTACTTCTTGGCGATCTCGTCCACGCGCGCCTTGACGTCACGGACGAAGGCCCGTCGCCACTGGCGCCGCGCCGTCTCGTCGGTCTCCTCCAGGATGCGCTGGAAGTTCTCCAGGGGGAACTTCGCGTCGACGGGCACGAGGCGGTCGCCGATGTGGATGACGGCGTCGACGCGATCGCCCGTGGAGAACCGGTGCTGGAGGGCATAGTGTCCCTGCGGGAGCATCTGGGAGAGCAGGTTCTCCAGGAAGGTCTCCCCGAGCCCTCCCCTGACCTTGGGCGACTTGAGGATCTGCTCGAGGCCCGAGATGCTGCGCCCGACCTCGAAGATGCGCTGGTTCGCCTCGCCCAGCTTGCCCAAGCTGCCCTGGACGTCACTCACGACCCGGCCCACGTTCTGGAGCTGCTGCTGGACGGACGAGCCCACCTGCCCCACCTGCGCCGTCATCTGGCCCGCGAACTGCGCCAGCTCCTGGCGCACGGAGCCGATGGTGTCGGCCAGGCCCTTCTGGCTCTCGCTCCGGGTCGCCTCGATCTCCCGCTGCAGGAGGAGCAAGGCCTGATCCGGCTGCGCGCGCCCGGCCTCGAGCTCGCCGAGCCGCCCCGCCACGCGAAAGAGGGCCCAGGCGATGACTCCGACGAGCGCGATCAGCACGACGAGAAGGGCCGCTCCCCACCACGGCATCAGCGTCTACCTCTCCAGTGCACGCAGGCGGGCTTGAGGGCGCAGGGCGCGCACACGACGGCCGCCCGCCGGTTCAGGCACTGCCCCGACATGCGCTTGTGGCACAGGGCGAAGTCGTACTTGACGGGATCCTCGGCGTCGAGGCGCTTGAGCCCGGCCGTGATCTCCTCGACCATCTTCCAGTTGCGGCTGCGCCGGCGCGTCAGGCCCACGGACCGGGCCATGTTCTCGATGTGCGTGTCCACGGGCATGAGGAGCGCCGCCGGCGGCACCTCGGTCCAGAGGCCGAAGTCGGGGCGCTCCCGTCTGACCATCCAGCGCAGGAAGAGATGCATCCGCTTGCACGCGCCGCCCGTGGAGGGCCGCGGGAACCAGTGGCGGTAGCCATAGGAGAGGCGGTTGCGCGGGAAGACGGCGGAGAGGTCTTGCTCGAGGAAGGCGGAGACGAAGCCCTCGAGCGCGGGGCCGACATGCGGGTCCGCCGTGGAGTAGTGGCCGAGGAAGAGTCCCTTGAGGGAGCCCCACCGCGCGAGGACGCGCTGGCTGGCCAGGCACAGGGCGAGGACGTCCCGCTCTCGATTGAAGCGATAGCGGAAGCCCGCGAAGCGCGGGCGCTCCTTCTCGAGGTCGAAGCAGCGCACAAAGGCCGCGGGCGAGTCGCCCATGCGCTCGAGCGTCCAGTCGACCCACGGGCCGAAGAGGTCGACGCGACCATAGGCCATGCAGGAGGCGAGAAGCGCCGCGATCTCGAGGTCGGCGGGATCGCGGTAGCGAAGGGGAAACCGGATGGCGTCGGCGGCGGTGCGCGAGCTCCAGTCGAACTCGCGGTAGAGCCTGTCGAGAGGCTCCTTGAGCCGAGATCCAGCAGGCATTCATGCGCCTCCCATCCGGCATCTTAGCACGCCCCTTGCCCGCTCCCGGGTCGGTTGCTATCCTCGCCGCGAGGAGGACGCGAATGCTCAAGGTCGGCATCGTGGGGATGGGCGTGATCGGGACGCATATCGCGCGCGCGATCGGCGAGGGAATTCCCGGCGTGGCGCTCGCGGGCGTGACGGTGCGAAGTCAGGCGAAGGCTGCCGGCTTCAAGACCCTGCCCCTCGAGAGCCTGATCCGCGAGTCCGACCTCGTGGTCGAGGCGGCGACCCAGGCCGCCCTCCGCGACTTCGCTCCGTCCGTGCTCGGCGCGGGCAAGCACCTGATGGTCCTCTCGGTGGGCGGCCTCGTCGGCACCCTCGAGGAGTGGACGCGCCTGGCCGAGAAGCACGGCTGCCGCATCCTGGTTCCTTCCGGCGCCATCGCCGGGCTCGACGGCATGAAGGGCGCGCGCGAGGGCGGCATCACCGCCGTCACCATGGAGACGCGCAAGCCGCCCCGCGGGCTCGCGGGGGCGCCCTGGATCGAGGAGCGGAAGATCGACCTGGACGCCATCACCGAGGAGACGCTGATCTTCGAGGGGCCGGCCACCCTAGCCGTCAAGGCGTTCCCGGCCAACGTCAACGTGGTCGCCGCGGTCTCCCTGGCCAGCGTGGGGCCGGAGAAGACGCGGATCAAGATCTTCGCCGTCCCCGGCCAGCTGCGGAACCAGCACCGCGTCACCGTCGAGGGCGAGTTCGGCCGCCTCCTCGTCGAGGTCGAAAACGTGCCCTCGGAGAACCCGCGGACCGGCAAGCTCTCGTATCTGTCCGCTATCGCCATGCTGCGAGAGCTGGGAGCCTCCGTCCAGATGGGTAACTAGGGCGCTAGGGAGTCTTGCCGGTCAGCTCGAGGATCTGGCCCGCGCGCAGGATCTTCATCGAGAAGGCCGTGCCCGCTGGTTTCTTGCTCAGGATGTCCCGGATCCTCTCGTGGTCGTCGGCCTTTCCCACGGGAACACCCTCGACGGAGAGGATGATGTCCCCGCCCACGGCCACCTGCTCTCCCCCGATGACGGCGATCTTGTCCCCTCCCATGAGCCCCATATCCCAGCCCGTCGAGCCCTTGGCCACCGTCTTCACGAGGTAGCCCGTCCCCTGCGGGAGATTGAAGATGACCGCGAGGTCGCCGGAGACGATCTGCCCCTCGAGGCCGGTCCAGAAAGAGCGCCGCTCGAGCAGGAGGAGGCGGGCCGTCTTCATGCTGACCGCGAATCCCAGGCCCTCGCTGCCGCCCGATTTGGAGATGTTGTGGCTGACGATGCCGATGACCTCGCCCGCCATGTTGAACATAGGCCCGCCGGAATTGCCCGTGTTGATGACGGCGTCGGTCTGGAAGAACTCCGCGAGCGGCATGGACTTGTAGACGGTGTTCGGCGGCCACCGCGCGCTGATCCATCCCACGGTCAGCGCGTGGCTGAGGCCGTAGGGCGCTCCGATCACGAGGACCTGGTCGCCGACGCGCACGCTGTCCGAGTTGGCCATGCGCGCAGGCACGGCGCCGGCGGGCACGCTGTCGAGCTGGATCAGCGCGAGATCGGCGGCGGGCTCCGAAGACACCACGCGGGCGTTGACGGGCGCCCCGCCCACGAGCTCCACGGTGATCTCGTCCACCGCGTTGACGACGTGGGCCGCCGTCATGACCTTGCCGTCCGCCGAGATGAGCACGCCGGAGCCGGTCTCGTTGTAGCGGACGAGGCCACCCGCGGCGGCCGTGACATCGCGTCCCTTGGCCCGTATGACCACGACGGAAGGATTGGCCTTGCGGAACACCTCGCCCACGCTCTGCGCGTGGCCCGGCAACGGAAAGACGGCCCACGAGATCCCGAGCAGCATCAGCACGACACGCAATCGCCGCATGGTCGTCGTCTCCTCGATCCTCAGTCCCGGGCCTACGAGGGGTGCGAGGCTACGCCCCGGAGTACTGCGCCTCCAGGTAGCGCTCGGCCTCGAGGGCAGCCATGCAACCGGTGCCTGCGGCCGTCACGGCCTGGCGATAGGTGAAGTCGGCGACATCGCCGGCCGCGAAGGCGCCGGGCGCGGACGTCTGGGTGGTGCCCGGCAACACCTTGATGTAGTCGTTCGGGTGGAGGTCGACCTGTCCCTTGAAGATTGCCGTGTTCGGAAGGTGCCCGATCGCCACGAAGAGCCCGTCGACGGGCGTCTCCCAGACCACCCCGCTCTTCAGATTCTTGAGCCTCACGGACGTGACCTTGCCCTTGTCGGGATCGAGCACCTCGTCCACCGCGGTGTCCCAGATGAACTCGATCTTGGGATTCTGGAGCGCGCGCTCCTGCATGATCTTGGAGGCACGGAGGGCATCGCGCCGGTGGACGACCTGCACCTGACGTCCGAGCCGGGAGAGATACAAGGCCTCTTCCATGGCGGAATCGCCTCCACCCACGACCATGATGTTCTGGTCCTTGAAGAAGAAGCCGTCGCAGGTGGCGCAGGTCGAGACGCCGCGGCCCATGAGCTTGGACTCGTTGGCGAGCCCGATCAGCTTGGCGGAGGCGCCGGTGGCGATGATCACGGTGAGCGCCTCGACCGTCGTGTCCCCGGCCGTGACACGGAAGGGGCGTCGACCGAGATCGACCTCGGTCACGTCGTCGCTGACCATCTCGGCGCCGAAGCGCTTCGCCTGGCTCTTGAGATGCTCCATGAGGGGCGGCCCGTCGATGCCGTCAACGAAGCCGGGATAGTTCTCGACGAGCGTGGTCAGCATGAGCTGGCCGCCCCACTGGAATCCCGTGAACATGAGGGGGGCCAGATTCGCGCGGGCGGCATAGATCGCCGCCGTGAACCCTGCCGGGCCCGATCCGATGATGACGACCTTGCGCGTCGTGGGCATGCGTTCTCCTGCGCCTCCTCGTGTCTCGTGCTCGCGACCTTAGGATGCGCTCAGGGCGCGACGAGATGCGTGCCTGGCGACCTTCCTACGTCTTCAAGATCGCCGACAGCTCCGAAAGATCGCGAATCTCGAACTCGGGCGCGGCGAGCCCCTCGGGCAGGGGGTCGGCGGCGCGGTTGATCCACGCCGCCGCCATGCCCACCGCCTGGGCACCCGCCACGTCGATGTCCGCGCGGTCCCCGACCATGAGGGCCTGCTCCGGCCCCACGCCGAGCCGGCGGAGGGCGAGCTCGAAGATCACCGCCTTGGGCTTCCGCCAGCCGACCTCGTCGGAGACGATGACGGTGTCGAACAGATCCGCCACGCCTTCCCGCTCGAGGACGAGGCGCGCCGTCGGCGTGTAGTCGAAGTTCGACACCACGGCGAGACGGTGGCTGCGCCTGAGCTCGCGGAGCAGCTCCCGATGGTGCTCGGGGAAGACGATGGCCCGGCTCAGCTCGCGCTTGTGGGTCGAGAGAAGCACCTCGAGCGCCTCCCGCGGGAGGGTGGCGCGGTCGAGGCCGAGGCGGCCGAACATCATGCCGAAGCGCTCCTGAGCGGCAACCTCACGGTGGGTTTCCCCGCGGATGCGCTCCGCCTCCTGCCAGCTCCAGAAGAGCGAGCTCACGAAGTCGTCCAGCTCGAGCCCGGGGACGAAGGGCCGGAATGCCTCGTGGAGATGGCCCGCCGTCGAGCGCATGGTCTTGCCGTTGGCGTGGACCTCGGGCAGCCGGGAGCGATCGAAGAGCACCAGGGTGTCGAACAGGTCGAAGAGCACGGCCTCGCGCGTCACGGCAGGGGCTTGCGCTGCGCATAGCCTTCGTCGAACCCGTGCCAGAAGCGCACGCGGTCCTCGCCGTGCCTCCAGCACAGGTTGACGGGCTGATCGCCCGCGATCTCCGTCACCAGCCCGGGAAAGTCCACCAGTCCCATCTCGAGGTCCTTGATGACGCCGCCCAGCTCCAGGATCCTCGCAAGCGCCTGCTTGACCTCGATGCCGTAGCCGTCGAGCCGTTCCGCCCGGGCCTTCCAGTCCCGCTGGTCGACGGCGGCGCCGCCCGAGGCGCGTATCTTGTCGCGCTGCTCCTCGAGCGCCTCGTGCAGCGCGGAGGCGCGACGGTGGAGCTCCATGGCCTCGCCCATGCGCGCGGTGAGCTTGGGGATGAGGGCGTCCACTTCCGCGGCCGTGAAAAGGCGCTGGCTCATCGTCCCTCCACGAAGACCGCGTGGACGTCCTTGGGTCCGTGCACGCCACGCGTCAGCGTCAGCTCGATGTCGGCGGTGCGCGAGGGTCCCGTGATGAAGTTGATGACGGCCCCCGACATGGTTGCCGAGGGATCGGCGTGGAGGGCCTCCAGCATGAGGCCCACCTGCTCGAGCGACTCGAGAAGCTGCGGGGCTCCGAAGACGGCCACGTGGGTGGCGGGCAGAAGCGAGGTGGAGCGCGGACGTCCCCTTCCCGAGACGAGGATGAGGGTGCCCGTCTCGCCGAGGGCCCAGTCCGCCCCCGTCACGCCGATCTCGGCCGCGGCCGCCTCCTCGCGGTGCCGCGCCCGCTCACTTTCCGGTGGATCGGCGTCAGGCGCCGACGTCACCACGAACCCCTCACCGCCGAGGCGTGCGCCCAGGTCCACGCCGAGCGCTTCGGGAGACCAGGACAGGATGCGCTTGGCCTGGCGCTCGCGCGCGATCTCTCCGATGAGCGCGGGCACCGCCTCCAGGCTCGGTGCGCGGTGGAAGACGCCCGCCACGCGCTCGAACTCCTCCCGGAAGCGCTCGAGGGCCTGGGGCCAGCGCTCGAGCATCTCGCGGCGCACCGCCTCCGCCGCCTCCTGAGGCGCGGCCGGACGCGGAGACGTCGAGGCCTCGAAGAGACCGCGCGTCTTGGCCATCTCGCGTCTGATGTCATCGAGGAAGGCGGCGCGTGTGGTCACGGGCGCCGGAGCTCGCGCCACCGCTCGCTGAAGGTCTTCTCCGCCACCGCGGGCAGATCACGCGTGGCCGTCCACTTCCCGAAGAAGAGCGGGAGCGCCCGCAGCCGGCCGTGTCGAACGAAGGGCTTCTGGGCGAGGCGCGCGACGGAGGCGCCCCGCCTGAACCACGAGGGGCGCATCATGATCCGCCGCGCCATCCCGAAGAGGAGCCGCTCCGTCCACGGGGCGATCTTCTCCGTGTCGAGGCGCTCCCGGAGCTCCACGAGCATGCGCGGGATGTCGATGCGCACGGGGCACACGTCCTTGCAGGCCCCGCAGAGCGATGAGGCGTGCGCCAGCTCCTTGACGGACGGCGCGCCCTTGAGCATGGCGGTGAGCAGGATGCCGATGGGGCCTGGGTACGTGTGGCCGTAGGCGTGGCCCCCGATCTGGCGGTATACGGGGCAGACATTCAGGCAGGCGCCGCAGCGGAGACAGTAGAGGGCCTCGCGCAGCGTGCCCGCGATCTGCCGGGTGCGGCCGTTGTCCATCAGGATGAGGTGGAACTCTTCCGGCCCTTCCATCTCGCCGGGCTGGCGGGGCCCGCGCACGAGCGTCGTGTAGGAGGAGAGCTTCTGCCCCGTCGCGCTCCGCGCCAGGATGGCGAGGAAGACCATGAGGTCCGTCATGGAGGGGATGACCTTCTCCATGCCCATGACGGCGACGTGGATGCGCGGGAGCGAGGTGACCATGCGGCCGTTACCCTCGTTGGTCACGAGCACCACCGTCCCCGTCTCCGCCACCGCGAAGTTGGCGCCCGTGATGCCCATGTCGGCCTCGAGGAACTTCTGCCTGAGCTCCACCCGCGCGACCTTGGTCAGCACCTCGGGATCCGCCTCGAAGTGGCCGCCCAGCTCCTGGGAGAAGAGATCGGCCACCTGCCCCTTGGTCTTGTGAATGGCGGGGGCGATGATGTGCGAGGGCTTCTCGTGGGCGAGCTGGATGATGTACTCGCCGAGGTCGGTCTCCACGGGCTTGACGCCCGCGTGCTCGAGGGCCTCGTTGAGCTCGATCTCCTCCGTGGCCATCGACTTGCTCTTGACGGCCATCCTCACGCCCTTGTCCCGGCACAGGCGCAGGATGATGTCCCGCGCCTCTTCCCCGGTGGCCGCCCAGTGCACCCGCCCGCCGAGCCGCTCGATGTTATCGGCAAGACGCTCGAGATGGCGGTCGAGCTGCTGGAGCGTCGCTTCCTTGATGGCGCGGGCGCGGTCGCGAAGCGCGTCGCCCTGGGGAAAGTCCTCGAAGGACTCGCGGCGCAGGCCGATGAACTTCGTGGTGGCGATGCCGAGCGCTTCCTGCAGGTAGGCGTCCTTGAGGGCGCCTCGGGCCCGCGCCGCGAAGGGCGCGCCGGGGGAGGTCTCGCTCATGGCAGTCCCTCCGGAGCCAGCACCTGGGCGAGGTGAAGCGCGCGCACGCGTGAGCCCCGACGGAACAGCCCTCCCCCCATCTGCATGAGACACCCGGCATCGCAGGCGACCAGGCAGTCGGCGCCCGTCGCCTCGACGCTCACGAGCTTCTTGTCGAGGATGGCCGTGGAGACCTCGGGCAGGCGGACGGAAAAGGAGCCCCCGAAGCCGCAGCATTCGTCCGAGCCGGGAAGCTCCACGAGCTCGCCGTGCTCGAGGCTCCGAAGGAGGGTCCGCGGGCTTCGGGACTCGCCGAGGCCGCGGAGCAGATGGCAGGAGTCGTGATACGTCAGCGTGCCCGAGAACGTCGAGCCGACCCCGCTCACCTTCAGCACCTCGACCAGGAATTGCGAGAGCTCGTACGTCCTGGCGGCGAGGGCCCTGGCCTCGGCATGGAGGGCGGGATCGTCGGCGAGGAGCCCCGGGTATTCCGCCTTGACCATCCAGGCGCAGGAGCCCGAGGGCACCACCACGTGCTCGGCGCCCGCGAAGAGTCTTACCGTGCGCTCGGCCACCGCTCGCGCGTCGGCATGATAGCCCGAATTGGAGAGCGGCAACCCGCAGCAGGTCTGCCCGGGGGGAAACTCCACGTCGACGCCGAGCCGGCGCAGCAGCCTGACCATGGCCACCCCGACCTCGGGGAAGAACATGTCCCCGAGGCACGTGATCATGAGGGAGGCCTTCACGGCTTCTTCTTGTCCGGCGCGTGAGGGGGCGGCGGCGCCACCACCACGAGGACGAGGAGCGGCTCCGTGCCGTCGTTGACGAGGCCGTGCTCGACGCCCGAGGGCGCCACCAGGGCGTCTCCAGGCTCGAGCTTCTCCTCGGCGCCCCCGAGCGAGAAGCGGCCCGTGCCCTCGAGGACAAAGTAGATCTTGTCCTCTCCCGCGTGGGAGTGGGGCTTCTGCGACTGCCCCGGGGCGACGCAGTAGAGATCGAGGAGGGCGCGCTCGGTCGAGGCGAGGGCGACCTTGGCCATCCGGTCGAGCGAGAGCTGCACGTGGTCGCGGACGCGTATCTTCATGGCTCCCTCAGAGCGTGGGACAGGATCGTGACCGGGTGCATCACCTCGAGGACCAGTCCCGCCTCGAGCGCCTGCTGCGATATCTGCATGATGCAGCCGGGATTGCCCGTGGCCACGATG
Organism: Candidatus Methylomirabilota bacterium; assembly: GCA_035635755.1. Classification (GTDB taxonomy): domain Bacteria; phylum Methylomirabilota; class Methylomirabilia; order Rokubacteriales; family CSP1-6; genus AR37. The sequence continues at coordinate 25,962 of DASQAK010000130.1, read as the reverse complement.
CGCGCTCCCGTCTCGCGGATTCGCTCGACCTTGCGCCGCCCGAGCTCGGCGGCCATCTCGGGCTCGAGGAGATTGTAGACGCCCGCGCTGCCGCAGCAGAGGTCGCTGTCCTTGAGGTCTACGAGGGTCAGCCCCGGGATGCGTCGTAGGAGCTCTCGCGGCTGCGCGCGCACTCTCTGCCCGTGAGCGAGATGGCAGGCGTCGTGGTAGGTCACCGTCTCCCTGAGCTCGCCCAGCGGCAGGTCCGCGTCGACGAGGACCTCGCTGATGTCCTTCACGAGACCGGCGAAGCGCTCCGCCAGCTCGTCCCCGAGCCAGTGACCGTACTCCTTGAGCGCCGAGCCGCAGCCCGCGGCGTTCGTCACCACCATGTCGACATCCTGCCCCAGGGTGGCCATGAGGCTCCGCGCCATGGCGCGAAACTCGTCGAGCCGGCCCGCGTGGAGGTGAAGCGCTCCGCAGCAGCCCTGCCCGCGAGGGACCACGACCTCCCAGCCCGCCGCGGAGAGCAACCGCGCCGTGGCGAGGTTGATCTCCGGGAAGAAGAAGCGCTGGACGCAGCCGGTCAGGAGGGCCGCCCGCCCGCGCGCCCTGCCCCGCGCGGGAATCAGCTCGGGCAGAGGCGTGGCGCTCGGCGGCACGCGAGGAAGGAGCGCGTCCATGGCCTGCAGCCGCTTGAAGGGCGCGAGCATGCCGGAGGCGCGGACGAGAGTCCTGAGCCCAGAGGCCTGGTACAAGCGGAGCGGCCAGAGCAGCGCGCCCAGCCGATCGGGGTGCGGGAAGATCGAGAGCGCCCATTCGAGCGTGGCATGCGCGCTCTCGGGCGCGCGCACACCTTTCCGGTCAAGCTGGGCGCGGGTCGCCTCCAGGAGCTGTCCGAAGGGCACACCGGACGGGCAGGCCGTCTCGCAGGCGCGACAGCCGAGACAGAGGTCGAGATGGCGCGCCAGCCCCGGCGTCAGCTCGGCCCGGCCCTCGGCGGCCGCGCGCATGAGATAAACGCGGCCGCGCGGGGAATCCATCTCCTCCCCCAGCACGCGATACGTCGGGCACTGGGGCAGGCAGATGCCACAGTGGACACAGGCGCGGAGGCCATCCATGGACGGCGCGTCGGCGGCGTCGAAAGCACCCTGGCGGACGGGTGAGGTGATCACAGCCCGCCCACGAAGCGCCCGGGATTCAGGATGCCGAGCGGATCGAACTCCGCCTTGAGCCGCCTCATGACGCCCAGGGCGATCTCCGGCACCGGGCCCCAGACGTCCGTCGCGCCCTTGAGCGGCAGGGGCGCGCGCTCGATGACGAGGCTGCCGCCCTCGCCCTGGAGCACCGCTCGAAGCGGCGCCACGAGCTCCCTCGCGAAGACATCAGGCGCGATGGCACCCGTGAGGGCGACCCGGAGAATGCCGTTGCCGGCCTCGCCGACGATGGCCACGGACAGGCCCTGGCGGGACGCGATGCTCTCGACCTCGCAGGCCCATCGAGCTGCGCCACGAATCTCGCCGGCGATCCTGAGCACGAGCGGGGCGCCGAGCGCTTCGCCGAGCTTCGTCCAGAGCGCCGCGGGAATCATGACGGCCCGACCGCCGCTCCGCTCGCCGAGCGCGACCAGCGTCGCCCCCTGGCTTCTCACGGCCTCGGGGACGGTGCTGATGGAGACGCCCAGAGCAGCCAGCGCGGGGGGCTGACCGAGGCCTCGCAGCGCGCCGTCATTGAGCCACGCCAGCCGATCCGGCTCGAGCGTGGAGGCGAGGATCGCCGAGAGAAAGTCCCCCGCCCGCTCCCTGCTGTCGAAGGCGAAGAGCCACGAGCCGGTGTCGACGGACGCGGGGTGGAGCCTGAGGGTGGCCTCGGCGATGAGGCCGAGGGTGCCGAGCGATCCCGCCAGGAGCTTGGGGACGTCATAGCCCGTGACCGACTTGACCACCTTGGCCCCGCCCCAGGTGACGGTGCCGTCGGCCTGGGCGAAGCGGACGCCGAGGAGCAGATCGCGCCCCGTGCCGTAGCGGAAGCGCAACGGGCCCGAGGCATTGGTCGCGAGCACTCCCCCGATGCTTCGCGACGCCCCCCCGTGGGGATCGAGCGCGAGCATCTGCGCGTGCTTGCCGAGGACGGAGGCGAGGCCGTCCAGCGTGAGACCCGCCTGGACCGTGGCGACCATGTCCTCGGGAACATAGTCGAGGACGGCGGCGAGGCGGCTCATGTCGACGACGAGATCGAGGCGGCGGGGCGGATTGCCGAGACCCATGGTTGACCCGCTCCCGCGCGGAGCCACCGCCAGCCTCTCCGTCGAGCACAGCGCGAGGATCCTGCTCACCTCATCCGTCGAGCCAGGGCTCACCAGCCACCGGGGCTGGCGCCCGTCGATCGACGCGGCGGAGAGCGCGGCGGGATCAGAGACAACGTGCGGGCGTCCGACGATCTCGGCGAGAGCATCCTCGAGCGCCGGCGCGGACACGGTCACGCTCAGATCCAGGTGCCCGCGGGCAGCCGCGGCGCCGCGGGCTTGAACGCCTCGCCGCAGGCGGGATGGGAAGGCAGGAGCTTGCCCGGGTTCATGATCCCGTCGGGGTCGAGGACGCGACGGAAACGCGCCATGAAGGCGAGGTCCGCGTCGCCGAACTGAAAGGGCATGCTCGAGGCCTTGTCGAGGCCGACTCCGTGCTCCCCGGTGACGCTGCCGCCCATGGCGAGGCACGCGTGCAGCAGCTCGTCATTGGCGGCCTTGGCGCGCTCGAGCTCGCCGGGCACGAGGTCGTTGTAGAGGATCAACGGATGGAGGTTGCCGTCGCCCGCGTGGAAGACATTGGCGATGACCAGGCGGTGCCGCGCCGCGATCGCCTGCACCTCTCGCATGATCTGCGGCAGACGGGAGCGGGGCACCACGGCGTCCTGGAGGAGCCAGGTCGCCGACAGGCGCCCGAAGACGCCCGCGGCTTCTTTTCGGCCCTTCCAGAGGAGGGCCCGCTCCGCCTCGTCCTTGGCCACGCGGATCTCGAGCGCGGCGCGGCTCCGGCACATCTCCACGATGCGCGCAGACTGCTCGTCGATCTCCGCCCGGGGACCATCGAGCTCGATGAGGAGGACGGCGCCGGCGCCTTTCGGATAGCCCGCGCCGATGCCCTCCTCGATGGCGCGGACGACGACCTCGTCGATCATCTCGAGGGCGGCCGGGATGATGCCCGCCCCCACGATGGCCGAGACCGTCTCCGAGGCGTCGTCGATGGTCGAGAACGACGCGAGGAGCGTCTTGACGCCTTCGGGCACGTGGAGCAGTCGCACCGTCACCGCGGTCAGGAGCCCGAGGGTTCCCTCCCCGCCCACGAGGGCGCCGGTGAGATCGTAGCCCGGCTGGTCCTGGACCTTGCCCCCCACGCGCAGCACCTCGCCCGCTCCCGTGACGAGCTCGAGCCCCAGCACGTGATTGACCGTGATCCCGTACTTGAGACAGTGCGGCCCGCCGGCATTCGTCGAGGCATTGCCGCCGATCGAGGACACCATCTGGCTGGACGGATCGGGAGCGAAGTAGTAGCCGTGCTCGCGGGTCGCCTGGGAGAGCCAGAGGTTGATGAGGCCGGGCTGCACGGTGGCGCTGCGATTGTCGAAGTCCAGCTCGAGGATGCGGTTCATCCGCGTCAGCGTGACCATGACGCCGCCCACGGGCGCCATGGCGCCGCCGATGAGCCCCGTGCCCGAGCCGCGCGGGACGAGGGCGACGTGCTCGCGCCGGCAGAGACGGACCACCTCGGCAACCTGCTCGGTGGTCTCGGGCAGCACCACCACGTCCGGCGCGCCCTTGTAGAAGGTGTGCATGTCGCACTCGTAGGTCATCCGGCCTTCCGGCGTCGCCACGAGGCCCCGGGCGCCGACGATGCGCTCGAGCTCGCTCAGCACGCCGGAACTTAGCGCCATGGGATCCTCACGACTGGGACCGTGCAGGGCGTCGAGAAGGGCTCAGATGCGAGGCGGCGAGGGAAGCGACGAGCGAAGCGTACTCCTCGTGCGTTGAGCGAGGAGCGCCCGAGCCAACGAAGCAGATGAGCCCTTATCGGCGGCCTGCTATCCGATCTTCCAGGTCTCACCTGACAACAAGAGCTTCGCGATGTCACCGGGGCCGCGATCCGAGATGGCCTTCTGCTCCTGCTGGACGAGAATTCCCTCGTACGTCGTCTCGCCTTCCTGGCTGAGCAGGGTGCCGAGCGGGATCGGATACTCGGGCGCCCAGAGCTGCGCGAGCAGGGTGGCGGTGGCCCGGTCGGTCTCGTCGTGCACCCAGAGCGCGCTCTCGGGCACGTCCTTGGTCTTGACGACCTTCGGCTTGAGCCCCTCGAGCACGAGCCCACGCCGGTCGTCGCCGGGGCCCCAGGTGATGGGCTTGCCGTGCTCGAGCCGCAACTCGAACTGCGTCTTGGAGTCCTTGTCGTACAGGACGTTCCAGGCGAGGTCGTTGTAGACGTTGCAGTTTTGCAGAATTTCCACGAAGGCCGCGCCCTTGTGACGGGAGGCGCGCTTGAGCGTCTCCTCCATGTGGCCGATGCTGCGGTCCACGGTGCGCGCGACGTAGGTGGCGCCCGCCGCGAGGGCGAAGACGCAGGGGCTGAGCGGCCGGTCGGCCGAGCCCATGGGTGTGGACTTGGTCACCTTGCCCAGCTCGCTCGTGGGCGAGTACTGCCCCTTGGTCAGGCCGTAGATCCGGTTGTTGAAGAGCAGGATGGTGACGTCGACGTTGCGACGCAGCACGTGCAGCAGGTGGTTGCCCCCGATGCTGAGCCCGTCACCGTCGCCCGTGACCACGAACACCTTCAGCTCGGGCCGGGCCAGCTTGAGGCCGGTGGCCAGGGCGGGAGCGCGACCGTGGATGGTGTGGAAGCCGTAGGTGTTCATGTAGTACGGGAAACGGCTCGAGCAGCCGATTCCCGAGATGAACACGATGTCCTCCTTGGGGATCCCCAGATCGGGCATGGACTTCTGCACCGCGCTCAGGATGGCGTAGTCCCCGCAGCCGGGACACCAGCGCACGTCCTGGTCGGACTCGAAATCCTTCTTCGTGTACTTCGGGGTGGCGCCAGGCACTCCGGTGACCGTGCTCACGACTTCGCCTCCAGAAGTTGGTGAATCGCCTCGAGGATCTCCTGGCTCGCCAGGGGCATGCCGCGGACCCGGTTGAATCCGACCGCGTCGACCAGGTACTCGGCGCGGAGGACGCGCACGAGCTGGCCGCTGTTGATCTCGGGCACGAGCACGCGACGGTACTGCCGCAGGATCTGCCCGAGGTCGGGCGGCAGTGGGTTCAGATGGCGGATGTGGGCGGAGGCGACCGCCTTGCCCTCCATCTGCGCTTCCTCGACGGCCGCGGTGATGGCTCCGTACGTACCGCCCCAGCCGACCACGAGGACATCGCCCGACTCCGGGCCGTTGACCACGGTGGCGGGAATCTCCTGGGCCACCCTCCGGACCTTCTCGGCGCGGGTGCGGACCATGTGATCGTGATTGTCCGGCTCGTAGGAGATGTTCCCCGTGCCGTCCTGCTTCTCGATGCCGCCGATCCGGTGCTCGAGGCCCGGCGTTCCCGGGCGCACCCAGGGCCGCGCCAGGGTGGCCGCGTCGCGGAGATAGGCCTGGAAGCCTTCCTTCTCCGTCCGGAAGCTCACCGGAATGTCCGGCAGCGACTTCGGATCGGGAATGAGCCAGGGCTCCGACCCGTTGGCGAGGTAGCCGTCGGAGAGCACCATGACGGGCACCATGTACTTGATGGCGATGCGCACCGCTTCGTAGGCGATGTAGAAGCAGTCGCCGGGTGTGCACGGCGCGATGACCACGATGGGGCTCTCGCTGTTGCGGCCGTAGAGGGCCTGCATCAGGTCGGCCTGCTCGGTCTTGGTGGGCAGGCCCGTGCTGGGGCCGCCACGCTGGATGTCGAAGATCACCAGGGGCAGCTCCGCCATCACGGCGAGCCCGATGCCTTCTCCCTTCAGCGCGATGCCGGGGCCACTGGAGGCGGTGACACCGATGGCGCCGCCAAAGGACGCGCCGATGGCGGAGGTGACGGCCGCGATCTCGTCCTCAGCCTGGAAGGTCCGCACGCGCCAGCGCTTGTGCAGGGCCAGCTCCTCCAGGATGCTCGAGGCGGGCGTGATCGGATAGGCGCCGAACACGATGGGGATCTGCGTCCGCTCGGCGGCGGCGAGGAGGCCCCAGGCGAGCGCGCGGTTGCCCGTCATGCTGCGGTAGACGCCCGGGGGCATCTCCGCGGCTTCGATGCCGTAGTGCTCGGAGAACATCTCCGCCGTCTCGCCGAAGGCGTGGCCGGCCTTGAGCACCCGGATGTTGGCCTCGACGAAGGTCGGGTTCTTGGCGAAGCGCTTCTTGATGGCGTCGAGCGTGGGATCGACCGGCCGCGTGTAGATCCACGAGACGAGACCAAGGGCGAAGAAGTTCTTGCAGCGCTCCTTCTCCTTGGCATTGAGGGGCAGGTCCTCCAGACACTTCTTGGTCATGCCGCTGATGTCCACCTGGTAGAGCCGGAACTTCTCGGCCAGGCCGGGATCATTGAGCGGGCTCTTGGGCTCGCCCTTCTCGTCCTTCGGATAGCCCGCCTTCTCGAGGTTGCGCTGGTCGAAAGCCGCGGTGTTGACGATCAAGATGCCGCCGGGCTTGAGATCGGCCAGGTGCACTTTGAGGGCGGCGGGATTCATGGCCACGAGGGTGTCCAGCTGATCGCCCGGCGTGTACACACGCTGGCTGCCGAACTGGAGCTGGAAGCTCGAGACGCCGAAAAGCGTGCCCGCCGGCGCGCGGATCTCCGCCGGGAAATTGGGCAGGGTCGAGATATCGTTACCGGCCCACGCCGCTTCGGTCGTGAACTGCTCGCCGGTCACCTGCATGCCATCGCCGGAATCGCCGGCGAAGCGGATGACGGCGCGGGTCAGCGTACGGCGCGGCTTCGCAACCGCCGGGGCGGGCGTTACCGTTTCGCTCATGGTCTCGATCGTCCTTTCAGTGACTTCGTCTCCGGCGCAGAGCGGCCCGGACGCATGTCACTGGAAAACTCTTTCCAGGCAGGAGCCGCTACGAGCTCATGCTACCCAAAACCGCCAGCAATGGCAAGGATATGTCTGCTCTGCTCGCGGTCCCAACCAGGGGTGCTTCGCAGGCCTGCGCCCCGCCCCTTTCTTATAGCTCCAGCAGGTCCATCTTCGGGGCGCGCGTGAGATTGCGGCAGCCCCCGGCTTCCACCACGACCATGTCCTCGATCCTCACCGCGCCCCGCCCGGCGAAATAGAGACCGGGCTCCACGGTCACCACCTGTCCCGTCTTCAGCTCGTAGTCGAGGCGGCTGATCCGCGGGGGCTCGTGGATGTCGAGCCCGACGCCGTGGCCGGTGCCGTGGAAAAAGCCCTGCTGCCGGCCGTCCACCACGCCCGTGGAATAGCCGCGCGCCTCCATGGTCCGGGCGACCTCGGTGTGAATGGCTCCGCCCGACGCGCCGTCGCGGATCAGCTCGATGCCGCGGAGCTGAGCGGCGAGGACGGCCTCGTAGAGCCGCCTCAGCTCGTCGGAGGCCTTGCCCTTGACCACCGTCCGCGTCATGTCCGCGTAATACCGGGTCTGGGAGGAGCGCGGAAATATGTCGAAGATGATGCCCTGGTTGGGGTGGATGGGACCCGAGCCCTGGTTGTGGGGATCCACCCCCTGCTCACCGCAGGCGATGATGGTGTGCTCGGCGATGCAGTCGTTCTCCATGAGCGAGACGTTCACGACCTTCTTGAGATCTTGGGAGCTCAGCGGGCGGCCCCGGTGGATCACCTGGTCGCCGCGGATGGTGCTCGCCCGGAGCACGTCGAGGGCCGCCTCGAGGGCCGTCTCGGTGTGCCGCTGCGTCTCCTCGATGGCGGCGATCTCCTCGATCGTCTTGATCACCCGCTCGGGAAAGAACGGGTGCGGCCTCGGGGTCACCGTCAGGCCACGCTCGCGGAGGCGATCGGCCAGCTCGAGCGGGAAGTCCGCGGGCACCTCGACCGCCGAGACGCCATAGCCCTCGAGCAGCAGGGTCACCGTGTCCGTGAGGCGCGGCTGGGGCCAGCGCTGGCGGGCCTTGCCCTCCCACTCGGAGAGCGACAGGACCTCGTCCACCCGCGCCTGGGCGCGCGCGCGATCCACCTCGAGGTCGGACATCAGGAGGATCTTCTTGCCGCCCACCTCGAGATACACGAAGGGATCAGGGGCCAGGAACCGGCAGGCGTAGTAGAGGTTGGAGTCGGCCTCGCTGGCCGCGATGATCAACGATGCGCCCATCATGCCCGATACGTTACCACGCTCCCAGGGGACACGGGCCCCTGGCATCATTCACTAGCGGGGGCCTCGAATGGCTCCCCGCACTCCCCCATCAGCGGGGCCTCGAATGGCCCCCGCACTCCCCCTACTTGCATCTCGGCTCGCCTGAATAGGTTCGCCGCCCTGGCCGCCGTCGGCTCTGCGGAGCACCTCGATGAATCGCGAGACGGCGGGAGGCATCTGCTTGCCACGCCGGTAGATGATGCCGATGGGTCTCGCGAGGCCGGGCAAGGCCAGCGGCACGGTGGCCAGCGTGCGCATGCCCGATTCCATCACCACCGTGGGCCGAGGCAGGATCGACACGCCGGCCGCGATGCCGATGGCCTGCTTGATGGTCTCCACATTGTCGAACTCCATGACCACGTCGACCTTCACCCCATGCTGCCTGAGGGCGCGATCGATGGCGCGGCGGACGGCGAGATCGCGGTCGAAGGCGACGAACTTCTCGCCGGAGAGATCGCGGGGCTCGACCAGCTTTCGCTTGGCCAGACGATGACTGGGGTGAGTCACCAGCACCATGGGCTCGGAGCGCAGCGGCAGCACGGCCAGGGATCGATTCGCGGTCGGATACGACAGCACGCCCAGGTCGGCCTCGTCGTTGAGGACCGCCTCCACCACCTTGTGAGGGTGGAGGCACTCGAGGAGCACGCGGGCTTGGGGATGGGCCGACATGAAGGGCTGCATGTGCCGGCTCATGTCGTGCAGGCCCACCGAGTAGATGGCGGCGACGCGCACCGTCCCGTCGACCCGCTGCTTGGAGGCCAGGAGATCGGCGCGCGCCTTGTCGAATCCCTGGATGAGGCCGCGGCAGGCGTCGAAGAAGACCCGGCCGGCCTTGGTGGCCACGAGCGGACGGCGGGAGCGATCCAGGAGCGGCACGTCTAGCTCGCCCTCGAGCTGCTGCACGGACTGGCTGGCCGCCGATTGCGTGATGCCGTTGGCGGCGGCCGCGCGCGAGAAGCTGCGGAGCCTGACCACGTCACAGTAGAGCTTGAGCGTGTCGAGGTTCACCCTGCGAGGCTACACCATTAGCCATGCTAATGCTATGTTTTTTCAACTTTACGCTTGGCTAATGCTCCGCTCTGGTGTAACGTTTGCGCTCAACTTGCCGATGAAAGAGGAGAACGGGATGTCAAAGGCGACACCTGCGGGGCTTCCAGAAGCTCAGGGGCTCTACCGCCCGGACCACGAGCACGATGCCTGCGGCGTCGGCTTCGTGGTGGACATGAAGGGGCGCAGGTCGCACGCCATCGTGGCCCAGGCCCTCGAGGTGCTCAAGAACCTCCTCCACCGCGGCGCCTGCGGGTGTGAAGTCAACACGGGCGACGGCGCGGGCATCCTCATCCAGATCCCGCACGCCTTCCTCGCGCGCGAGTGCGCCACGCTCGGGATCACCCTCCCCCTCCCCAAGCGCTACGGGGCCGGGCTCGTCTTCCTTCCCCGCGATGCCGCCCAGGCCGCGCGGTGCCGCGAGCTGCTCGCCACCATCGTGGCCGAGGAAGGGCAGACGCTCCTGGGCTGGCGCCCGGTGCCCACCGACGACAGCCCGGTGGGACCGTCTGCGCGCGCGGTCGAGCCGACGATCGAGCACGTGTTCATCGGCCGCGGCGCCGCCGTGCCCGACGCCCAGGCCTTCGAGCGCAAGCTCTACGTCATCCGCAAGCGGGTGGAGCACGCGGTCAGGGCCTCGGACATGGCGGAGCGCGGATACTTCTACCTCCCGAGCCTCTCCGCCAACACGCTCATCTACAAGGGCATGCTCTCGGCGGACCAGATCGAGACGATGTTCCCCGACATCACGGATCCCCTCGTGGAGTCCGCGCTCGCCCTCGTGCACCAGCGCTTCTCCACCAACACCTTCCCCTCCTGGCCGCTCGCCCATCCGTACCGCTACATCGCCCACAACGGCGAGATCAACACCCTGCGGGGTAACATCAACTGGATGAAGGCGCGCGAGGCGCTGTGCCGCTCCGCCCTCCTCGGCGAGGATCTCGAGAAGATCCTTCCCATCGTGATCGAGGGAGGCAGCGACTCCGCGATCTTCGACAACGTGCTGGAGCTCCTCGTCATGGCCGGGCGGCCCCTGCCCCTGGCCGTGCTCATGATGATCCCGGAGGCGTGGAGCGGGCACGAGTCCATGTCGGCCGAGCGGAAGGATTTCTACGAGTACCACGGCTGTCTGATGGAGCCCTGGGACGGCCCCGCCTCCATCGCCTTCACGGACGGCACGGTCATCGGCGCCGTCCTGGATCGCAACGGCCTCCGTCCGTCGCGCTACTACGTCACCAAGGACGGGCTCGTGGTCATGGCATCGGAAGTGGGCGTGCTCGACATCCCGCCCGAGCGCGTCCTGATCAAGGAGCGCCTGCACCCCGGCCGCATCTTCCTCGTGGACACGGCCCAGGGGCGCATCATCGACGACGCCGAGCTCAAGCACGCCTTCGCCACCGAGCGTCCGTACGGCGAGTGGCTGGCCACGCATCTCAAGCCGCTGGAGAACCTGCCCGAGGCACCGCACCTGCCGGAGCCGGACCACGACACGGTGCGCGAGCGGCAGCAGGCCTTCGGTTACACGCACGAGGACCTGCGCATCCTCCTGGCGCCCATGGCCACGGCGGGCGAGGAGCCCGTGGGCTCCATGGGCACGGACACGTCGCTCGCCGTGCTCTCGGACCGGCCGCGGCTGCTCTACGACTACTTCAAGCAGCTCTTCGCGCAGGTGACCAATCCTCCCCTCGACGGCATCCGCGAGGAGCTGGTGACCCAGATCGCCACGAGCATCGGGCCCGAGGGCAACCTGCTCGAGCCCACGCCCGAGGCCTGCCGGCAGATCAAGCTGAAGACGCCCATTCTCGACAACGCCGAGCTGGCGCGCATCCGCCACGTCGACCTGCCGGGCTTCAAGGCAACCACCGTCCCCATGCTCTTCCGCGTCACCGATGGTCCCGACGGCCTCGCCGCCGCCATGGAGGAGCTGTGCCGGAGCGCGGCCCGGGCCGTGGACGCGGGCTCCACCTACCTCATCATCTCGGACCGCGGGGTGAGCCGGGAGTGGGCGCCCATCCCCGCCCTCCTCGCCACCGCGGGCGTGCATCACCACCTGATCCGCGAGGGCAAGCGGGTGAAGGTCGGCCTCATCATCGAGACGGGCGAGCCCCGTGAGGTCCACCACGTGGCCCTCCTTCTGGGCTACGGGGCGGGGGCCATCAACCCCTATCTCGCCTTCGAGACGCTCGACGACATGATCGGCCAGCGCATCCTGCCCGCGCTCGATCACAAGACGGCGGTGAAGAACTACATCAAGGCCCTGAACAAGGGCGTGCTCAAGGTCATCTCGAAGATGGGCATCTCCACCATCCAGTCGTACCGGGCGGCCCAGATCTTCGAGGCCATCGGCCTCGCCAAGGACTTCGTGGACCGCTACTTCACCTGGACGGCCTCGCGGATCGGCGGGATCGGCCTGGACGTGGTGGCGCGAGAGACCCTCCTCCGCCACCAGCGCGCCTTCCCCGAGCGGCCCATCGGCGAGCCCGAGCTGGACTGGGGCGGCGAGTACCAGTGGCGGCGGGACGGGGAGTACCACCTCTTCAACCCCGACACCGTCTTCAAGCTGCAGCATGCCACCCGCGCGAAGCAGTACGCGATCTTCAAGGAGTACACGACTCTCGTCAACACCCAGAACGCTCACCTGGCCACGCTGCGGGGTCTTTTCACCTTCAAGGATGATCGGCCGCCCGTGCCCATCGAGGAGGTCGAGCCCGCCGAGGCGATCATCAAGCGCTTCGCCACCGGGGCCATGTCGTACGGCTCCATCAGCCTCGAGGCCCACCAGACGTTGGCCATCGCCATGAACCGCATGGGCGGCAAGTCCAATACGGGCGAGGGCGGCGAGGATCCCGCGCGCTACCCGCGCGAACCCAACGGCGACTGGCGTCGCAGCGCCATCAAGCAGGTCGCCTCCGGCCGCTTCGGTGTGACGAGCGAGTACCTGGTCAACGCCGACGAGCTGCAGATCAAGATGGCCCAGGGCGCAAAGCCCGGCGAGGGCGGCCAGCTCCCCGGCAGCAAGGTCTATCCGTGGATCGCCAAGGTGCGCCATGCCATGCCGGGGGTGGGGCTCATCTCGCCGCCCCCGCATCACGACATCTACTCGATCGAGGATCTGGCCCAGCTCATCCACGATCTCAAGAACGGCAATCCCAGGGCCCGCGTGAGCGTCAAGCTCGTGGCCGAGGTCGGCGTGGGGACGGTGGCGGCCGGCGTGGCCAAGGCCCATGCCGACGTGGTCCTCATCTCGGGCCACGACGGCGGCACCGGCGCGTCTCCCCTCACCTCCATCAAGCATGGCGGTGTCCCGTGGGAGCTCGGGCTGGCCGAGACGCAGCAGATCCTCGTCATGAACAAGCTCCGCGACCGCATCATCGTGCAGACCGACGGCCAGATGAAGACGGGCCGCGACGTCGTCATCGCCGCCCTCCTGGGCGCCGAGGAGTACGGCTTCTCCACCGCTCCCCTCGTGGTCCTGGGCTGCATCATGATGCGCGTCTGCCATCTCAACACGTGCCCCGTGGGCATCGCCACCCAGGACCCCAAGCTCCGCGCCAAGTTCACGGGCAAGCCCGAGTTCGTGGAGGCGTTCTTCCGCTTCATCGCCGAAGAGGTGCGCGAGCACCTGGCCCAGCTCGGGGCCCGCACCATGGACGAGCTGATCGGCCGCTCGGATCTTCTCGACGTGCGGCAGGCCGTGGACCACTGGAAGGCGCGCGGGCTCGACTTCTCGGCCATCCTCTACCGGCCCCAGGTCGGTCCCGAGGTCGCCATCCGACGGGTGGTCGAGCAGGACCATGGTCTCGACAAGTCGCTGGACATGACCACGCTCCTGCCCCTCTGCCGGGAGGCCCTGGAGCGCCGTGAGCCGGTGGACATCCGCCTGCCCATCCGCAACGTCAACCGGACGGTGGGGACGATCCTGGGCTCGGAGCTGACGCGGCGCCATGGTCCGGACGGCCTGCCCGACGACACGATTCGCATCCACTTCACGGGCTCGGCGGGCCAGAGCTTCGGCGCTTTCGTGCCCCGCGGCATCACGCTGACCCTCGAGGGCGATGCCAACGACTATGTCGGCAAGGGCCTCTCGGGCGGCAAGCTCATCGTCTATCCGCCTCGCGAGGCGACCTTCGTGGCCGAGGAGAACATCCTGGTCGGCAACGTCGTCCTCTACGGCGCCACGGGCGGCGAGGCGTATTTCCGCGGGGTGGCCGGGGAGCGCTTCGCCGTGCGCAACAGCGGGGCTCTCGCCGTGGTCGAGGGCGTGGGCGACCACGGCTGCGAGTACATGACGGGGGGGCGCGTCGTCGTCATCGGGCAGAGCGGGCGCAACTTCGCCGCGGGTATGTCGGGCGGCATCGCGTACGTCCTCGACCCCACCGGCGACTTCAAGCGGCGCTGCAATCCCGGCATGGTCGACCTCGAGCCGCTCGTCGACACCGAGGACGTCCTCCTCGTGAAGGACCTCCTCTCCCGGCACATCCGCTACACCCAGAGCCCGGTGGCCGCGCGGCTGCTCGTGAGCTGGGAAGAGACTCAGGGGATCTTCGTCAAGATCATGCCGCGCGACTACAAGCGCGTGCTCCAGGCGATCAAGAAGGCCGAGGAGAGCGGCCTGTCCGTCGACGAAGCCGTGATGGCCTCCGCCCACAACTAGCCGTCTGATGGGTAAGATCACCGGCTTCATCGAATTCAAGCGCGAGGCGCCCAAGCGGCGCCCCGTGGCCGAGCGCGTCCACGACTGGCAGGAGGTCTACCTCCCCTTCGAGGCGGACAAGCTCCAGAAGCAGGGCGCGCGCTGCATGGACTGCGGCATCCCCTTCTGCCACCAGGGCTGTCCGCTGGGCAACCTCATTCCCGACTGGAACGACCTCGTGTATCGCGATCGCTGGCGCGAGGCCATTGACCGCCTCCACGCCACCAACAACTTCCCCGAGTGGACGGGCCGCCTGTGTCCCGCGCCCTGCGAAGGGTCCTGCGTGCTCGGCATCAACGACGATCCCGTGACCATCAAGCAGGTCGAGGTCGGCATCATCGAGCATGCCTTCGACGAGGGCTGGGTGACCGCGGAGTCGCCCGCGATCCGCACGGGCAAGAAAGTGGCCGTGGTCGGCTCGGGCCCGGCCGGCCTCGCCGCGGCCGAGCAGCTCAACCGCGCCGGGCACCTCGTCACCGTGTTCGAGAAAGCGGACCGGGTCGGCGGCCTTCTCCGCTACGGCATCCCCGAGTTCAAGATGGAGAAGCGCTTCCTCACTCGACGCCTGGCCCTCATGGAGGCGTCCGGGATCCTGTTCAAGACGGGGGCAGAGGTGGGGGTGACGGTGCCCGTGCACACCCTGCGCGACGAATTCGACGCCATCGTCCTCGCCGGCGGCGCGGAGTGGCCGCGCGACCTCCAGATACCCGGCCGCGAGCTCGGGGGCATCCACTTCGCGATGGACTACCTCACCCTCCAGAACCGGCGCTGCGAGGGCGATCCTGTCCCCGACGCCGACTTCATCACGGCCGAGGGCAAGCACGTGGTCATCATCGGGGGTGGCGACACCGGCGCCGACTGTCTCGGCACCGTGCATCGCCAGGGGGCGCGCTCCGTCACCCAGTTCGAGATCCTCCCCCGCCCGCCCGCCGAGCGCGACGCCGCCAGCAATCCGTGGCCGCTGTGGCCGAATATCTTCCGCGTCTCCTCGGCGCACGAGGAGGGCGGCGCCCGCGAGTATTCCATCAACACTACCCACTTCTCGGGCCAGGCGGGGCGGGTGACCACGCTGCACGCCGCCCGAGTCGAGATGGTTCGCGAGGGCGGCCGCGTGGGCTTCAAGAGCATTCCCGGCACCGAGCACGCGATGGAGGCGGAGCTGGTGCTCCTCGCCATGGGCTTCCTGGGCCCGCGGCGCGAGGGGCTGCTGATCGACCTCGGGGTCAAGCTCACGGAGCGCGGCAACGTGTGGAGGGACGCGAGCTGGATGACGAGCGTCCCCGGCGTCTTCGCGGCCGGCGACATGCAGCGGGGACAGTCGCTCATCGTGTGGGCCATCGCCGAAGGCCGGAGCGCGGCCCGCGGCGTCGATCTTTACCTGATGGGCAAGTCCGACCTGCCCGCCCCCTTGACCTAGATGGCCCTCAGCGCGTCCGAGCGCGAGGCGCTCATCCAGCGCTATGCCGACGGCCCCGCGCGGCTCAAGGCCGCCCTGGCCCGTGTGCCCGCCGAGGCGCGGGAGTGGCGGCCGAAGCCGGGCGAGTGGTCGGCCCACGAGGTCGTCGTCCACTGCGCCGACTCCGAGACCAATGCGGCGGCGCGTATCCGCTATGTCACCGCCGAGCCCGATCCCGTCGTCCTCGCCTATGACGAGGCGGAGTGGGCGCGGCGCTTCGACTACCACCGCCACCCGCTCGAGCCCGCCCTCGCCGCCGTCGAGGCCGTCCGCGCCAACACCGTCGTGCTCCTGCGCCGACTGCCCGAGGAGGCCTGGGGTCGCGTGGGGCGGCACACGGGATCGGGCCGCTACTCCGCGGAAGACTGGCTGGCCATCTACGCCGAGCACCTGGAAGTCCACGCGGGCCAGATCGACGCCAACCTCGCCGCCTGGCGCGCGGGTCCGGGGAGGGCTACTTGACGGGCGACACCTGCGCGTCGAAGACGCTGAAGATCGCCTGGATGAGGAGAAAGCGCCCCTCGGGACCCTCGAGGTAGTAGATAGCGCCGGTCCATATTTCCAAGTCGAAGGTTGCCCGCCCGTTCACCACCGCGACCCTGCCCCACCTGGTGTTGATGCCCCACTGCATGACCATGGTCGCGTCGGGTTTGATGCTGACGTCGACGAACTGGAAGGGGCCGCCCCCGAACCGGATCGTCCCGCGCCACTCGCCCGCGATGTCGCTGATGGACGTGACCGGTTTCTCGGGCGGCAGCGAGGCGCACCCGGCGAGGAGGAGGGCGATCAGCGCGATCCGCGCGGCGGCGCGGGCCGCCCGAGCGGCGATCACCGGGGCGGGCTCTGCCAGATGACGTGCCCCACGAAGAACGGCCCGAGGCTCGCCATGTACTCGGAGGTCTGGGCGGTCTTTCGCATGGCCTGGACCAGGTGGGAGAGCGGATGCAGCTCCTTGCCCACGAGGCCGATCAGGAAGTCATTGTCGTGGACGTCGAGGCCATGGCACACGAGACGGACATCGTGCGCGAGATCGGCGTCGCCGTACGCGCGTCCGATGGTGCCGTGCTCGCGGAGGATGGCCCCTTGCTCCTGCGCCGACAGCCTCGCGAAGGCGCCCGTGCGGCGGAGGGGATACCAGATGGCCCAGGGCCACGCGGGGTTGAGCACGGTCCGCCGCGGCCGCATGATGAGCCAGTCCTCGAGGTCGGACTCGAAGCCGCTCGCGTACGTGCGCCCGAGCATGGCGAGCTCGGGCTTGCGGGTGAGGGCTGCGAAGGGCTCGGCGCCCAGGATCTCGCGCTGGCGCGTGGCGAAGAAGGCGGGATCCTCGGCGAAGGTGAGCACGCCGACGCCACGGGGGTCGTGGAGATCGGCGTAGAGCACGGCCTCGAGCTGACTTCGCTCGAGCGCGGCCTGGAGCGCCTTGGGCTCGGCGCAGCCGCCGAAGGCCTGGAGCTGCATGAAGAGCCGGCGGTCGCACGTCTGCTGATTGGCGCCGCGCTCCGATGTATCGGGACTGGGGGGGAGCGGCGTCGCTCCTCCCCCAGCCCCCCCCACCGCCTCGATCATGGCATCGGGCCGGGCTAGCCGCCGCGCGTGTGCATCTCGAGATGGGGCCGGGCCCGCAGCTCGGTGATCTGGACGAGCGGCTGCCTGTCCTTCACGGCCAGCCGCTCCTCGGCGCCACGGTCGCGCCGGCTCTGCCAGGCGGAGCGGATGAGCGCGGCGATCTCCTCCTTCGACGATCCGTCCCGGAGCGATTTCCTCAGGTCGATACCCGCGGTGGCATAGAGGCAGAGGAGCCACTGCCCGTCGGCGGTGAGCCGGCTCCGATCGCAGGAGGCGCAGAAAGGCGCCGTGGTGGACGAGATGATGCCGAAGATCGTCCCGTCGGGGAGCCGGAAGCGGTCGGCGGGCGCCGAGGACTCCTCGACCACGGGCTCGACGGCGCCGTAGCGCGCGGCGAGGCGCTCGAGCATCTCGGCACGCGAGACCACCTGGTCCATGGTCCAGCGGGTGGCCCCGCCCACGTCCATGTACTCGATGAAGCGCACCTCGGCGCCCATGCGCGTGCCGAACTCGATGAGATCGGCGAGCTCGTCGTCATTGGTGCCGCGGATCACCACGCTGTCGAGCTTGAGCCCGCTCCAGCCCATGCGGTGGACGGCCTCGATGCCCTCGAGGACCTGGGCGTGGCTGTCCCGCCGCGTCAGCGCCCGGAAGCGGTCGGCCCGGAGGGTGTCGAGGCTGACGGTGACGCGGCCGATGCCCGCCTTCCGGAGCGCCTCCGCCTCGGCGGCCAGGAGGATGCCGTTGGTGGTGATGGCGAGATCAAGGATGCGCGGCTCGGCCGCGATCATGGCGACGAGGCGCGGGAGATCCTTGCGCAGGAGGGGCTCGCCACCCGTGAGGCGCACCTTGTCCACCCCGAGAGCGGCGAACACGCCCACGAGCCGGGCGATCTCCTCGAAGGTGAGGATGTCGCCCCGCGGCAGCCAGGCGTACTCCTCCTCCGGCATGCAGTAGCCGCACCGGAGATTGCAGCGATCCGTCACCGAGAGGCGGAGGTTGCGGAGCGGACGCTGCCACGTGTCGTGGATCACGGCAGATCGACCCAGACCTGGTCGCCCTCGAGGCTGACGGGGAAGCACGCCATCTTGACGGCGGGATTGTTCATGTTGGCGCCGCTCGTGACATCCCAGCGCCACGCGTGCCAGGGACACACGACCACGGTGCCGTCGAGATCGCCCTCGCCCAGGGGCCCGCCGCGGTGGGAGCAGGAATTGTCGAGGGCGTAGAAGGCCCCGGACACGTTGAAGAGGGCGAGGGTCCGGCCGTCCGCCTCGACCACGCGCCCCTCCCCGGGTGGCACGTCCGTGGTGCTTCCCACGCGCACGCGAGCCATGCCGACCCCTCAGGCCGTCGCGGGCTCGCCGAGCCCGGCCCGCTGCCACTCGCGGAGCAGACCCGGCTTCTTCACGCCCACGTCGAAGTGGTCCCAGGGGAAGATCTCGGCCTCGGGCCGAGTGCGCTGCGTGTAGAAGGCGGCCGCCCCGCTCCACTCGCGCAAGGCCCGGCGCCAGTCGCCGTCGAGCCGCGCCGCGAGCTCGATGAAGTCCGCCACGCGGCGATCGCCTCGGGCGAGGAGGGCCTGCAGCCCCGCCTCGCGCGGGTTCTCGTGCACGACGCGCACGGAGAGCCGCCGCGCGCCCTGCTTGATCGCCTCCAGCTTGGCCTCGAGATCGCGTGGCTCGTCGAAGGGCGCCCATTGAAAGGGCGTCCAGGGCTTGGGCACGAAGGAGGAGATCGATAGCGTCAGCTTGCCGAAGGGGTGACCGTCGGGCCCCGGCACGCGTAGCCGCTCGAGCATGCGACGCGCGAGGTCCACGATGGCGAGAACGTCCTCCATGGTCTCCGTGGGCTGGCCGATCATGAAGTAGCACTTGAGATTGGGGATGCCGTACTTCCGCAGGAGATCGCAGGCGGCCAGGAGCTGCTCGTCGGTGATGACCTTCCGGATGACTCGGCGCAGCCTCTCCGTGCCCGCCTCGGGCGCCATGGTCAGCGTCCGGTGCCCGCCGCGCTGGAGAGAGGCCACGAGATCCTCGGTCAGGCTGTCCGCCCGTAGCGACGAGATCGAGACCTCGACGCCGTACTCCTCGAGCATCTTCATGAGCTCGCCGATCCACGGATAGTCCGACACGCAGGCGCCCACCAGCCCCACGCGCGTGGACTCCTTGGCGATCTTGGCCACGGACTCCCGCAAGGCCTCGAGGCTCCGGTGCCGCACGGGCCGGTAGATCTGCCCTTCCAGGCAGAACCGGCAGCCTCTCCCGCACCCCTTGCCGACTTCGAGGAGGGCCATGTGTCCATACTCGGCCTTGGGTGTCTTGAGCATGGACCGCGTCTCGAAATCATCCACGTCGCGGAGCCGCCGCTTGACGATCACGGTCGGGGCCCCCGGCGCGCGGGGCGTCACCGCCTCAATGGTCCCGTCCGCCGCGTAGCCGACATCGAAGGCGCCCGGCACATAGATGCCGCCCAGCGACGCCAGGCGCTCGAGGAAGACGCGTCTCCGGCCGATCCCGGCCTCTGCCCCGCTCGCCCGCCACGCTTCCACGATCTCGCCCACCAGCTCCTCGCCCTCGCCCACGGCAACGGCGTCCATGAAGGGGGCGAGAGGCTCGGGATTGGAGAACGCGCACACGCCGCCCATGAGGACGATGGGATCGCCCTCGCCACGCTCGGCCGCCCGCAGCGGGATGCCCGCCATGTCGAGAAGCCGGACGGCATTGATGTAGTCGCCTTCGTAGGTGACGGAGAAGCCGATGAGGTCGAAGTCCTTGAGCGGACGGAGCGACTCGAGGGAGAAGGGGGCCGTCCCGCTCCTCCGCTGCTCCTCGAGATCCTCGGGATCCGGGAAGAAGACGCGCTCGCAGACCGCGTCGGGGATGGCGTTCAGGTGCTCGTAGATCGTCTGGAAGCCCAGGTTCGACATGCCCACGGCGTAACTGTTCGGATAAACGAGGGCGATGGACATGCGTCCACCCCAGTCCTTGTGGACCTGGCCTTCCTCACCCGCGAGCAGGCTTTGGGCTTTGCGCTTGAGCTTCCAGGACATGCCGTGAGTTTACCATGCCGGCCGCGGCACCACGGCCGCGGCGGCGGTGGGGACGACGCGAGGAGGGAGACCTCGGGGCCTTGAGCTAGACCCCCATGATCTGTACGTCGATGTTGCGCGGCCGCGGACCGTCGAGCTCGGCGAAGAGAATGGACTGGAAGCGCCCGAGGGACAGCTCCCCGCCGCTGATGCCCACGGCCACGCTACGCCCGAGGAGGGCCGCGCGCAGGTGGGAATGCGCGTTGCCGCGCTCGCAGTCGGAATAGCGCGGATCGTCGTGGCGGTAGCTGTTGTTCTCGGTCACCAGCGACTGGATCATCGTCTTGACGTCCTCGATGAGGGCGCCCTGGAACTCGTTGACGAACAGCGCGCACGTGGTGTGCAGCGAATTGACGAGCAGGATGCCTTCCTTCACGTCCGCGCTCAGCATGATGTCCCGGATCTGCTTGGTGATGTCGAGGACCTGGGTGTGGTTCTCACTCAGCATCGTGAACGTCTTCCGCACGACCTTGAGGGTCTCCACTGCCTTGCCTCCCTCGTCGCGGGCGCGTCCTGCCATCAACGCCCGTGCACGTGTTCACCGCGCTGCTGGTGCCGAGGGAGGGAATCGAACCCCCACGGCCCGGCAGGGCCAGCGGATTTTAAGTCCGCTGCGTCTCCCAGTTCCGCCACCCCGGCGCCTGCTGCGCCCGCCGGCTCGACTTGGAGGCGGCGAGCGGATTCGAACCGCTGAATAGAGGTTTTGCAGACCTCCGCCTTAGCCACTTGGCTACGCCGCCGCATACCTCAAAGGGGGGGCTGGCTTGACCCGAGCCCCGCAAATTTTTCATGGAGCGGGAAACGGGATTCGAACCCGCGACCCCAACCTTGGCAAGGTTGTGCTCTACCACTGAGCTATTCCCGCACGAAAACCGTCCTGCCCACGGACCGACCGGAGTGTAACAAAGCGCTTGTCTGGTGTCAACTTACGGGCCCTTTGGCACCCCCTCCCGGAGGTATCGGGCGGCCTCCTCCGGGGGGGTCGGATTTATGAAGAAGCCCGTTCCCCACTCGAATCCAGCCATCCGCGTCAGCTTGGGAGCGATCTCCACGTGCCAGTGGAAATGGTCGAGTGCCGGTGTCTTGAGCGGGGCGCTGTGGAGCGTGAGGTTCCATGCAGGATCGTTGAGCACAAGGCACATCCGCCGGATCACGTCTCCCAGGACGCGGGCCAGAGCCATGAGCTCGCCACCGCCCATCTCCTCGTAGCTCGACCGGTGGCTCTCGGGCAGCACGCAGGTCTCGAAGGGGAAGCGCGGCGCATAGGGCGAGAGCGCCACGAAGCCTCCCTCGCCCAGGATGAGGCGCCCGAGCCCTTTCACCTTCGCGTGCATCTCCTGGCGGATGATGTCGCACCAGATGCACCGCTTCTTGATCCGGAAATGGCGGAGCGCCCCCTCCAGCTCCTCCTCCACCGCCATGGGCACCATGGGCGTGGCGATGAGCTGGGAGTGCGGATGCTCGAGGGAGGCGCCCGCCGACTCGCCGTGGTTCTTGAACACGCTGACGTACTCGAAGCGCTTGTCCTTCTGGAGATCGATCATGCGATCCCGCCAGGCGCCGAGCACGGCGGCAAGATGCGTGTCAGGCAGGGTGGCGAGGGAAGCCGTGTGGTCGGGCGACTCGATGATGACCTCGTGCGCGCCGATTCCGCTCATGCGATCGTAGAGTCCCTCGCCCGTGGGCTCCAGCTCGCCCTCGATCCTGAGGGCGGGAAACTTGTTGGGGACGACCCGGACCGACCAGCCGGGAGCATTGGGCGCGCTCCCCGGCCCACGCACGGCCAGCACCTCGTCGGGCGTGCGCGCCTCCTGGCCCGAGCAGAACGCGCAGGGCCCCGCGCCGACCGGATGCGCGGGCGTCGACAAGAAATCCGATGGGCGCCGCGATCGCTCCGTCGAGATGATCACCCATCGCCCGACGATGGGATCGCGGCGGAGCTCAGGCACGGACGGCGCCCTCCTCCTCGGGCCGCGGCTCGCGCGCGAGCAGGGCCTGGAGGGCGTCGCGCACGGCGCGGCCGTCGAACAGCACCGCCGACACCTGCTCGCAGATCGGCATGGACACGCCCTTGCTCCGGGCCAGCGTGAGCGCGGAGGCGACGGTGCGCACGCCTTCGGCGATCATGGGCGTCGAGCTCTCGACCTCGGCCAAGCTGCGCCCGCGCGCGATCCCCAGTCCGAGGGCATGATTGCGGCTCTGCGCGCCCGTGCAGGTGAGCACGAGATCTCCCAGGCCGGCCAGCCCGGACACGGTGGCGGGCCGCCCGCCCAGGGCCAGGGCGAGTCGGCCGATCTCGGCCAGTCCTCGCGTGATGAGGGCGGCGCGGGCATTCTCTCCGAGCTCGAGACCGTCGCTCAGTCCCGTGGCGATGGCCATGACGTTCTTGAGCGCCCCTCCGATCTCCACGCCGATGACGTCGCGGTTGGTGTAGAGGCGCAGGCCCGGCGCGGTCAGCCTCCCCTGCAGCTCGTCCGCGGCCGCGACATCCGACGAGGCGACGACGAGGGCGGTGGGGCGGCCGAGGACGACCTCGCGGGCGAAGGAGGGCCCGGACAGGACGGCCACCGTTCGCCCCGGCGCGATCTGAGAGAGGACCTCGGACATGCGAAGCGCGCTGGCCGGCTCCAGCCCCTTGGTGGCGGACAGCAGGATCGCGCCCGGAGGGACGAGGGGCGCCATCGGAGTCAGCACGCCGCGCAAGAAGTGGGAGGGCACGGCGACCACGACGAGGCCGGCGCCCGCGAGTGCCTCATCGCGATCGCCGGTGATCTCCACGAGATCGGGCAGACGCACGCCGGGCAGGTAGCGTGGATTCTCGCGAGCCGCCGCGATGGACCGCGCCACGGCCGCGTCGCGAGCCCATAGCCGGGTCGGCGTTCCCAGGCGCGCCAGATGCGCGGCGAGGGCCGTGCCCCAGGTCCCGGCGCCGACGACCGCGGCGCCGCTCATGCCGCGGGCAGCCGCCCGCCCAGGCGGTTTTCCTTTCCGTCAGCGAGACGTCGGATGTTTTCCCGGTGGCGCCACAGGATGACGAGGGCCGCGAGCGCCGCCGCACCGGTTGACGCCCGCGGATAGCCCAGCACGAAGGCGCCGACAGGCAGCACGAGCACGGCCGCGATGCAGGCGAGCGAGACATAGCGAGAGATCGCGACGATCGCGATGAAGAGCACCGCCGCGGGCAGGACGGCCTTCGGAACGAGAGCGAGAAACGCCCCGAGCGCCGTGGCCATCCCCTTGCCTCCTCGAAATCGCAGGAAGACGGGCCAGCAATTGCCCACCACGGCCAGGAGAGCGCCCGCCGCCCCCCACGCCGGCTCGGGCCCCAGCACCTCGGCCACGCGCACCGCGAGGTAGCCCTTGACCACGTCCCCGAGCAGGGTGAGGACGGCGGGCACGGGTCCCAGGGTACGCAGCACGTTGGTGGCGCCGATGTTTCCGCTGCCCTTGCCGCGGATGTCGAAGCCCCCCGCGGCCCGCGCCACGAGAAAGCCGACGGGGATGGCGCCGATGAGATAGGAGGCGACCAGCCCCAGCGCCCTCACGGCCAGCGTTCCTGGTCCTTGATGAGCGTCCGCGGCCCCGCCTTGAGGAGGAAGCGGTAGAAGTAGTCCGCGCCCGAGAGGACGGTGAAGCCGAGCGCGACCCACAGGGTGCCCCACGACACGAGGTGGAAGGGCAGGAAGTCGCGCGGCACGCCGCGATCGAGGATGAGGAAGGTGATGGCGACGTACTGGGAGACCGTCTTGATCTTGCCCAGTCCCGAGGCGGACACGATGACGCCCATGGACAGCGCGACGCCGCGGAGCCCCGTCACCGCGAGCTCGCGCCCGATGATGACCATGGCCATCCAGGCCTGGATCATGTCCACCTGGACGAGCGAGATGAGGGCGGCGGCCACGAGGAGCTTGTCGGCCACGGGGTCGAGGAGGGTGCCGAGACGTGTGACCTGGTTGCGGCGTCGGGCCACCCGCCCGTCGAGCCAGTCGGTCAGGGAGGCCGCGAAGAAGATGAGGGCGGCGATCAACACGTGCACCCGCGACGACGAGATCAGGAAGACGATGACGAAGGGCACGAGGACGATGCGGACGAGGGTGAGCGCGATGGCGAGGTTCATCTGGTGGCGTCCGGCCGCACGCGGCGGCGCAACCGAGTATCGGCTGCCGCCGCCGCGCAAGTCAAGGTTGCCCCCTCGGGTGTGATCAGTCCGTCGCCCAGGATGGGCACCATGTCCGTCGTGTCGACCACGAGGCAGGCATCCAGATCGACGGCGCGGGCTTTCGCGGCCAGGGTCCTCGCCCAGGTCGAGTCGGAGCGCAGCCGGTCGAGGCGCGGGCCGTAGAGGCGCCCCAGGGCCTGGGCAGCCAGCGCCTCACCGCTCGGCTCCGCACCCTCCCCTGCACGGCAGAGCCGCTCCACGAGCAGGCCCGCGCACACCGCGTCTTCGAGAGAGAAACAGCCTTTCTCTCCCGCGCAGAGCACGGTGACGTCCTGGCCGCGACGCGCAGCCCACGCGGCGGCGGCCGAGACATTGGTCAAGGCGGCCACGGCCGCGGCGGCCGCCTCGCGCGCCTTGAGCATGGCCCCCGTCCCATTCGTGGTGGTGAGGACGAGCGTGCGTCCGCCCACGCGCGCGGGCGTGCACTCGAGCGGAGAGTTTCCGAGATCGAAATCCTCGATGGCCTCGCCGTTCCGCTCGCCGGCGAGCAGCAGCCC
Organism: Candidatus Methylomirabilota bacterium; assembly: GCA_035635755.1. Classification (GTDB taxonomy): domain Bacteria; phylum Methylomirabilota; class Methylomirabilia; order Rokubacteriales; family CSP1-6; genus AR37. Next base: position 1,056 of record DASQAK010000130.1, on the reverse strand, counting down.
GGGCCGCCGGGCCGCGGCGTCGCGCGCCTCTTCGGGCGTAGCCACCGGAATCACCCCCGCGCAGCCTGCCAGGCAGGCAGCAACCACCGTGGTGGTCGCCCTCAGCACGTCGACGACGAGGGCGGTGCGCCCGGCGAGAGCCAGGCGCGGGAACTCCGCGGGCGTCAGGGCCACGTGCACGCGCATGGGGAGGAGGCGATGACCTATCGGCCGCCGTCCCGGAGGGCGCGGATCTTGAGGCGAAGGGCATTGAGGTTGATGAAGCCCTCGGCGTCCTTCTGTCGGTAGACGCGGTCCGCCTCGAAGGTCACGAAATCCGTCCGGTAGAGCGAGCGCGGCGAGCGCCGCCCCGCCACGGTGACCGTGCCCTTGTAGAGCTTGAGCCTCACCGTGCCCGTCACGTCCTTCTGGATGCCGTCCACGAGCGTTTGAAGCGCCTCGCGCTCCGGGGCGAACCAGAAGCCGTAGTAGATCGTCTCGGCGTAGCGCGGCACGAGGGAATCGCGCAGGTGCACGACCTCGCGGTCGAGGGTCAGCGACTCGAGGGCCCGGTGGGCCACGTGCAGGATGGTCCCCCCCGGGGTCTCGTAGACGCCCCGCGACTTCATGCCCACGTACCGGTTCTCCACGAGGTCGACCCGTCCTATCCCGTGCTCGCCGCCCACTCGATTGAGCGCCTCCAGGAGCGCGGCGGGGCCGAGGCGCCGGCCGTCCACGGCCACGGGATTCCCCGCCTCGTAGTCGATCTCGATGTACACGGGCACATCCGGGGCGGACTCCGGCGAGTTCGTGAGGAGGAACATCTTCGGCGGCGGCTCCGTCCACGGGTCCTCGAGGATTCCTCCCTCGAAGGAGATGTGGAAGAGGTTGCGATCGGTCGAGTACGGCCGCTCCGCCGTCACGGGCACCGGGATATCGTGCTTCCGCGCGAACTCCATGAGCGAGGTGCGGGAGTCGAGGTCCCATTCCCGCCACGGGGCGATGACCGTCAGCTCCGGGGCGAGGGCCGCGTAGGTGAGCTCGAAGCGGACCTGATCATTGCCCTTGCCCGTGGCG